>JBELAJ010000628.1:0-4758 GCA_049508935.1 Terriglobia bacterium | reverse complement strand
TTGCAGTCGGCACGCGCACTGGACAGGGAGGACTGAAAAATGGTCGAGACATTCCACAAGAGCAGCGGGAACGTGTTTGAAGATATCGGCTTTACGCCCGCCGAGGCAGCGGAACTGACTGCCAAGAGCATGCTCATCACCGCAATTGCAGAGACGATCGAGAAGCGCAAACTCACCCAGAAGGAGGCCGCCGAGCGTTGCGGCACCGACCAGCCTACGCTTTCCAAAGTCCTTCGTGGCCGCATGGAAAGCGTGACCATTGATCGGCTCACCGCCTGGCTTACGGCGCTTGGCCGCACTGTCGAAATCCATGTTCGCCCTTACGACGCCAAAGCAAAAACCGGGCACCTCGTCGCCGCGCCTTAGCGGAAGCGCGGGCGGATAAGTGACAATATCCGCGAAGTCGCCATTCAAAGAAAGAAGGATTGCGTCCAACTGTTGGGCCTTGGCGGCGACCAGGCCATCCGCGGACTCGGTGGGAAGGGCGTCTTTCAGGCGGATGACCTCGTGCCCAGCCTCTTGGAGCGCTGCGATGATTTGGTTGGAAACACAATGGTCTGCGAAGAATCGCAGCGCCATCAGACCTCCACAGTGAATTCCGAGAGGTCACGGGCGTAATCCAGGCACGCGGCAATCTGGTCGCGGGTCAAATCGGGGAATTCAGCGATGATGTGGTCGGCGCTCTGGCCTGCCGCCAGGTATCCTAAGACCAGACTCACCGGGATGCGGGTTCCCTTGACGCGTGGCTTCCCGCGCAGAATCTCGGGGTCGCTTGCGATGTAGTCCTTCCATTTCACCGGCACGTCTACCCTCCTGTCCCAAGTGTACAACACCACCACGAGTATTTTCAAAACAACCGGCAGCTCGGTGGTGACTCAGTTTCGAGTGGCACGGGCATTCCTTCGCTGCGCTCAGGACAGGCTCTGCCCGTGCACGGTCACGGCCAAGATGGCCGTGCCACATCAAAGCGAGTCACTACTGGCAGCTCAGACTTCGGGGTGACGTGAAGCGGCATGGCATCTGCGCGACGACCTCTCCCGACCTCTCGACCCTGGACTGCTCGACGCCTTGCCTGATGGACATTTCGACCCTCTTCACATTTTTCACTTGACAAGTCCTGGAGGCTATGATAGCCTACCATGATGGTCTTATTACCGACACATTGTCGCAAACGAGCGCCGGGGCGCGGCGAGGCGCAGGGAAATGCGGAAGGGCCACGGCTATGGGGGAATGTAGGAAACTACAAAAAATGAAAAATAGTGGGAACGAAGCTAAGAAGTACATGAAAACAAAGCACATCACTTTTTTGAACGCTGCAAATCATGTGCGTTTTGGGTGCAATTTAGCACAAATCAGGGCCTGAAAGGAGCAAAAAACAGCACAATTTGCGAAAACGAAGTCAGGCTTGTGAGCTTTGCGGCGAGACCGGGAGAATGACAGACAGTCGGCTACACCGGTTGTGGGTCGGGTTGGTGATCGTTCCGGCGTAGCGCTGACCTTCAGGTCAGCAACCCCCGCATGCCGACCCTTCGCTTCGCTCAGGGCAGGCTCTGAAGGTCGGCGCTACAGGCCCTGTGACGCTACGACGAAGCGACCGCCGCATCGCGGCAGGCTGTTGGTGGCTTAATTGCTCGGAGAATTAACTCACTCTAAGGGTAGTGTGCCTTTTTCTGCATGCCTCATCCAACTCGAACTATTGGAGGTTTAATATGCTTGATCGTCATAATCGTCGCGACTTTCTGAAGACCTCGGCGTTGGCTGCATTTGGGAGCGCAGCGGCGCTCAATGCCAAAGAGGGGCTGTCTCTTGCGGCGCCTGCCGGCGTCCCAGCCATGCCCCAGACCTTTCACCAGGGTTTTCCGGCCGGCAAGCTGGGGAACCTCAATGTGACGCGCCTGTTCCTGGGCTGCAACCAAGTGAGCGGATATTCCCACTCGCGCGACCTGGAGTATGTGGCGAGCCTGATGCGCGAATACCAGACCGACGAGCGGGTGATGGATACCTGGCAACTGGCCGAAGAACTTGGCATCAATACGGTGCTTTCCGACCCCTTCGACAAGCCGGTGCGCATCATGAAGCGGTATCGACAGGAACGGGGCGGGAAGATCCAGTGGATCTCCGAGGTCCATCCTCAGGCTAAGTCTTACTACGACATCCGCTTGGCGCAGCTTAAGGAGAACATCTCGCAGGTCGTCGACCACGGAGCCAACGCGATGTATATCCAAGGCGGGGTTACCGATTCTTTCGTCGACCGGGGCCTGCTGGATGAGCTTGGCGAGGCGCTTGAGATGATGAAGAAGACCGGGTTGCCGGCCGGCTTGGGCGCTCATTCGATCGAAACCCCAAAGGCGTGCGCGAAAGCGGGCATTATGCCCGATTTCTTCATGAAGACTTTTCATTCGGATGACTATTTCTCAGCCACGCCGCGCGAAAGGCGCCGGGAGTTCCTGGTGGACAGCAATAGCCCCGACAATCACGACAACATATGGGACATAAAGCCCGAGGCGACGCGTGAGTATATGGCTACGGTTCACACGCCTTGGGTGGCTTTCAAGGTGATGGCGGCCGGCGCCATTCCCCCGGAAAAGGCCTTTAACTTTGCCTACCGCGGCGGCGCCGACTTTATCTGCGCCGGAATCTTCGACTTCCAGCTCAAGGAAGATGTGGCGATCGCCAAGAAGATTCTGGCTGAGAACGTGGACCGAACCCGCCCCTGGATGGCATAGGACTGTTAACCGCAGAGATGCAGAGGCGCAGAGACGGACTAAATGCCCGTTCTCAGTGCCTCGGCGGTTTTTATGCCTGCAGTATCTCGAATGTCAGGAGGCCGAAACCCATGAAATGCTCTCTTGCGCGCTGGCTGCGCGGAATGGCGTATGCGGCGATCATTGCCACGATGCTTAGTCCCCTAGCCGCCCAGGACAGCCAGCTTGCCCGAACCCCGCCCATGGGCTGGAACGATTGGTATCAATACGAGTGCAAGATCAGCGACAGCATCATGCGCGCCAACGCCGACGCGCTGGTGAGCAATGGAATGAAAGCCGCCGGTTATGTCTACGTAAATATCGACGACTGTTGGCAGGGCAAGCGCGACGAAAAAGGCATCATTCATCCCAATGAGCGTTTCCCTGATATGAAAGCTCTGGGCGACTACATTCATAGCAAAGGGCTGAAGTTCGGAATCTATTCCTCGCCCGGGCCAAAAACCTGCGGAAACTACGAGGGCAGCTACAAGCACGAGGAGCAGGACGCCGAGACCTACGCCCAGTGGGGCGTGGACTTCCTGAAGTACGACTGGTGCAGCGCGTCGAAGGTCTACAAGCCCGAGGAGATGCAGGGGGCCTATCAGAAGATGTACGACGCCATCCGGAGCACCGGCCGCCCCATGGTTTACAGCCTCTGCCAGTACGGACTCGAGGCCGTCTGGCGCTGGGGGCCGAAGGTCGGAGGCAATATGTGGCGCACCACCGACGACATCGGCGGCGACTACGATCGCATGTCTCTTTTCGGCTTCCAGCACAACGGGCTAGACAAGTTTGTCGGACCGGGGCACTGGAACGATCCGGACATCCTCCAGATCGGGATCGGTAAGCTGACGAGCGACGAAGGCCGCACCCAGATGACCTTGTGGTGCCTGCTCGCCGCCCCTTTGCTGGCCGGTAATGACCTGACTAAGATGACCCCGGAAACGCTGGAGATTCTGACCAATCCGGAAGTGATCGCCGTCGATCAGGACTCACTCGGCGCTGCGGCGCACCGGGTGTGGCAGGAAGGTCCTTTGGAAGTGTGGATGAAGCCGCTGGCGGACGGGAGCAAAGCGGTGGGGCTTTTCAACCGTAGTGGGTCACCGCTGCCGATTTCAGTGAGATTCGCGACGCTTGGACTCGGCCATTCCGCGCAGGTTCGGGACCTGTGGGCGCGGAAAGACCTGGGCACCGTCCAGGAAAAATACACTGCCGAAGTGCCCAAACACGGCGCGGCAATGATCAAAGTCAAACAGTAAATGATAAATCGCGAATGCGGAGGAGGCAAGCAGCGCTCCATTCACAATTCACAATTCACCAGGAGCGCTTCCTGACTGGCCGATACTTCGCGAGGTATTCGTCGACGTCTCGGTCCGAGATCGTAAGGTGGTGCTGGACCTGGACTTCGGCGGTTTCGCCGAGAAGTTCTCTCTGCAGTTTCTGGTAGCAGAGCGCTGCCCCGTCCTGGTAGGGAATGCGTCTTTCCTCAAAGGAGCGGTTCGAGATGGTCAGCGTGAACTCTCGGTCTTCCGATCTCACGCCCACGACCCGGTACAAGTAATCCCTGCCGCGGGGCTTCAACTGGAATCCAGTATATTGAATGAGCACGCTCACAGTCCTGGAGACCTCCTCACTTCCAACCCTGCAAAGCAGGAGATCCTAAGCTCGCCGGCCTTCCGGGCGCTCCGCTCCCCTGCTTGTCGGTCAGCTAGATGATTAACTCTATATAATACACGCTTTCGGTGGGTAACGCCAGACTTTTCTTCTGTTTCGACGGGGGCAGGCCTGCGTTTCGGCGCTCCAGGTAAACACGAAATTCCGAGAACTACATGCAGAAGCCGAGGTGCCTAGCCTCTGCTGCCCACCATCATTCGCGGGGAGCGGGAGGGCGGGGGCTTTAAAGCATTTCCATTTATTATGTAGCGTATCGGGCGCTAAAAAAGAAGCCTTTGCAGTCTGCGGCGGAAATGGACTGGAAGGCCTTTTTCGCTGCCTGCAGCAGTTGTTCTTCGGT
>JBELAJ010000627.1:0-4768 GCA_049508935.1 Terriglobia bacterium | reverse complement strand
TGCGCCGCGCCGCCAAGTCATCCGGCACATTGGACGCGTACAGTTCCACCAGCGCGCGCAGCGCGTCGAACTGCCTGCCGTTCATCTTCGCTGCTTGAAGCCCCGAGGGCTGCCCCTGGAGCGCCGCCTTCCTGCTGGCCGACGTCAGGATATCGCTATACGCCTTCGGATCGACGATGGCGATCTTTTGCTGCGCCTCATCCAGCGCATGAATCACCTCGAATCCCAGGTCGTCCTCGCCGGCCAGTGTCCGCAGTCCCCGCCGCGGCCCCAGGCGCACCTCCGAGGGGTTGGCACCGAAGAAGCTCGGCCCATCCACCACCTGGCCGTTGGCTACCGTGTAGTTCTGGCTCAGGTGATGTCCCTCCACGCGCCAGCCCCAGGTTCCCGTATCGGAAGGCGTGCCAAACACGGTGAAATGATACTTCTCCGGATTGCGGACGTCGCCTCTATCGTTCTCCAGTGTCTTAAGCACGTCTTCCAGGCTCATGATGGTAACGGCCTTGATGTAACCTGTTTGGCTCAGGCCGGCAGCCAGCAGCGCGTTCGCCAGGTGCCTCTGGTAGGGGGTCATTTCGCCGAGCGTCAGCCCTTGGCGCACCTTGGGGATGAAGTGCCAGTTCATGCGTTCGTCGTCGTTGAACCTGAAGGTTGCCTTAGCCCGCTGCTCCGGGCTGAGCGCGGCGAGAAAGCGGTTGGCGGTTTCCGTCATCACCGAAGCCGCTTGGACATGGTGGTGTACGTTGCCTGCCGTGCTCTGACCACCGTTCTCAAAACCGTGGCCCGTATTCCCCGCCATCAGACGGCCTCCCAAGATCGTAGCGGAAAAACCGAGAAACCTACGTCGTTCGACCTTGCCCATATCTCCCCCTTCCAAGAAATTCCCGCAAGCCGGCGAATGCGCCGCCAGCTTGATCTTAACCAGGATTTCCATTTTGGCATGCTGAGCCACAGCAGTATACACCCTACCCTCGTTCGCAACCGCAGGTTTGCACCCCAGGTGCCAGCCCACCATTTGGCAGCCAGGTTCGCGACTTCGGGATAGAGTAACCGGCACCTTGACCCGTTTCCCATGCGATTTCTCGGAGACCCCGCATCCCCCCTTCGGGCTTCTCCATGTCTTCTCCTGCCGGTTGAGGACTCTACCGGCGCACACGGAGACTATGCGGCGTGGGTACTGGCTGGATTCGGAACGATAAACGCCCATAATGGAGAATGGCCAAGCTGCCCCGCTACCCAATTTCAAACTGCACCACTACTCCACAACCTGTTCGTGGGCTCATAACTGCGTGTGGCTGAGGGTGTTGCCATCCTGGTCCTTGAACCAAGCTACTTTCGTGCCACGTGGCGCTTGCCATATACCGAGTTCGTCCTGGCCCATGCCCGCATAGTGCTCGAATTTCACACCGGCCTCCTGCAGCGCTTTCACGGTGGCTGCAATATTCTCGACCTCCCATCCCAAGACGGTGTTGGGCGCTATGACGACCTTGGCAACGTTCGTCACTCGCAACATGTTGCCGTGCCCATCAAATGGCAGGGCGAAGTGGTCCTCGCTGATCAGGGGCAGACCGAGCGTGTCGCGATATAATGCTTTGGCTTTGGCCTGGTCCCGCGTTCCGACGAACGCCATGATCTTGTCGGAGCCGAGTGGTGATTCTGTGGCCATAAGATAAGATTAGTTCCTCCGAACTAAATTCTGTTTAAATCGCGGCCACCTTTTCCGTGATGTACTGCAACCGGTCCCATTCGCAGTCCGCTGTCACCATGTCGCTGACGCCGAGGATGAAATGGCTTTCATGGCTATAGCGTTCGATGGTCTCATCGATGGAGCGGCGGAACTCGTCTTCCGGGGTGCTGCCGGCGCAAAGCAGGGTGGAGGGAATCCCGCCCCAAATAGTGACGTGGTCTCCAAAGTTGATGCGAATCTCTTCCAACCGGCATCGGGTCATCGGAAAGGGACATACGGAATCAGCGATGTCGAATTCGGCGCGCCGGTACAGGGGAAAAAGCCGCTGGTTTTCGCCGTCGGTGTGGGTCATCAGGTACTTGCCCCGGCCGTGCAGCACTTTGGCGTGATCGCGCAGGACAGGGAAGATGTATTTCTCGAAGAAGGGGGGGTGAGTGATGGAGTCGTCGTAGTTACCACCGAGCAGCAGAGCTTCGGCGGGAGAGTCCGCCCCGATGGCCTGAATCTTCTGGAAAAAGGGCTCGATTTGATCCGCCAGCCGGTGAACTTTCTCCGGGAAGTCGTTGAGGGCATAAAAGAACTGTTCGAGCGGCATGAGTTCCTTCATGATGTGCTGGATGGGACAGGCGGTTCCCAGAAGATAGCCGACCGCGAGCCCCCGCTCTCCCACCTCCTTGCGGCGGGCCACGTAGCCTTCCAAGCGGGACTCGATTTTCAAGTGCGAAAAGATCCACCCGACAACGTCGAAATCACGCGGCTCGCGAATTGCATGTTCGGTGATCCAGGACATGGAAGCGCCGGCATCCAGCATTTCCCCGGTAAATACCGAGGCAGTGCGAATCGAACCAGCGGGCGTGTGATATTCCACGACGGTTTCCTGGCCATGGCGGGTGACGCGGCGATCCACGTTTTCGAGGGTTACGCGGTAAGGTATGACCGGAAGTCGAAAGAGACCGAGGGTGCGGTCGATCATGGCGGTCTCGTCGCTGACATCGGTGAAGTCGGGTACCGAAGCGTAGCAGCCTACACCCAGGCGTTCGGTGATTTCGGTGAGGGTGAGGGAACGCAAGCCAGGGGGCACCGTTCCCTGGCGCAGGCGCGCACGATGCCAGAATTCCAGGCGTGGAACCCAGGGCAGCCGGTCAGGGACTTGGCCACAGATGGCGGCCAGAATGCGTTCACGGTGGGTCATAATGGTTCTCCTCAACCAAGCGCGGTGTAGTATAAGGTCTCCCTCGCATGCTTAACAAATCGGCTTGGCAAAACGCTTACCCTCGGTTGATTGTCCTGCTCCTGTTTGCGGGCTCGATGATGAATTACATCGACCGCTCTTTGCTGAGTGTGGTTATACCGCGGGTGCGGCGGGACCTTTCACTTAGCAACGCGAATTACGGAGTGGCTATTCACGCGTTTCTGGTGATGTATGCCATCTTCTACGTCCTGGGGGGGCGGATTGCCGACCGCCTGGGATACCGCCGCACGTTTACGCTGACTATCGTCTTCTGGTCGCTCGCTACCATGGCCCACTCGATGGTGCAAGGACTCCGCAGCTTGTCATTCTGCGAAGCCCTGCTGGGAATGGCAGAAGGCAGCTATTATCCCACCGCCATGCGCGGCGCCGCCAGCTTGTTTCCACCTGCCAGCCGCGCCAAAGCCGTGGGAACGATCCTTTCGGCAATAAGCCTGGGGATGTTGGTTTCGCCTCCGCTGGTGGCGTGGACCACCCTTCATTACGGATGGCAAGCGACGTTTCTCCTTCTCGGCGCGCTCGGCTTGCTGCTCCTTCCACCCTGGCTTTGGGTCCATCGGCAAATCCAGCGCACGGGGGGGACGCCGGACCCAGCGCCGGTGGAAGAATGCAGTTGTGCGGCAGGCTCCCCCCAGGAACAAGATGTGACGCTGAGAGAAGTCCTTAAGACGCGCAAGTACTGGTGTGTGCTTGCGGCGCGGGCGTGCGGAGACACCGCCTGGTATTTTTATCTGTTTTGGATTCCCAGCTACTTCCAGGAAGCCCGAGGGCTCTCCATCGCTAGGGTGGGCAAACTTCTTTGGGTGCCTTACATGTGCTCCTTCATCGGAGCCTTTGCCGGGGCGGCCGCGAGCGGCGCCCTGATCCGCAAGGGGTGGGGCCTGCATCGCAGTCGCCTGACCTGCCTGCTGGTTTCCGCCTCCCTGTGCACCTTCAGCGCCACAGCCGGTTTGGTGCCGCGAACGATCCAGGCATTGGCGCTGGTGAGCCTGGCGCTCTTTGCCCATACATCCTGGTCGACGAATATTCACACCGTCATCACGGAGATTTCTCCCCCCAAGCACGTGGCCATCCTCTATGGAATGACCGGGGCTGCCGGGACTTTTATTGGGGCCGCGACGCAGTTAGTGATCGGTCCCCTTATTGACTTGCACGGGTACAAACCGGCTTTCGTGGGGGCGGGTGGCTTGTATGTTCTGGCGGCGGGCATACTCGTTTGCGCCGGGGCGCTTGAACCCATGTGGCGGAGGGAGCGCTATTCGTGAAGTCAGAAACTGGTCGTCTGGTCGTGGTACAGTCTGAATGTGTTTTTGGTTGTAGGTGACTTTCCGGGAAACCGACTTGAACGAAGCCGCCCTAGCGACTTCGTTCAAACGCCCTACCTGGAGAATGGGACCACTGCACTTGGAAAGCGGCCCGATTCCCACGCGCTCTTGGCATCACGAACAAGAGTCGCATTGTGTTTATCGACGAATCCGCAGGGGCAATCCGGAGTTCTGGGCGAGCGACGGCGCGGTAGAGACTATGCTTAGGGGGTAGAGAGCCGGATTTGGAACGATAAACGCCCATCCACGCCGGAATCCAGCCGAACGCCAGGATTGTCGATGGGAAGCCGACTTTTCAGTCCGAATCCGCTCGCGGGGCCATCAATCATCTGAAAATCATCGGTGGAAAGGGGGGTTATCACCAGGAATCGGTATTACTAAACGTTACGCCGTTACTCGGGATCTATCGACTATCTCCGGTGTCGGGCTGCATTCGGCGACACCCGAGGCGAAAATAGCCGTGCGAAGTGGGTTGCCGTGTAATACCCGTTTGACTGAGCGTGTTAG
>JBELAJ010000626.1:0-4791 GCA_049508935.1 Terriglobia bacterium | reverse complement strand
ATGGCTGCTCATCCAAGATGAAGAAAAACTCGTCCGATTACAAAATTCGCCGCGCCGACGCCATCTCAGCACCATCCCCGACTGGCTTTAGGCGTAATCCTTATTTTAACGCCTATGCCCCCAGTCCCTAACCCCTCTGCTTTCTAAACCAATCCACAAACAGCCTGAGGCCTTCTTCGAAGGAAACCTGGGGATTGTAACCGAGCAGCTTTCGCGACTTCTCGAGGCTGGCAAAGGTGGTGGCCATCTCTACCGGGCCCGCGGGTTGGTAGTTTCTCGTTGCTGTCTTACCCAGAGCACTTTCTAAGACACCGATCATATAATCCAGGCGGATCGGTCGGGAATTGCCGAGGTTAAAGATTTCGAACGGATAGCTCGAAGCCAAGGCCTGCTCGATGGCCGCCACCGCGTCGCTGACGTAGGTGTAGTCGCGGCTCATGCTGCCGTCACCAAAGACCGGCAATTCCTTTCCCTCTTGAATGAGCTGGGCGAATTTGCAAATTGCCAAGTCGGGGCGTTGTCGAGGTCCGAAGACGGTGAAAATACGAAGACAAATGACCGGCAGCGAATACAAATGCGAGTATGTGAAGGCCAGCATTTCACCAGCCGCTTTGCTGGCGGCATACACGGAAAGCGGCTTGCTGATGGAGTCCTCTTCGTAGAATGGCACACGGTTGTATTGCCCGTAGACTGAACTCGAGGAGGCGAAAACAAACTGGCTCACCTGATACTTTCGGCTGAGCTCCAACAAGCAAAGCGTCCCGTCGATATTGACCGAGGCGTAGAGCGCCGGATAAAGCACCGAAGCCCGCACGCCCGCACGCGCCGCCAGGTGGACCACCGCCTCGGGGCGCGCCTTTTCAAACACTTCCTCGAGCCTGCCGGAATCGCGAATGTCCACGGGAAAGAACTCGAAGTCGCCGGCAGTCCTGACGGCCTCGAGGTTGGCGCGCTTGAGTTGCGGATCATAGAAATCGTCCAGGTTATCCACGACTACAACGCGCCTTCCGGTGCGGAGAAGATGCTCGCACAAGTGCGAGCCGATGAACCCCGCCCCTCCCGTCACCAGAATACGGTTCATTATTCAACCTCCAGAGAAGGCAGAAAGCAGTAGGCAGAAAGCAGAAGGCAGTAGGCAGTAGGCAGAAAGCAGAAGGCAGTAGGCAGTAGGCAGTAGGCAGTAGCCCGCCGATTGCTGGCTACCTTGTGATTACTGCGTTTTTCCTTCTGGGTTCTGCTTTCTGCCTTCTCCCTTGCTACGCTGCTTCTTCGCTCCGTGTGGCAGAAGCGATCCAGACTGCGATTCCCCACAAAATTAGTCCCGCGATGAAGCCTTCCACCGCCGTGCCCGCCAGTGCTTCCGCAAGGCGGGCTGGCACATTGCCACCCGCGCGATTAAAGAAGTGAGTCCTGAACGAGGAAGGAATGGCGCTCATGAGTATGGCGATGAAGACCCAGAGCCTCCACGTCCAACCGAGCACCAGCGCCGGGGCCAGAAGCTGCCGCCCCCCGCGCAAACCCAGGAGCGGGCCCACGCCCCCCAAATAGAAACCGGCGATCAAAACGGCGACTGTGGAACTCCACGCAGCAGTGTTCGGTCCTGTTACGCCCATCGCCTCGAGCCAGTAACGTATAACGACCAGTGCGCCCAGTACTACTCCGGGCCCTACAGTTACTGGCCAGCGCCACAGAAGCTGAACGAGCGCCATGAGCAGCAGCAGCACAACGAAGAGCACAACAATTTCGATCAGGTGCCCAACGACGTGGGTGCCCAAATGCCCCCAGTTCCCGTAATCCTCGCGCTCTGCAAAGTGGCTCCGCTCCAGACGGAATTCGGCGGAGATTACGGTTGCCAGAATCACCCAGCCCACGGTCCACGCGGACAGAATTAAGGCGGGCAGGACGAGTTGAGAGTAATTAAAGGGCCTTCGCTTCAGTGGCCCGATCGCAGCAAGGTAGATACCGGCGAGCACCAAGCCGACGGTCGCCGAGACGTAGCGAGCCAGCGCCTGAGGTGTGCCCGTCACCTCTAAGACAAAACGAGCAACAACCAACGCCGCAAGAAAAACCATGATCCTCTGCAACAACTTCCGGTACGCGTTCCCCGTGCCTGGGTCAGCTACTGGAGACATTCCGCACCTCCTCGCGATCCCGATTGTATTGGTTAAATCAAAGGCATTATCCGGTCTGCCCGGCAGGAAGTCAACGAGAAGGAGACTCCAGTGCGCTGTCGTCGCTGATTCGTATGGACCGCCAGGCTCGTGGTTCGCGGTCCTCCGTCGAGCGACTCCTCGACTTCTCGACTTTCGACTTTCGACTCTCAACTGTATAATCACCGCATGAGTCGCCAACACCTTATACTCTTGTCAAGTGGGTTGCTGCTGCTTAGCGCGGCGATTACGAACAACGGCCCGGCGCAAGGAACGACGGATTTTGGCGGCACCTGGGTCTCGCAGCTCGAGAATCGCATTTTGATGATGCTGGCGCTGACGCCGTCGGCGGGTATGGGAGGCCAATCCACTGGCGTGTCCAATCCTGAGATGAAACAGATCTTTGAAGCAGATCAAAGAGACAGGCAGCCCGGCGTTGGAAAAATCGACTGGGCAGTGGTTGACAAAGCCGACGCGGTCCGTCGCGAAGCAACCCGGAAACTCCTCGTGAACGGTAAACTCCATACCGGCGAAGACTTCGAGCGAGCGGCCTTTGTGTTTCAGCATGGGGAGACGCCAGACGACTACCTTTTGGCCCATACGCTGGCTATGGTGGCTGTAGCCAAAGGACATCGCGGGGCGTTATGGATCGAAGCGGCCACGCTCGACCGTTATCTGAACTTCGTTCATCAGCCGCAGATCTACGGCACGCAGTTCTTTTTCAAGCCCAACGAGCCAACCACTCAGGAGCCCTACAACCGCACTCTGATTCCCGATTCGTTACGCCTGGACTTGGGTGTGCCCTCGCAGGCTGCGCAGGAAGAACAGAGGAAGAGGTACGACGCGGAGCGCTCACATCGTTAGGCAGACGCGGACGGCGCGTCAGTACTACTCCGGCACCTTGCCCCGCAGGGGCAAACCGTGAGTAGCCTGATATTTAGCAGGCACAAACCCGTTCCTGCAGGTGTACAACTTGAGAGCGTGCAAGCTCATCAAAAGTTATACACTTGGCGGGGGAGTTCGCCTCTCCATGAAGACGTACTACGACCCGCCAAGTGGAATCCTTGCCTCGAGGCCGCGCCCATGCTGGAAGTACGAGGCCTGACGAAGTGCTACACCCGGCTGCCGGCAGTAGATGCCATCACGTTTTCCGTGTCGCCCGGCGAGATCACTGCCTACCTGGGCCCCAACGGGTCCGGCAAAACCACGACTATGAAGATGATCGTGGGTCTGCTCGAGCCCACGCAGGGAAGCATTCTTTACAATGGCCGGGAAGTCCGCAGCCAATTCTTGGACTTCAAACGCCGGCTCGGGTACGTCCCCGAGGAACCCTACCTATACCCCTACCTCTCGGGATGGGACTACCTTCACCTTGTGGGGCGATTGCGCTCCATTCCGGACGGCATTCTGGAAGAGAAGGTAGATAGCATGTTGCGTCTTTTTTCGATGCACAGGCACCGCCATGCTCTCAGCTCCTCCTACTCGCGCGGAATGAGGCAGAAGATCTTGATTTGCGCCGCGCTCCTCCATGACCCCGAGGTGGTGATTTTCGACGAACCGCTTTCCGGCCTGGACGTCGGCGCGGCGCAGATTTTCCGTGACCTGCTCAAACTCCTGGCAAGCCAGGGCAAGACTATCCTTTACAGTTCTCATCTCCTGGAAGTTGTGGAGCGGGTGGCAACGCGTGTGATCATTCTGCATAAGGGACGTGTGGTGGCCGCCGATTCCGTCGAGCGCCAGCGTGACCTGACTCAAGTCCCCACGCTGGAGGGCATCTTTTCCCAGCTCGTCCCGCAGGGTGATTCGGAGGCCACGGCGCAGCAGATGGTCGCGGCCATGAAGCTTGCCTAGTAGGACTGCCATGCCCCGATTCGACACCCTTCGCCGGTTCGTCCACGAGGACGAGACACACTTGGTCGAGCTGACCAGGCATTTCTTCGGACGATTCTTCGACAACGAGTTCGTTTCGCAAACGGGAGAATCGGCGCTAGGCGTCGCGCACGTCGTCGTCCTCCTGGCAGCACCTGGTTTTATCTACTTCTTCTTCTTGTATACGGCCTACTCGCAAATGGCGGAACTCGCTCCCGGCCTCTTTGATCCCACGTCGATGCGGGACGAGTTCATCTATGTGTGCCTGTCCATGCTGGTGATCGGGCTGTTAGCTGTCCTCGAATGGGACTCCTTCTTTCCTGACCGCGTGGACTTCCTTACCCTCGTACCGCTTCCCACCCGGGCCGGAAGCATCTTTCTTGCGAAGGCCTCGGCGCTGGTAGTGTTCCTCTTTATGTTTGCTGCGGCCGTCGGCGCCCCGGGTACGTTGGGGTTTCCGTTGGCGGCGTCGGGGGGAACGCATGTCACCTTCGGCGGAATTTGCCGCTGGTCCCTGGTTCACGGTCTGACCATGGCGGCGGCGAGCACTTTCAGCTTTTTGTTTTTCGTCGCACTGGAAGGGGTACTGCTTACAGTCCTGAGCTATCGCTGGTTCGAGAAAGCGTCCGCTTACCTCCAGGGCGGATTAATCGCCTCCGTGCTGATGTTTTCTCTGCTCTTGCCAAAAATGGTGGGTGATCTGTCCGCACTGCTTCACTCGAGCGGCCCTCTCGCCCGCTGGCTCCCTCCCCTGTGGTTTCTCGGACTTTAC
>JBELAJ010000625.1:0-4793 GCA_049508935.1 Terriglobia bacterium | reverse complement strand
AGTCGAGAAGTCGTGAAGCCGAACCAGGAGGTCAAGCGGTAGGATGCCGACTGCTTGTCACTCTTCGACTCTCAACTCTCGACTTCTCGACTTGAATTCGACGGAACAAAGCGAGAATGTCTATGAAAAAAAAGGACAAGCACAAAAAGTCGCTGAGTCGTGGAATGGCAGACCAAACGCCGACCTGCGACGCCATCCAAGAGTTAGGACCTTCGCCCTGAGTCGCTCCGCAGCGAGCCAGTCTTGCTGGCAGATTGGCGGCGTCGTGCACCTTCACACTTCCACGTCCCCCAGGAACGGTAATTTCGGTTCGTCTATCTCTATCAGGCTGAGGGATTTCTTGTCGCAGACTCTTTTCCTTCCTTTATCACTCACGTCGAACGCTAGCTTCTTTTCTGAGGAGGGCGCAAGCGCGCCTTGGGCACCTTCGCTCCCGGGTGACGCGCAACCCGGAAGTTGGACCCACCGGCCCAGACGAATCGCCAAGACCGGAAAACCATAGTTGGCGGGAACAGCCCAAGTATTCAATGAGGGTTTGCTAGTTGCTTGGGGATTTCCGCCACCTATCCAGTGCAGTGGCTATTCCGCGGCTCCTCTGACTAAACCCCTGTAACCAAGCCATGGCGCAAGTGACGATGCCATTACCGAAAGTCAAGGAAGCGAGGACCACGGTGTGTGATCGGGTTGACCGGGACTTGGCCGTGGCGCAGAATCTGGCGGCGGCCACACTTTACTTGAGGAAAGCCGCCGAGTTCGGGATCCGACTGATCGAGTGCCTACGGAGGCATCAGTGCCGGGCCCAAAAGGAGGGACGTGACATGGCAGGTCGGAATGACGAGCCTAAGATTGAGCAGATCGACATCCATCAGATCAGGCAGGAGGAGGGCGCGGAAGAGTTTTGGAAGTCGCCCGCCATGGCTCCCTACATGCGGTATTCCATCGCGCTCGCCAAAGGTGAGTCCACCCGGGAAGCAGAGCGTGAGATCGCGGCCTTGCTTTTGGAGAAGCGGAATGTTTGGCGAATCCTATTCGCACTGGGCGCCGCTTTTGCAGATTTCGACAGCGAGATGGTCAAATTGGACCGAGCGGCTCTCTCGAAGCAGGACCGGGAAAGAGTCATAGATTCAGTTCGCCTCAGACCCCTGCAGTTTTGCCTGTTCCTCCGGGCCTTGCTAGGACCCGACAACATGCGGGAATTGATGAGTGGAGCGGTTCAAGAAGCAGCTCGATGAAAGGATTTGGTGATCCGACACCGATTAGGCCCCGGGCACGAGCCTTGCGACACTGACGAAAATCGCATTCGTAATACATCATTGAGGATGGGCGCCGATCATGCCCTCCCACTTAGTTTAATACTTGGGGATCTATCGCCAGGAATGGGCGCACCCAGCCCGGCTGTCAAGTTCCCGGTCTGGCCGTTATACGACCACGTGGCAAAACCACTGATGCACAAAGGGTCCTTTGTGCGAAAAGAAAAACCCCCGACCGAAGCCGAGCGTTTGCAGAAAGGTTAAGTTTTGAGAAACTCGGCAACCCGCATCCGGCAGACACCCGCGCGGTTATGCCTGCTCCCTCGACGGCAGCGTGTAACCCAAATAAAAAAGGAACTTGTCGAGTTGTTTATATGTGAATGACGTGAGGCCGTAGAAATCGCGGAAGGCGTTCACGCGTCGCACAAACTCCGGGTAATCGTAACCATACCGGCGGAACATAGCGAAGCCGTATTGCTTCCGGTAGCACCAAAGACAGGCCTCAACGTTCCTGTCGTAAATGGGGTACGCCATGGGGTTGTGCCAGCTGCAATACTTGCTGGCGAAACAGAAGTAATTGCGTGTCTTGCCGTTTTGTAGCTGAACCTTGGCAATTCGATCAACGATTTCAGGCTTACCGGCTCTTAGGTCCGGGTCAATCCCAAGGTTAGTTATGTGTGTAGCGACGCGCTTCACCGCAAGAATGTATGTGCTGTAGAGGGCGTTGAGGACTTTGGTCTTCACAATCACTTCCTCGGAATCGTTGTTTTCGGGGAATTTCTGAAATAGTTGCGTCAGCACCCATTCGGTTGGCCCGTTCTCTTCGTCGAATTTCTTCTCCGCCCTTATGACCTCATCCGCAGTTGGCCGGGGCAAAATCGGGGTTGTCATGTTAGATATCTCCTCCCACGCATTGCGCGGTATACGTTGATGTTTGGTGTCATGCTTATATATACCCCCCAAATGAAAAACCCTTCATGAATACCTCTTTTAGCGCAAGGATTTCGCGGAGCGAAACACCGGATAAGACATTTAGATTAAGCGACTTCCGGCAAGTTTGATGCGGTCGCGCGGGCCGTGGTCTAGGTTCTGGGCCGACGGATGGGAAAGCGAGGACGGCGTCGATTTGGCTCTGCGCCAGCGGATGCGCCAAGGTCAGCGGAACCCTGTTCTCGTGCTTCTCTTCGAGCGTTTCTGGTTTCAGGTTAGCGTAATACACCACCGGCGCATCTCTGGCCACCGTTCCAAATAGGGTAAGTTTTGCAACGTGAACGGGAGGCCCTGAAAACGGGGGTTCCAGCGTTGCAAAAGTCAGTTGCAAATCGGGTACCGAAAAGAGGCTCCCAGCGGCCAGTCATTGATGTCTGGAGCGTGGCGAAACTGTGTTGCAAAAGTCGATAGTCGGCATGTCGCGGAAGTGCTTTCGCGGACCTGACTCCATGATAGCTGTCGATAACAGCCCTTCCCACCAGCAATCATGCCGACTCCCAGGAAACTGGGTTCGGGTCCTCGAAGACATCTGAGGATCGATGTCAACTGTTTTTTCGTTCACAGGCGCGCCGACGTAGCAAGCCGGTTCAGGGTAGTAGCCAAAGGCGAACCCGGGCGCTTGAGAGCTTGCTGGTAGCGGGCCTCGTCGTAAGGCGTACGGTCTTGCCAGCAACGAAACATAATGCGAGTCCACTTGAAGGCCAAGGCGCGGACCGCGGGGTGATGGCCGACTCCCTTGTCCCGCATTTGTTGGTAATAGGCCTTGGCCCAGGGAGATTGCAGGCGCGACTGGGCGGCGAACTCGTGAAACGTTTGACCCAGAAAAGTCGGGCCGGCGTAGCGCCGGTGGACCCATTTAGTCTTGCCACTGCGCACGGTGACGGGAGCGGGGCCGGCGAAGCACTGCATGTTGGCGGCGGTGGGGAAGCGCTGGCGGTCCGATCCCCAGGCGGCCAGCAGGCGTGGCGCCAGAGCCTTTCCCGCGCCGGGGAAGCTCTGGAAAATGAGGCGGTCGGGGTGGGCGGCAAACAGCTCGCCGAGTTGCTGCTCTACGCGCTCGATGCCGGCCCCCAAAGCGCGCAACTGCTCGACCAGGATCTCCACCATCAGCACCGAGCTGGCGATGATGGCGCGATCGGTGGTGAGCGGACGGGCGGTGCGAATCTCGTCGCAGAGGGCCTCGAGTTGCTCGGGGGGACGGCGGGTGTGGGCACGATAAACCTTCAGCACCTCCAGGCGCGAAGCCTGTTGTGCGCGCTCCAAACTGGGAAACTGGGCAAGGAAATCCCAGGCCAGCGGCGCGCGCAGATCTTCCGCCCAGCGCAGCGCCTCGGGGAAATAGCCCTTCAGCAGGATGGTGAGGCGGTTGGTGAGGGCGGTGCGATCGTCCACCAGGCGGCGTCGATGTTCGTTGAGCAGCGCCAGTCGGCGCGTCTCCACATCCTCGGCCACCCAGGGACGAAAGCGCTCGGGATGCTTGCGCAGGAACTCCAGCAGCAACTGGGCATCGACCGGATCGTCCTTGCCGCCGCTGGGGTAAAGGGCTTTGCGGTAATCCGCCAGCGCCTTGGGCGGAATGGGATAAAGCCGGAGAAATTCGTAGTTCATCAAGGCATAAAACAACGAGCCGCGCGACTGTTCCAGGGCGATGGCGATGGTGCCGTGGGGGAAACGGCGGCGCAACTCGGCGACCCAGGGCTGCAGGGCCTCCGGTTTCTGCTCTACCACCAAGTGCTCGACCTCCGTGGAGCCGGTCGCTTGCAGGCAGACATCGTGCTTCTGATCGGCCCAGTCCAGGCCGATCCAGGCGACGATGGGGTTGGTAAGCGAAGCGCAATGATCCATGGCAAGTCCTCCGGGAAAAGATGGGAGAACACGCTGGCTCGGAACCTGCACAGCCCTTATAGTAAAGTCCTCACGGGACGACATCTGAGTATGCGTTGTCGGTCCGAGCGCCCGGCCCCGCTCGAAGCTCTTCGAGCAATCGTTGAGCAATTGGGGACTTCGATTCGTAGCGGGGCGGGGCGTGTCCTTCGCCATCCCTCTTACCTCATTCCGGCTAGATTTTCCAGCACGACGAAACAGGTTTCTATATGCGCTGAAGGTCCAGCGCCTTCGGCGCTGAACCCTTTCACCTATAAGGGGACTTCGGGACAAGAATGCGGCAAACGGGGCCTGCCGGGTCTATCATTCTCTATGTAGGTCAGGTGGTGCGAAGGACCGTTCTCGACAGTTATTGCACGCACAGCTTGCTACTGGCTTGCCATTAACGCCGGAGGAGCAAGGGTTGGCTCTCGGATGGCTCTCTGATCTCGCAGTATTTCCATGTCGTTGCCGGAAAAGCAAGCTGTCGCCGCGGGTGATGCATGCATCGAGAAGTTTGCTATGTATGCGTCGAGAAGATGTACAATTTCTCGGCGCGGGGCGCCAGCCACGAATAACGATAGCCCGCGCAGCAGTGACAACTGTGCCTTCCCCAACCGAACTGCGAGGCATGGGAAGGGGGAAAGGCCTTCTCGAATCTTCGCGTTGAGAAGGTGTCTAATCTCAAAC
>JBELAJ010000624.1:0-4796 GCA_049508935.1 Terriglobia bacterium | reverse complement strand
GGAGAAAGAGAGAGAAAGTACGTGAAAGAGAAACCTGAAAAAGGGGACATTTCTATTCGGTTAAGGATGGGGACATTTCTATCCGGGCTTGACAAAGGATAAAGGAGAACTTGACAAACAGTTGGAAACACATTAATCGCTGAGGCTTTAATATCACGGACATTTTGCCGCTCTCCTTGCTTTTTACCCTTTACCCTTCATCTTTTATCCTTTAGTCTTTGCCCCTCCCGCTTTGTTGCCAACTCCCATTCGCAAACCGTTGCGATTTTGAATATAATTACCGCGCTGCAAACCGGCGTTGCCGTGTGCCGGAGGAGATCGTACTCATAAAGCGCGGAGGGCCTGTCCTTCAGGGATAAGTCACTCGTGAGCGGCAGGCGACCAGCGATGGGACGTGCACGGGTTCTGTTAGGGGATGATCACCTCATGTTTGGCGAGGGATTGCGGCGCCTCCTCGAGCCGCATTTCGAGGTGGTGGGGCTCATCGGCAACGGCCGGGAGCTGATTGAAGCGGTCGAACGGTTGCAGCCGGACGTCATTGTTGCCGACATCTCGATGCCGTTGCTCAACGGCATCGAGGCGGCGCGGCGGATCCGAAAAATGCCGCACGCTCCGAAGATCGTGTTCCTTACCATGCACGACGACGCGACCTTTGCCACCGCTGCCTTTCAGGCCGGCGCTTCCGGTTATGTTCTCAAGCGGTCCGCGCCCTCGGAAATCATAGCCGCCATTCAAGAGGCGGCGCGGGGGCGAACCTATATTTCCCCGCTCGTCGCGGGCGATGTTTTGAACACTCTCATGACGAAGCGCGATCATCCGGAGGAACTCAAGCCGGAACTCACCTCGCGACAAAGGGAAATCCTTCAGCTCCTGGCGGAAGGAAAATCACCGAAGGAAATCGGGGCCGGGTTGAATATCTCGACTCGAACGGTGGAGTTCCACAAATATCGCATCATGGAGGCCACCGGTGTTCGAACTATCGCCGAGTTAACCACATATGCCATAACCCACGGAATTATCCAGCCGACCTAGATTTGACTTTCCGAGCCAGTTGCGGAAAAACTCGTTCCGTTGTCATTCCGCGCGCAGCGAGGAATCTCGCTCTGGTCTTTTTTCACGGCACTGCGTGACTCCTCGGCGCCTGCGGCTCTCCTGAAAATCACCCTTGCCGGCCATTGTAGGGGCACGCCATGGCGTGCCCCTACGTGAGGATGCCGAGGGGATTTTCATGCACTCGGGTGGGCCGCAGGCCCATGAAAACTCCTCGGAATGACAGGCGACGAGGGCTTTTTCCGTAGCCTGGCAGCTGGTATCTTCTCCGCTGAAAACTAGAAAGTTTCCCAGTAGCTTTGGCCCAAGAATGGGTTTATGCTTCGGAAAATGCCAGGTAGTCGTTAGACAAGCGGCCGCAAGTCGAAAGGCTTTCTCCGTGCTCCTCTTAGTAGGAAGTAGGCTGAAAGGGGAGCGCGGAGATTCCTAGTAACCCACGTAAACGTATCCCGAGAAACTCGAAATTCTCCGAGTTGGCAGGACAGCAAGCACCAATTAATCTACTGCCTCGGAAGCAGGATCTTCTCGGGCTTGGAACGGATCACATTGTGGGATAGTTTTTGAAGGCTTGCTCTCTGGGCGTGACCAGACAGCGGGAGGAGCTGGCTCTGGTAACAACTGGCAGGTAGGGGAAGGGAGGCGCGCCCGACTTCCCAGCCGGGCGCGCCCCGCAAACCGCCAGCACCGACCAGCTCGCATCACGGGGCAGGCGGCAAGGATGCTGACTTGAAGGTCAGCGCGGTAGGATTACAAGAATAGAGGTGAGGTAAATGGTAGACGAAGGCGGTTGGATGCAGTCTGACTACACCGACACAAGTATTTCGCGCAGCGCCTATCGCTACGCAGTTCCGCGCGCCATGAGCGAAGCCCGCTCGAACGTCTCACCGGGCGTCGCCGTCTCCATTGAGGAGAAGGTCTCAGACTTGATTCAAAGTCATCCGCATCTGAAGACCTTGCTGAAGTCCCGTTCGAACGATGGAAACGCCCGGCTCCGCGACCTGGCTATTTCCAGCCAGGAACGTGACCAACTGCTCCTTCATATTATTGCTGCGCGCCGTCAGCAACAGCTCGCGTCGGGTGCGACGGGCCCCGCACCGCGGACGGCGCGCGGCTTCCAGCCTCGCGCCGGCATCCAGCAATCTCGGCGCAGGAAGCCCCCCCAAGCGTGGGTAAAGGGTTCGTCTCAACTCAGTATGGTGACTGGAAAATGGCATAAGCGGCTCTGGGGTTGATCGTTCGCGGGGATGACCCTTGTGGTTTAGCAGGGCGGCCACAAGGGTTTCCCCTACATCGAGAACGCCGTCAAGGTCGCAGGCTTGCCATTGACTGCAATCAGTTGCTTGGCTTCTCCACGCACCCAAACCCGATCGATTTCAATCCTGTCCCAGCCCTCCGGAAGTGTGGCTGGGTATCTCGTCCAGCCTGGATGCGTCACGCGGATTCCCGTAAACCCAACCATCGCGGTTTCGAGCAGTGAGCCGAAATTGGTAAGGAAGCAGGCGTAGTCTTCGCCAGGGGCTTCTTTGATCATGCCATAAGGTTCAACCCATACTTTCTGCCATGATTGGCTGAACAGCCTTGCGGCCTCGCTCCGGTGGCCAAAGAACGCGGCGGTCGCCGCCTCAGCGTCCATGGAGAATCCGATGCCGTGCGGGTTCGGGCCCCTCAGTTTCAACTCGCGCAGGTAGGTGTTCTTCAGGAGTTGTGCACTGAGCGGGGGATCGTGAACGGTGAGCATGGCCATATTGCCGAGAGTATACTGGCGACCCTGGGGCGGGTGGTCGTAAGGGAGAACGACGTTGAGAGATGGATCGATGGGAATCACGATCGCGCCGGCGATTTTGGCCCACGAACCCGGCGGCTCCTGGTTCACCAACTCTGCGCACTTCACGGCGGCTTCGAGCACCATCCGGCAGATCGCATTCACGTAGGAGTTGTTGTTGACGTCCTCGACGCCCTCATCCGGTCCCATGATGTTGCGGATTTCGAATCCTCGAGAGGTGAAAACCCCGCGGCTTTCGATCCATTCGGCGACGGCACGGAGCACAGGCCAGGTCCCCGCATGAAGAAAATCGTCGTCGCCGGTCGCCATCTGGTATTCCCAAAAGCCGAGCGCAACGTCCGGCGTGACGTGCTGTTCCTCCCATCCGGTGCCGGCGAAGGTCGGCGTTACGTCCGCGCCGTCAATCGGGCTGGCCTCCCAGGGGAATTGAGCGCCGCGGTAGCCGTACAGCGCCGCAAGCTTCTCGGCGTTCTTGAGGCCCCGCACCCTGAACTCGAGCAGCGACCGAGCCGTCGCGGGTGCAGCGAGCGTGATGGGGAGAAGGGACCAGGATTCTGTGTCCCAGAAACTGTGTCCGTAATAATAGGCGAACTCCGAAAGTCCGAAGGGAGCCATGCCGTTCTTGTTGGAAGCGTGCAGGCTCGAATGCAGATAAAAGAATGCAGAATCGAGGACGCGCTGGGAATTTGCGTCGCCGTAAACCTTCACGCGCGACTTCCAGAGATCGCTCCACAACTCGCGGTTTCGGGCGCGGAGCAGATCCATTCCCAGCATGGCTCCCCACTTGGCCTGGCGAATGGCTTCCTGCTCGGGCTCGGGTTGATAGAAATCCGCGACCATGGCGGCGATGGTGGGAAAACGATAAGTCTGCCCTCCTTTCGCGTCCAAACTGAAACCCGCGGCGAAGGAAGCTCGACCCGTTGTGCGCTCTCCCAGGCGCTTGAAATCACCGGCCGCAGGCGCCGCGATCGCTACCCCGAGTTTGCTGAGTCCCTCCTGACTAAGACAGCCGACAGCCAAGTCGATTTCGGTGGCCTCCGGAGCACGCGTGCTGTAAACGGAGCCTGTAAACTCGGCGGCATCGATGCCGGCGAAAACCTCGACCTCGCCATCGGAAGATAAAGAGAAGGTGATTTCCTGGCAGAGCAAAGAAGGCACGGCGCGGCAAGCAAACTGAAGCACTTTCAAAACCAGAGTGACGCCGCCTGGCGGCGTGAAGACCATCTCTGTGAGAAGTTCTCCACTCGCCATGTCCAAAGTCTGCCGCTCCACCCTGACCAATTCAGGATGCTGGAGCAAGTTGACATTGTCGACGCGGAAGTCCGTTACGAGAGGATAAGGCGCAGGGGACAGGCTCACCACCCGGTCAGGTAAGTCTGGATAAACGAATCCATTCACCATCGTCTTGGCGGGAAGCAGCGGGTTCGTACCTGGCCGAATGCCAATCAGCCCGTTGCTCAAATAAGCGGGGTAGAATGCTTTCGAGAATTCCTCAACGACGATGCGTGGTATCGGTCCCGGCACGCTGCCCGGAGATGGCGCTCGACTCGCATTCGCCGCGTAGACCTGGGCCGGCAGCCAACGCGCGGCGCCCAGCGAAAGGCCAAGCGCACCGGCGTCTCTGAGGAACGATCGGCGCGAGAAAGCCTTTGTCACCATATCGAACCTCAAAGGTAGCGCCCTCTCCCTTGGGGAGAGGGTGTCGCGCTGCCGGTGCTTTCATCAGCCGGAGCGCGACGGGTGAGGGGTCAGTTGCACGACTCGAGTATCGAGTCCCGGGTCAGTTCGCAAGATGCGAAACCATCAACAGTTCAAACGGCAAATGGCAAAGGCCAGCCGGAAACTAGCCAAACTTCCGCGGCCGGCTGAGTGAAATACTGGATTTGAAAAGGGTTGCGATTTCATTCCGTCACTATGTTGGAGACCTCGTGCCAGCTTCTCACTGGCTTCATGACCTCCGTGG
>JBELAJ010000623.1:0-4819 GCA_049508935.1 Terriglobia bacterium | reverse complement strand
CGGTCACTTCAAGCACCATAAAAACGCCAGCGTCGCTTCGCTCCGATCGTGACCGGCTTGGCGTCGGAATGAGCGACCGGAATCAAATCGGAATCACTGACCACCTTCATCGGAATCAGCAACAAGCTTCCGAAAACAGCCGCTGGCCCTTCGGCTCCGATGCGGATGATGCGCATACCAGCGAACGGTGGAGTGCCTCAGTTTGTGCTGGAGACGCGGAATCGGCGGGACGAAGGATGCGCTCGCGCCCCGGCAAGCCTCTGTGTGATCTTTGAGGCGAGCCAGGATGAAAAACACTACACGGTCACAGCATTCGATCCCCTGAAAGGCAGAGGCCAGGTGCTCAGGACCATAGAGAAAGACCCGACGACTTACTACAACGGCGCATTATCTCCCGATGGAGCTACGCTTGCGATTTCGAGACAAGGCGAGCCAGACAATCAGATTCGCTTGCTTTCACTCTCGGGCGGCTCCGACCGCGAAATCACCGTGAAGGGTTGGCCGAACACTGGAGGTTTTGACTGGTCCGCTGACGGAAAGGGGCTGTACTACGGATCTGCCTCGCCGCAAGGCACCACGCTTCTCTACATCAACTTAGACGGGAATGCCCGGGTGCTATGGCAGTACAAGGCAGCAGGTGGCGATATTTGGGGCGTACCTTCACCGGACGGTCGCTACCTTGCCATACGGGGCGACGCCCTCAGCAGCAACGTGTGGATGCTTGAAGGTTTCTGAGTGGCGCCGGCCGGCGAAGGCAGAAGGCAGGCGGAGAAAACGAGAATGGATACGAAGGCTGCGGTTCCCGATCCCAAACTCTTCATGCCTCATCCCAACTTCAGTGACGAGGTGAATCGCAACATCGCGCAGTCAGAAATTGAAGGTGGTGTGTGCCTGGACGATTTATCCGAGGGCGCGAAGTTGGAAGTGGAGACGCAGAATCGCTGGTACACCATCTTAATTCGCGATCGCGGCCAGGAACTGATTTGGGGCCACCCGCAGTACTGTCCCGAACCCGTGGCGGTGAGAATCGCGGGGTCCACGTGGGGCGGCTCGATGCTGAAGCTACGGTTTATCGGGCGAGGCATGCACCTGGAATTCTGGCATCCCGTATTTCAGACCATCACAACGTCACGAATTGTGGACATCCGCGCCTCGGACCAGCTCGCGAGCGACGCCTGAGCAGCCAGGAAACTGGCCATGCGCCACACGCTTCCAAAACCTCCTGCGCATCATGAATCTCCCGCCGTAGTTCGCGCCTTGGCCATCTGAGTTTGGATAAGAAGTAGGGTCATTTCGGCACAAGTCGAAACACAAGGCAGCCGCGCAAACGGGGTTCGAGGAAATAGATCCTCCCTTGTCGGTGCGCCGTGAAAGGCGCTGGTCCACAGCGGGTGAAAGTCCCGCCCGGGAACTGGTTCGTTCCACCCGGTAGCAATCGGAGCGGCGGTGGAGGCAACAAAGCCGCTGAAGCCTTCGATGGAAAGGGTCGCCCAGGCGACCCCGCGAGCTTGTAGGCCGTAACGCGAGTGAACGCTGAGCAGGCCTCGAAAAGATCAATGCAGGAACCGACCCGACCGACAAGCGGGGAAGGTCGAAGTCCAGGGGACGGTACGAGCGAACAGGTTTCCTCGGTCCTGCCGGGGTAGTGGCGACGGCATGCAGGTTAAGCGAGCTGACCCGACGGAGTCAGACCCAACGGGACGCAGAGACTTTGGTAGCGGACCTCAACCGGCGACGGATCGGTTGGGCGAACTACTTCTGGCTAATTCAAAATCAGATGGTGTAGGCGGGAAGTGAACTTCGGTGGTAGATTCATGCGGCGCACGGCCAGTTTCCTGGCTGCTCAAGTGTCGCTCGCGAGCTGGTCGGAGGCGCGGATTTCGAGAATCCGTGATGTTTTGATGGTGCGAAATACGGGATGCCAGAATTCCAGGTGCATGCCTCGCCCGATAAACCGCAACTTCAGCATCGAGCCGCCCCACGTGGACCCCGCGATTCTCACCGCCACGGGATCGGGACAGTACTGCGGGTGGCCCCAAATCAGTTCCTGGCCGCGATCGCGAATTAAGATGGTGTACCAACGATTCTGCGTCTCCACTTCCAACCGGACGCCTTCGGATAAATCGTCCAGGCACACTCCACCTTCAATCTCCGACTGCACGATGTTCCGATTCACCTCATCACTGAAGTTGGGATGAGGCATGAAGGGTTTGGAATCGGGAACCGCAGCCTTCGTATCCATTCTCGTTTTCTCCGCCTGCCTTCTACCTAAACATAAGATGCCGGCTTGAGTGTTTCCGCTCCAGCTCATGACTTGTCACTGCCCTTCACGGCGCTTCCCAATCGAGGGCGTAGATTTCTTCGGTGCCCACGTCGCGCAGCAAGAGCGGGGAGCCGTCGGGCGTGAGGCCTGTCCACAGGTAAGTTCCGCCTCGCCGGATATTCTTGAGGCTGACAAGCCGTTCGAGCTTCCGGTCACTTACCCTCACCCGATAGAAGGCCGCTTCGGTACCGAGAGTATCAAAATAAATATAATTCGAATCCCGCGACCAGCTCGGAAAGCCCATGGGGAGCTTTGCCAAGTCCACCCACTTCTGCGTAGCGAACTCAAAAAGGCGCAGGCTATCTCCGGCTAATGGCAAGGCTGCCACGAAGCGTCGGTCAGGCGACCAGCGGGGTGAGAAGAGACCCTCTGACCCTGGAATCGTTGATTGCTGACGTGTCCTCAAATCGATGAGATGAAGGGCCACTCCCGAGGAAGGATAGAGTCCCATGAATCCATATAAGAGCTGATTTCCATCTGCGGACCAGCTCGCGTCTCCTTTGTTATTCTCCCCCTTCGTCACCTGCTCGGGTTGCCCCCCGTCCGCCGGGATCAGGTAGATGTCTTGGGGCTTGCCCGGAGTTGTGCCGGCAAAGACGATCCTCTTGCCGTCCGGTGACCAGCGAGGCAAAAAGACCTGCAAGGGAGGAAAAGTGAGCTGGACCGGCTGTGTTCCGTCCGCTTTGCTCCTCCACAGGCAGCCCTCCGGAAAGGTCACGTAAGCAACCGATTCTCCATCTCGCGAATAGTCCAGCCCTTCGATCGACTGTCCCGAAAAGTAGGGCGCGAATTGCTGCGTCTTGGAGTCGAAACGCGATAATTCCCCCCGTGGCTGCGAACCCACCACGAAGAGTCTTTTCCCATCCGTACTGGCGACGGGGGTGAAGTAGTCCAGTGGGCCGGCGGTCAACTGGATCGGCTCGTCGGCCATCTTGCGGAATAGACTTGCTTTGTCCTGAATGGCCCAAATATGAGTTCTGCCGTTGCGGGTGGCCTGAAAGATGAAATACCGTCCATCGGGAGCCCAACTGCCGCAACATTCCGCAGGGGGAGTATTCCAGCCCGCCAACAGTTGATGAGCATGGGTGCCGTTGGCGGCAGCCTCCCAAAGGGAGTGTGAGTTGGTCTTCGGATCATTCACCGTGAAGCGTAAGCGGGTTCCGTCAGGCGACCACCGAAGCCACGATGCGCCGCCCGGGAGCGTGGCAAGCTTTTGAGATTCGGTCCCATGGATCCGAGCCAGAAACAAGTCGTTGCCATTGGCGTAGACAATCCCTTGCCCATCGGGCATCCATGCAGCGTCGTGGCCGCGAAAGCCGCCCGCAGGCTGAGGTGAGCCGCCGAGCGGCGGCAGGATCCAGATTGGGCCTTCAAGACTGTAAGAACCCGAAACGAGAATCTGGGAACGATCAGGAGAAATGTCCGATGGCGCGGCGCCTGGAACCTGACTGGAAAGCTGAACCGCCCCGCCACCGCCGGCGGACACCTGCATAAAGGCGAAGTTGCCGTTCACGACTTCTGCGAAATAAAGGCGCGGACCATCCGTGAGCAGCGGCAAGTACCGGAAGACAACTTTTGGTTGACGGTCGTTGGTGATTTGAACGTAGCCCGAAATCTTTGGGGACGGCAGCGGACGCGTGGCCAAGTAGGCGAAGATCGCGGCCGCGACGAGGATGGTTCCTACGGCAGAGGTGATCCAGCGGCGCAATGGCAATGCTCCAAGAGTCCGCCTTGGTGCGGGCGCCGTGCCCGGCGCCGTCCGTTGCCCGGACGCCGCAGCCACGGCCACGGATGCCGCGCTGCGGCCGGAATCGGTGTCGCGCTTCAGACGCTTCAGATCAGAACGTAGGTCAGCGGAGTGTTGATAGCGCAGGTCGGGGTCCTTCTCCAGTGCCTTGTGGATAATTCGCTCGAGTTCGGGGGGGCAATCGGGATTCAGCCGCACCGGAGCCGCCGGCGTACGGTTCAGAATGGCCTCAAAGATGACGCCGGAACTTTCCCCGCGGAAGGGCAACATCCCTGTCGCCATTTCGTAGAGCACCACACCAAAGGAGAACAAATCACTGCGTGCATCCAGCTCCTTGGCCCGCACTTGCTCCGGCGACATGTATGCTACCGTCCCCATTGCTGTCCCCGGGCTGGTCAGATGCGGCTCATCCACCGTGGCGGCGGTTAGACCATTCAAGGTTGCACCCTGACCGGATGGGCTGCCGGCCGTTGTGGCTTTGGCCAAACCGAAGTCCAGTACTTTGGCGTGTCCTCGTTTGGTTACGAAGATGTTTGCCGGTTTGATGTCGCGATGGACGATGCCCTGGCTGTGAGCTGCATCGAGGGCATCCGTGACTTCGATGGCGATCTCCAGCAGTCGTTCCAGCTCCATGGGCCGGCCCTGAATCTGGTGCTTCAGCGTCATGCCATCCAGGTACTCCATGGCAATGAACGCTTGGCCTTCGTATTCGCCGATGTCGTAAATCGTGCAGATATTGGGATGATTCA
>JBELAJ010000622.1:0-5036 GCA_049508935.1 Terriglobia bacterium | reverse complement strand
TTGTGGAGAGTTTACCAGATAAGCTAACCGCAGAATCCCGCTTCTTCCTCGAACCCGCTTCCCCCGCCCAACGCCAGTACGAGGCCCTCCGCGCCTACTTCGTCGAAGGTCTTCCCTCCGCGGACGTCTCTGGCCGCTTTGGCTATACGCCCGGCTCCTTCCGCGTCCTGTGCCATCATTTCCGCCGCTCCAAGCCCGACTTCTTCCGTGAACTCATCGAAAGCGCCCTCAAGACCCAGCAGACTCCCTTGAGTACCACCGCCATCTGGGAGATCTTGCATGAAGCTGGCTTTGCCCGCTTGCCTCGGCGCCAGGATGAAGAACGGCCGGCGACGCTCCTTCCCACGGCCGCTGCCGTCGCCGATTGCCGCGAGTTTTCTCTTGCCCCGCGCCGCTTCACGACTCAACTTGGCGGCCTGTTCTTGTTTCTGCCCCTGCTGGTGGATTGCGACTTGCCCGGCCTGGTCCGGCTGGCCGGTTACCCCGGCAGCAAGATGATCCCGGCCCCTCAGGCATGGCTCTCCCTGCTGGGGCTGAAACTCTCCAGCACCGAACGCAAGAACCATGTCATGGACTTGGTTTTCGCTGAAGGACTGGCTCTGTTTGCGGGGCTGAACGTGGCGCCCAAGACCACCTACCTGGAGACCTACTCGCATAGCTTTTCACCCAAAACCAACGAGAAGCTCCGCAAACTCTGGATCGGTGTTCTACGGCAGAAGAAATTACTCAAGGGCGAGAGCTTCAATCTGGATTTCCACTCCATTCCGTTCTTCGGCGCCGACGAGTTTGTGGAGCGGCATTACCTCTCCAAACGCAGCCGCAGCCAAAAGTCGATTTTGGTTTTCCTGGCGCAAGATGCCGAAAGCCATGTGTTCTGCTACTCCAAGGCCGATTTGCTCAAACGAGACCCAGCCGATGCAGTCTTGGATTTCGTCAAGTTTTGGAAGACGGCCTACGGCGAGCTACCGCCCGAGTTGGTCTTCGATTCCAAGCTCACGACCTACGCCAAACTGAACCGGTTGAACCAGATGGGCATCACCTTCATGACCCTGCGGCGCCGGTCCCCAGCGATCTTGCGCGAGGTGGCCAACACCCCACGATCGGCCTGGCGCACGGTACATCTGGATGTGCCGCACCGCATGTATCAGAATCCCAAAGTCGTCGACCAGCAGGTGACTTTGCGAGACTATGATGGCCCCATTCGGCAAATGTTGATCACCGACTTGGGGCATGAGGAACCAACAGTCCTGCTCACCAACGATCTGCGCACAACGGCGGCGAAACGAATTACCCGCTACGCGCAACGCATGCTGATCGAAAACGGGCTGGCCGATGCCGTCCAGTTCTTTCATCTGGACGCGCTGAGCTCTGCGATCCGTCTGAAGATCGATTTCGACGTAACGCTGACCGAGGTGGCCAGTGGACTGTATCGGATGCTGGGCCGTCGGCTCGCCGGATATGAATCCGCCCACTCCCGCCAACTATTCCGCCATTTCCTGAATACCCCGGCCGAAGTCGAGATCAGCGACAAACGCGTCGAAGTTACCCTACCCAAGCGTGCCCATAATCCCTTATTGCTCGCGGCCGGACTCGGTCAAACCTCCACGCCTATTCCCTGGTGGAACGGACGTCCCCTCGACCTAAAGTTCCGATAAACGCTGCCCAAAATGTTAGATGGCTATTTGGCGCGAAAATTCAGGCTAGCGGGAGTTTACAAGATATTGAGAATCGGAGCGGCAAGCCTCGGCTGTAGAACGGGTTGCGAACTGGGGCCAGTATGACCTAACGGGGTTCTGAGGCGTATCGCTTAAGATCAAGTAGGACGAACAGGCGCTGCTGCAGAGGGTTCATGCGGGTGAGACAGGTGGCAGTGGGAAACTGGTGTTGTCCCTGGCCGCGCGGGTAGACAACGAGAGTCTCGCGGATGCCGCTCAGTTCTTCCAGCATACGGTTGATACTGAGCGGCTCCCCTTGGCGCGCCAGTTGGCGTTGTAGTAGGGAAGTAAGCAGCAAGGCCAGCACGCAGTAGAAAGCATGCACCTGGATTTTAGAGTCGGTCCAGTGAAACATCGGGCTCCATCCCAGGAAATGCGGGTTCTTCATCTGCTTGAAAGCGTCCTCGATGTGGTACTGCGAGCGGTAGGCGAGCACGATCTGCTCCTCGGTCCAATCCGTATTGTCGGTAAAGAGAATAGTCTTACCGAACTGAACACGGCAAAGCCGGTTGAGTTCGACTTGATCGGTATGGAACGTGAGTTCCAGGCCTTGGCCGACCTTCCGAACCTCGGTCCGCAAGATTCTCTTGACGAACTGAGCGGAGCAGATCGAGTCGATTTGCTTTTGCACCGATTCCACAGTGGGAGCTTTACCGCCTTTGATCTTTCCCTGCCGGCGTCGCTGTAACTGAATCTGTAGGTCCCGGAGTTTGTGGCGCGCTTTGCACAGGTGCTGGGTCAGGCCTTGGAGTTGTCCGTCCAACAGGTTTGGATTGAAGGTCACCACGATGGTGCGCGGCTGGCCGAACACGTTTTTCTGAGTACGATAGACGGCCACCTCCTCCAGGCCGGCCGTGTGCAGGGTGCGGAACCGGCGGTGTGGGATTTCCAGCAGGTCCGCCTGCTGAGAGGGCGCCAGCGATCCCACAAAGTGAAAGGGGGTGCTCTGCCAAGTCTCGAAGCCTTCCTGGCTGTTGTTCCCCTTGTCAAAGACCACGGTGATGTGCTCGCAGGACTGGGCCAGTTGCCGGTGCTGGGTGGAGAGTTCCTCGGCGATGAAGCGGAACTCGGTGCTGTCGTTGACATTACCGGCATAAACCTTATGCAACAGGGGGATGTGAAAATCGGCGCTGACCAACAAGCCCAGACTGACCTGACGCAGGTCGCCGCGCTTCTGTTTGTTATGACCTCGTTGCGGCAGTTCGGCGGGATTCCGGGAGTTGATGTAGGTGAAGAAATTGGCGCCGTCGTAGACCAGGGCGTGGAGATCGAGTTGAAAACGCTCGACGAGGCGCTGGGACATCTGTTTTTCGAATTCGAGGATGTGCTCGGGGCCGACCAGATCCATGTGATTCCAGAAGTTCTGGGAGGAAAGCGCAGCCGGATCGGAAGGCAGGAGGCGGGTCAAGACGGTTTGCCGATACCAGTCGGCGAACTGCAGTTTGCTGGTGGGGCAGACTGCGCGGTTGATGGCGGCGAGCAGAAGATACTGTCCTGGGGAGAGGCCTTGATGGCGCTTGGCGGGCAGGATGGAATCTAGCAGCGGGACCAGATCCAAGCGGACGGCGATATCGAAAAGGGCGGTGACATCGGCGCAAGCAGCCACCTCGGTCTCTAGCGGCTGGGCAGTTGATGGGCTTGCTCGGCGGCAGCCACCATGTCGTCGATTCTGCCGAGGTAGACTTGACGGACGATCTTGGGTTTGCCGTCGACGCGTTGGCAGTAGCGGGCGTAGTAATAGGTGTGGCCGCGGATCTGTTTGGGTGTGAGGCTTGGCATGCTTAGGTCACACCATATTCTTAATGACAAATCAATAAGCAAATGTTTCAAGGTCGGATCAAGTCGCCGAATCGTGGCTCAACTGCAAAACACATAGGGTGTACTGAGAGTGCAGAAATGAAGGGATCGCCCACCTTCCTGGCCTACGACCTGGCGATTATTATTAGGTCATACATAATCTACCGCAGGAAGCCGCGGATTTCCCGGCCGGGTGCGTTGCTTTAAGCGTCTTATTTTCAGAAGAATAGAACTGACGCCCGGCCGAGAGAGGCGGGACGGTCCAACCGAAAGGTGTTCATATCTTGTAAACTCCCGCTAGCGGGAGTTTACTGCCAACTCCAGATTTCGTAACCCACACCTCCAGATAACGCACTGAAAAGCCACGACTTGCCAGCGCTCCTGCGGTCCGGTTGTTGTATTACCCTATTTCAGACTCGTTCGTATGTTTTCTACATGAAGCCTATTGAAACGCGAGCAACGTTGCCGTATAATTGTATTACCCTATATGGCGAGCCTCATCTCGAAGAAAAAGGGCAACCAACTTTACTATTACGTCGTCGAGAGCGCCCGCGTCGACGGGCGGCCTCGCATCGTCCATCAGAGCTACCTCGGCTCCGCCGAAAAGGTCGCCGCCTTGGTCCGCGATCGCACCGCTCCGATACCCTTGGCTGCCACCATGCGCGATTTCGGCCTTCCCGGCGCCCTGTGGTTGGCCGCTCAGCAAACCGGCGTCTTCGAACTGCTTCAGCAACTCTGGCCCGAGCCCCGATCCGGACCCTCGGCCGCCCATTACCTGCTCCTGGCCGCCATCCATCGCATCTGCCAACCGGGCCCGAAAACCGAGGTGGCCGACTGGTATGACCGCACCGTGCTGCAACCGCTCTGGGGCTTCCCGGCGGAACGTTTCACCTCCCAAGCCTTCTGGGATTGCTTCGAGACCCTGGTCCCGGAGCAACCGGCCCCAGGGGCCAGCGATGAGTTGGAGTCGGCGCAACTGCGCTTGCTTGGTTTATGGAAGCAGAAACAGATGGTCAGCCGCCGCTTGCTGGCCTACGACACCACCAACTTTTACACCTACATCGCCACTACCAACACACAGAACCACCTGGCGCAGCGGGGCCACAACAAACAGGGTCGGCATAACTTGCGCCAAGTGGGCCTCAGCTACGTGCTGGATGGCGAACATGGCCTGAGTTTGTGTCACCACGTCTATGCCGGCGACACACCGGATGTGGAAGAGTTCTCGATCGCCTTGGCCCGTATGCTGAGTATGTTGGATCAGAATCAGATCGGACGGGACACGGTCACTTTGGTATTCGACAAAGGCTCGGCGGCTTTAGCCAATACCGTGGAGTTGGAGCAAGCGCAGGTCGGTTGGATCGCGGCGCTCCCTTGGAACCAGGCCCCCGCGGAGTTGCGGGAGCGAGCGTTGGAACAGCTTCCCACCTGCAGCAGCGATCAGCCCGGCGTGCACGCCGCTGGTGAAAAGATGCTGGTGCACGGCAAAGAGTATCTCTGCGTAGTAAAGTACTCGGCTTCTTT
>JBELAJ010000621.1:0-4825 GCA_049508935.1 Terriglobia bacterium | reverse complement strand
ACGACCCGCGTCCGTTCCGCTAACACGCACCGCACCACAACCCCACCCCACAGCGGAAGCTTGCCAGTTGGCGCAGTTTATTGCCAGTCGTTGAGCGGGATCGTTGCGCCCCCAGCGCAGGATTCGGCTTGATGTCGATCAATTCGGACACGATACCGTGTCGTATTTGCCTTGCGCGCGTAAGTTTTGCTAAGTCATAATGCCAGTGGAGTTCTCAATCAATCCATAAATAATAGAAGCAAATAGTATTAGGCTATAACCCGATTGGCCACAGGCGTGCCTATAGTTCTAGCCGGGAAGCGAATGGCACCTAGCGTGTGACGCTCCCCAAAGCAATTTCCGAAGAAGTAAGGAGAAACTAACATGGCTATCTATAACACGACGGGACAGCAAGTTGTACCCGTGCCGCCTTCCCAAGAGTCGGGGCACGGTATCAAGTTCATTGTGATTTTCCTCGTTCTCGCGGTTCTAGCTGGCGGGATATTCTACGCGGTCAACAAGACGAACACCACGCACAGCGACCTGGTGGCGCAGCAGAACCAGCTGCGAAAAGATGTGACGGCGCAAATCCAAGATCAGGTTTCAACTCGTCTGGCCGCCATGGAGCAGCAGACCTCACAACAACTGGAAGCGGTGAAGACGGAGCTCGACAAGTCCACCCGGCATCTCGGTGCGCAACGCGGTGAGTTGAAGCGTGCCCGCACGATGGTGACGGAAATTCAGGATCAACAGCGCAAGCAGTCCGAGGAGTTCCAAACGCAACTCTCTCAAAAAGCCGATGAGCAGCAAGTCGGCGCACTCACCCAGGATGTTTCGCTGACCAAGACCGACCTTGACACGACCAAGAAGAACGTCAGCTCCCTGGCGTCTGATTTGGGCATGGCCCGCAGTGAACTGGGCACGCTGATTGCCCGGAACCATGACGACATCGAATACCTGCGGAAGATGGGTGAGCGTGAATACTTTGAATTCACGCTCGACAAAGGTAAGCCCGCTCGCGTTGCTAACGTGGGCCTGAACCTGAAGAAGACCAATGTCAAGCGCTATCGTTTTACCTTAGCCATGACCGTTGACGACGCACAGGTTGAAAAGAAGGACCGCAGCATGAACGAGCCGGTTATCTTCTACGTTAACGGATCGAAGAAGGCCTATGAATTGGTTGTGAATCAGGTGGGACCCAACCAGGTGAAAGGTTATATCAGCACTCCGAATGGTGTCAGCGAGGTTGCCGCCCGTTAAGAGGGAGCGCACTAACCCTTCCCAAGGGGAGACCCGGTCATCCTGATTGGGTCTCCCGCTCGCCTTTAGCCCCACGCTCGCAGCTCGAATCGAACTGGACAAAGCGTCAGGATCGGGCGATGTTTTACCCTTCAGGAGCTTCAAAGGCAAAAGCCAACAGTCCGCAGATCAAGTTGGCCGGAATGGACACTATCGAGTTCCATCCGACCGATAACCTCCACATGACCACCGCTGAACACAATTGCCAGTCGGGTCGGCAGTAGTGGATGCTTCCATAAGCCACGGAACGGGCCAGGTTTGCCTCTCCTGACAATGCCAATGTCCGAAATTGCCACTTTTCCGAGTGATGGCTCCGGCACTTTTCCATATCCTACCTTCCTCGTCGCCGTAATCTGCTCCGGTTTGCCGTAGTGTCCAAATAATTGATGCGACTAAAAACGCACGAGATTAGAGAATCTGTTCTGTCCAGATCTACCCCATTTCACAGCCCACTCCGGGATGCTACGCTGTCACCATTCGTTTGACACTCGATCCATTTCGCCTGCTGCTAATTTCACTCGCCGGCTGGCTGAACCAGCACCAGCGCGACGTGATCGACTCTTCGCATGTTCTCTTGATTTATCCGGCGCACCTTCGGGGAGGATTCCCTCGGCACGGGGCGGACGGGCCGCCCCGAGGGGGGGAATGAGTCTTTCGGCTTGCGAACTCCCTAGGCGGCAGGAATGCAGAGCTACTATTATCGTCAGGCAGCCAGCCTGAGGGAGGAGCAAGCTAGCTCCGAGGGAGTGACCGCTAGTAGGTGCGTCGGCCCTCTTCCGCAGGGCCGTGCATGGACCGTTCTTGGGCTGGTTGCAGGCGGCTGTCCCGAGCCGCAAGGCGTGTCGACCCGGAATGCCCTAAACGCGAAGCGATCCTTGATCCAAGGGGAACTTGTGCCCACCGGACATTGCTGGGGAACGGAGCTGCACTAAGTTGAGTTTTTGTTCGGTATGGGATAAGCATTCTTGACCTAATACGTGAGCCCTAATGAACTGACACCCATATGCACACGCGGTATAAGTAGGGGTGCCTCGTGTGTCCCTTGAGAGGCAGATGTGACGAGCTGGATCAAATCCCCAATCAGCATATTTCCAGAGTGCGCTGTCATCTGGGCAAGGACGTACCCCTCAGCCGACCGATTCAGATTGTGGTGCCGACAGGCTCACTCGACAGATTCCCACTGCAGTTGCTCCCGCTGTTGAGTCCCGCAATGACGGAAGCTGCGAATCGGAGAAAATCAGGCGGAGAGCGTTATTGGAGACTCAGGAATTGTTGCAGACTATCGGCCGCGCTTGCAATCGACCGTGCCAAGCTGAGCTTCGCTACGTTGTGGGCGAATACGCTGTTGATCACATCAAGCTCGGCGGAGGTTAGATACTCCTGGGCTTGGACGACTTCCACATTGTCGGTCACGCCAGCCTCGAAGCGCTGTCGCGTCAGGTTCAGTGTCTCTCTTGTAACCAGAAGGTTCTTCCGGGCCACTTCCACTTGACTCGTCGCCGCCCGGAGATCGAGGTAGGCGTTCCGCACATCACTTTCCACCTGGCTCTTGAGGTCCTCGAGTTCAGCTCGCCGCTGAGCCGAAGAAGCCTCTGCCTGTTTGATATCCCCTTCCGTGCGGCCTCCCAGCCAAATCGGAAATTTGAGAGTGGCGGCGGCCGTGAACGTTCCGTGGGAATGCGACGGGTTTTCTCCTATTGCGCCGTAGTCGCCACTCACGGAAAGTGAGGGCAGGCGCTCATCGCGTGCAGCGGCAAGAGTGCGTTGGGCGGCACGAATCTGAGCCTCTGCCCCCTTTAGGTCGGCACGATTTGCAAACGCCCGAAGGAGCGCACCGTCCAGGGTGAGCGCCGGCGCAGCCTGGAAAGGCACGCTATCGGTAACTTCGTAATCGTCATTGGGTGGCAGTCCCGTCATTCGAGCCAAATTGATTTTTTGCTTGGCCAAATCGGTATCAAGTGAGATGACCCGTTGTTGTTGCACCAGCGCTTCCACTTGGCTCCGGTCTGCGTCCACCTTAGCCGCCAATCCTACATTGAACTTATCGAGCGCCTGCTGATAGAGGGCATTGGCGGTTTCGAATTGGGCGTGCGCGGACTTTACTCTTTCCTTTGTCGAGGACGTGCGGTGGGCGTTTGGTCTGGCACTGTACGACTCAGCGACTTTTTGTACTTGTCCTTTGTTTTCATAGACATACTCGCTTTGTTCTCCCGATTCTTGCATTCTCTCGCATTGCTTCGGGTTTCCGACCAAACCTCGTCAGCAGCCCTCTTCCCTGGGGAGAGGGTGGCGAGAGTAGCGAGCCGGGTGAGGGGTGGGTCAATGCCAGAGACTGCGCTTGACCGCTTGACTTTTTGACCTCTTCCTTTGTTTTCATAGACATTCTCGCTTTGTTCCCTCGATTTTGCAGTCGATACTTTGAGGAGCCGAGACGTTGGGGAGCCCTCCGCCACCTTCCGACCTGCGACCCGCGCACGACGGTCGCGGTCGGCTCTGGGTCTCCTACTCCTCGACTCTTTAACTCCTCGACTTCTTGACTGCAATGGGAGGCAAGAACCACAGGCAGGAACTACGGACGAAAACAGAACAGGACTTTCTGGCATAACGTACCCGGCAGGACACAACCCCTGCCCAACCCCACGCAACAACTGTAGCCTATGTCCTCCCGTTTGTCAAGAGAAAAATGCGTAGGTACAAAAAGTCTGGTGTATTCACAAAATCGGCTAGCGGTCGCTCGCCGCAGGAAGGGAGACGCCACACACCGTCTGGAAGTGGGACTGTGCGCCAGCCCCGTCGAAAACAAAGTCTGGTTGGCCGTCATATTCAGGATGTCTTACCAGGACATTTTCGGCACTGAGCATTGGCTCGATAAGTGTCAAAGCATCTTTGACATGGAACCTGGAAGTCTCGTCTCTTCGCCACCCGGTGCAGGGGCATGCACGGACTACAACAAGACTGACGAGAATTAATTTCCGCAGCCAAGATTCATATTTCGGCTTCATGTGGAATAGGACATGATTGCTCATGGCGGGCTGGCAGACTCCTGGTTTTTGGAGTCCGCGACGTCCCGAAGGGACAGGTCTGTCCGGCCCGCTCAGTCCAGTGGATCCATGCGGAGCCCGGACAGGCCATTCAAGTAGTAATACCACCCGCTTGACCACGGCCAATCCCCAGGCGAACTCACCAGCCCGCGCCGGACCGGGTTATTGTGCAGGTAGTTCAGTTTCTCCCGCGCTTCGTTTCGGTGTAGACGTTGAAGGGTGAAAACGCCGATTCCAGAGCCGGTAGCGCAGCGCGGCATAGCCGCAACCAAAGAGGTCGAACGTAGTCGGTCACCTAGAATGTCGATGTGGCCACAGCCGCTATTTACACCACCGCCGTGCACGTACGTGAAAAATGCTTGCTAAAAAATCAAGAATCCACGAATGTCGGCGGCGGCGAAAAAGGGGTCCATTATGGCGGTTGAGGGGGGGGCAGGTGTCGGGGTTACGCTGCGAACTCTTGTGACGCGCAGAAGTGCGATAGAAGCACACGGGGGTGTGTTAGG
>JBELAJ010000620.1:0-5675 GCA_049508935.1 Terriglobia bacterium | reverse complement strand
CTCTCGGCGGCATAGCGGCCTTCCCCATAGAGGTGCTCGGTCTGGCCGCTCTCTTCCGAGAGTTTCCGCGCCTGTTGCATCGTGGGTTCGGCCAAACGGTTCAGCACCGCATTTTTGGCCATCGCCACCACATATTCCACGCCCATCGCGTCCAGAAACGTCAGCAGGAGCGGGTCAGCGAATCCGCCGTCCAGTCGCACTCGCAGGCGCGCCTGGGGAAAGGCCCGCCGCAGCTTCTGCACGATGCGCCAGAGGATGCCGATAGCCCCTATGCTCGCCACGGCATTGCCGGGCCGCAGCACCGCCGTGAACAGGTATTGCTCCTTCTCGTCGTTGAAGCTCATAAATCCCATCACCGGCAGATAGCACCAGCTATCGTAATGGCGATTGAAGAAGCTGAGCTGTTGCGCGCCATGGGTAGGATCGTCGGTCGGGTCCAAATCGAGGGTAATGAGCCGGGCCCGGCCATGCAGCCGGCGGCGATGACGTTCGATCACGCACTCGGCCAGTGCCTCGCCCAAGCGGTAAAGCTGCTTGCGGTCCGGGGCATTCTCAAACCGCGAGAGGGTGGGTTGCGAAGCCAAATCCGCGCCCTCGACCGGATCGCGCCCCACCAGCAACTTGTGCACCGGGTCCTCGGCCAGGCGGGCCGCATCATTAGCATCGGCATAGCCACAAGCGATGCCGTAGACGCGCTGCCCCAGCAACTCCTCCGTCTCATGCTGGACTTTCGCCGGCTGCCGTTTATCGACCAGGCAAGTCGCCAAGCTTTCGGTCAGTCCCAGACGCCGGTCGGCCGCCTTGAGCAGGATCGCGCCCCCATCGGAACTGCCTTGCCGCTGGTCAAATTACACTCTGTTGTGGTATCGTGAGCCAAGCGGAAGCCTCCTTTGGCCATTCAAACATCGTCTCAACAACGTGTTTGTACCACAGGAGGCTTTTCGTGTCTTTAAGAAACGTGAATTATGCGGGCTAGAGCGTTCCGAATCCCACAAGGGCAGTTGCCAATCTATAGCTGCTTCGAGTCAGAAAGACGAATTTGGTAGGGGACTTTCTGCTACTCATCAACTCCTTTCAGATTCGTATCCGTGTCGTTCGAACGATGCATGGTACTCGCCTCAAACCTACTCGAAAACAACCCCAGTGCGGTGCGGCTTCTCATCTTGCTCTAGTGGTCACTTGGACGTATAGTCGAAACCGTAGATGTGGTGCCCACGTTCGCCTGCTGATTCCTCCTGGTTAACGCACTCGGAAACTAGCATGAGTGGGTACTTCCACGGATTCGGCCCGATAAACGCCCTTCTACGCCTGAATCCCGCCAACCGCGATGCACCGCGCCAGTTGACGGCTAGGCGTAAGCAGCGGCGTAAGGAGGGAAGGCGACAGAGTGAGATTAAAGTGTGTTTATGGGCCTGTTGTGAAGGTTTCAGCTTTCCAGCGAGTGCGACGGTTTACTGCCGTTTTTGATTGAGGCGTGCACCAAAATTGGTAACCAAACTTTTTGCGCCCATTTAGTCTGTTTTGTTTGTTTCAAGGAAATAGAATCGAGTGGCAGGAAGCCAAACAGTTGGGGGGGGAATGTAGAAGGGAGTAAAGGCCTTGTGTGGTCGCTGCTGATGCTCATCATCCTGCTCACGAACGGGATGAGCTCATTCGGCCTCAAGGTGATCGCAAGCTGGGCGCTTCCCGGGAGTATCGAAAGAGCATTTCTTACTTGCGTGGAAAACCCGAACCCATGGGCCGTTCGAACATGCCTGGGTTCATAGGAAAAGTTGAGGCTCGCAACAATCTCACCCACGGGTCCGATCTAGCGTTGCTGAGCAAGACGCGGTTTAACCGTAAGCGCGAGAGGGCTCGCTTCTGACGCGTTCTTATTTTAGATCTCCACCACTCAGAGTTCAGGACCCAACCTTGGCTTCGTGGACATGGCGGCCAATTTCGCGCAGCAGCGGCCGCGCCGATGCAGGAACGGGAACTTTGCCGTTCAGAATGTCGTGGCGGTTTACATCGTGGCCATACATGGCTTCGTCTCCACTTTTGTCGGCTTGCACCACGGCGCCATCCAGGCTCACCCCAGCGAAAACGCCTTTGGCCCGCGAATAAGACAGAATCTCCGCATTCAATTTAAGGTCGGTGGCAGCGGCAGCGTTCCGGCCCACCGGCCCGGCTGCTACCGCAGCGTCGGCTCCGAGCTTGAATTTATCGCTGAGCAGGCTATTCAAGGCGTGATCGTTCATAAAAAGCATCACGATGTCGGTGGAAGAGCCCCCGATCTGATAACCCACGCTCCCGCCTTCAATAGCCACATACATGGGGGCGCTCCAGCCATGCCCCGTGCGACAGGTTGCCAGTCCCCTGCCGTAGCTGCCGCCGAATATAAAGGCGAACTTCTTGTCCCCTGGAATGATGGCAATACATTTCGTCGATTCCAGGAGATCCGAAGGAATGCCTTGATCCGGGGTGTTCATGATCTCCTTGAAGACCTGGGCAGATTTGTTGATGCGATTAACATCATCCTCGCGGTCCGAGGCGACAGCAGTTAGAGTTACAAGCAGAGCTAGCGTTGTGACGATCAGAATACGTTTCAACATTTTCTTATCCTTCTCGAAGGATTGAACTCACTAACGAAAACTCATCCAGTTGAGCCTCAGGTTTCCGGCTGCCTCGATTTGTGCGCAAAGCGGTGCGCCAGATTGTCAACCGGAATTTCCATTATCCACTTTCCGCCGACCCAAAGATACTCCAGACCGCAGCCCAATGCAACTGTGAGTCGAGTTTGCAGTGCAAGGTGCTCTCGCGGGCTACGGAAGGCGCCATTCGTACCTCTCGCGAGAACCCCAAAGGACGCAACCGCCCCTCTTTCGACCCGTCTTTCCGACACTCTGCCGCCCCCCTGCCTCTCTCCTCGCGGAAATCCGATCTTGTCGTCGGCTCGCCTAACTTGCCCGACGTGCTCCAGGCGTCCAGGACATGACAGGTCATGACCCCGATAGCCAAGCCATAAATTCCTTCCTCGGTTGGTCACGCCCGCCACAGCCGCGTGTGCTAACATTCACGTCACTCCGCAAGGCTTGAAGTCCAGAAGTGGGAGGTTTTATGACCCGTATCATTATGAACATGGCTGGGCTGTTGCTCATTTCCCCTTGGCTCGCGGCGCAGACCAGGTTGCCCGTCTGGGAGTGGGATTCTCCCCAGATTCATGCTGTTGTTGAGAAGATTCGCGCCGGGCGCGACCTGACGCCCAAGCCTTGGCCCCATGGTGCACGCGTGGCCGTGGCGCTCTCTTTCGACTTTGACGCTGAATCGGGATTTCTAGTTTCCGGCAACGACTCGGCACAGCCGCTTTCGCGGGGTGAGTACGGTCCGCGGGTGGGTGTGCCGCGCATTCTCCAGATGGCAGAGAAGTACAAAGTCCCGTTGACTTTCTTCATCCCCGCCATAGATGGGCAACTTCATCCGGATGCCATCGACGCAATTCTGAAGTCGCCCCTGAAACACGAAATCGGCATCCACGGCTGGGTCCACGAGCCCATCTCAAATTTGAAACCGGGTGAGGAGCGGGAACTGACTACGCGTGCGTTCGAGTGGTGGACCCAGCGCCTGGGCCACAAGCCGGCAGGTATTCGCACTCCTTCCTGGGACTTTACCGGCGACACGCTGGCCATTATCCGTGACCTCGGCTTCGCATACGATTCGAGCCTTATGGCTGACGACCGTCCGTATGAAATCATCGCCGAAGGCAAACCCACCGGCCTCGTAGAACTGCCGGTCGAATGGATTCTCGACGATTACGCCTATTACAGCTACGATCGGCACTCGGAGGCCTACAATCGCGTGGGCGACAGCGACGTTTACGAGATCTACAAGGGCGAATTCGACCGGGCGTACGAAGAAGGAACGATGTTTCTGCTCACCATGCACCCGTTCGTGACTGGGCACCGCTCACGCCTGACGGCGCTTAACCGCTTGGTGGACTATATGCAGTCGAAGCCGGGAGTTTGGTTTGGGACGCTCCAGCAGGTTGCGGTGGTTGCGAGGCTGCAACTGTCGGCAACCCATTAGCTTGCGATGGGCGCTGGCTCTTGTGACTTCCCCCTTCGTGGCGTCTCTGCGACCGTCATCAGCTTCTTCATTATTCCGCCTCTGCGTGGGGATTATGAGTGCCGTCAGATGGGGGTCTCCACGGTTCTGCACCATCATGCCAGAACGTGACGAAACCCTCACGGATACAGGCGATTCTGGCTCTCGATACCTGTGCGCCACCATGCGTGGGCGGGCACAAAAGAACGGCCCAAACTGACACCGCTATTGACACCAGAATCTGGCCGGCATTCGCGGGCGGAGTTGGCGCTCTTCCCCTCCCAGTTCGGTCAGGCCGAGAGAATCGCTGGGGGCGGCAAAGCGCGCAAACGCGGGGCATCGCGCGTGGCTTAGTTGTTCAGTCGTGAAGCTCTTTGCCACGACTAGAATTGCTGAGTGCGATATGGGGGTTGAGCGACTTCGGCCTACCCTTCGGCGTTCGCGATCTATTCCGGCGATTGCTATGCCACCACAAACTTCCTCGATGCGGACTTCGGGACAGGAATAGGACTGGTGACCACGAACGGGCTTGCAACAGCGACTGGTGAAGGCCGGCGGACGGCTGGTGAAACATGCCCGCTATTATTGGTTGCTCTTGGCGGAGAGTCATGTGACGAGACGGTTGTTTGGCGGGATGCTCCAGAAGATAGCCGGGCTGTCCGTTCCGGAGGGCTAGCCGAGGCTGGGGCAGCCGAGAAATCGATCCACAGCCGCCGGGGACGGGAAGGCCGCGATCAGCGGTTTAGGGACTGACATTGCGGCAGCCCCGGCCCTGTCCCGAGCCGCTGGACCCAGGCAACAAAAAAATAGGGCGCTGGAACCCCGCGAAGGGTGTATTCTTTGGGACGGTTGGGAGCTAAAATGGAAATACCGGTTCATACCTGCGGCGCTCCCCTCCAAAACGGCGGGCTGATTATTCCCTATGGTCTGGCTGATCACGTCGCCCGTTTCGCTACCGTCCCACTCAATGAGGTGCCGGCTGACATACGCTAGGAAGATCATGGAACAGGATGACAATTCCGAATAAAAGAGTGGCTGTCCTGTCGCCCGTAGCTTGGCGAACACCTCCTCGGGGCTACGGCGCATGGGAGACGGTGGCTAGCAACGTCGCCGAAGGACTCGTCGCCCGTGGCTGGGATGTGACGTTGTTCGCCAGCAGGGATTCTGTGACCCGTGCTCATCTGCATGCGGTGGTGGACCAGGGATATGAAGAGGATTCCACCGTCGATCCCAAAGTAGCCGAGTACCTTCACATCTCCGAAGCGTTCGAGCACGCTGCTGAGTTTGACCTGATCCACAGCCACTACGACTTCATGGCGCTGACTTACAGCCGGCTGGTTAAGACGCCGGTCCTCACTACCATCCACGGATTCTCGTCGCCCAGGATTATGCCCGTCTATGAGAAGTATCGTGACGGGTACTTTGTCTCCATCAGCGACTCCGATCGGTCGCCGAGACTGAATTACCTGGCGACAGTCTATAACGGGATCGACCTCGCGTTGTACCCACTTCAGGAAACTGGCGGTGATGACCTGATCTTTCTTGGCCGGATTCACCCGGATAAGGGCGTCCATCTGGCCATCGAGGTGGCTCAC
>JBELAJ010000062.1:0-22717 GCA_049508935.1 Terriglobia bacterium | reverse complement strand
CGCTGTCTCGGGCAGTTATCCACAGGCGTATTTTCGACCTTGCCAGGACAAAGTAAGCTCGAAATGACCGTCCACCGCGCCGCAAAGTCGGCGGCAGAGAGCTTGTGAGAAATGCGGGCTAGGGACCGGGCTGTCGGAGCGACGCCCTGACAAAGCGGAGGTCTGTCACCCCGAGCGCAGCAAAAGGTCTTTGAATCGGTGCTCGTCGCCAAAATGCGGGCGCGGCACCCGCGCCCGATGGGGCATATGTCGCCGGGCGCGCTTCTTCAGGATGAGAAAGGTGCTAGCGTTCCCTAGCCCCCAGCCCCTAGTCCCTAGCTTTGCGCCCGCAATTTCAGGCGGCTCTTGTTCGATTCCATAAAAGCCTTAAGGTCTTGGGCGGCGTCAAGCAGCTTGATCCATTGCTCGTAGTAGAGGGTCACAGGAAAGCGCCCCAAACCATAAACGCTTATGCCGCCCTTCTCACCGACCTTAAACTCCAGCTTGCTGCTGCGCTTGGTTCCCACTTGCTTCTCAAGCTCAGCAATTTTGGCCAGCAACTCATCTTGTGTTGGCTCCGCCATCGAATGCATCCTCCTACTGGTGATTGGCTGCCGTCAGTTCCGCTTCGAGCATCGACTGCGTTTACGACAGGACTTGTCAAAGCCTGCACCGTCGCGCTGCACGTCTGGACGATATCATAGCCGATTTCGCAAGGCAGTGGTTAGTGGCGAATGGCACTCCGCGTGGTGCGGGCGTCTCGCCCGCTGTCGCGGGAGCGTCCCTGTCCCGCGCGCGGGCAAGAGCCCGTCCTGAGCGGAGCGAAGGAATGCCCGCCCCACAGCGGGCGAGACGCCCGCACCACGGTACGCCTGACCCAAAAGTACTCTTGACCCCGTAGTGGCTATGTTGGCAAGATGGTAACCTAGGGAGGCGGGAAAGCACTCCGCAGTAAGGACTCGAGCGATGAACCGTCAAATTGCAAGGATCGCCGTGCTGGTCGTGATGGTGAGTTGGGGAGCCGGTTTAGCCCTGGCTCAGGAGCCACCGAGTTCGGACTCGCTTGCCGACCTTGCGCGCCAAGCCAAAGCGCAACGCGCCAAGTCTCATGAAAAGCCCAAGGTTTACACCAACGAAGACATTCAGGCGCTCCCGCCCCTGCCGATGGTCACTACAGACGCTAAGCCGGGGAATCAAGCCGCCCAGGAAACAGCCGGCAACAAAGCCGAACACCCGTCCCCGAAGCCGGGCCCCGCGGGAGCCGGCAGCCAAAAGCACGGAGAAGAATACTTTCGCGACCGAATGGGCCGACTCGAGGAGCGTCTGGAACTCGACCGACGGGAACTTACGGTTCTCAACCAGAAATTAGGCCAGAGCCAGATGATGTATTACTCCGACCCCGTCCGGGGCTTGTTACAGTCGAGCGGGCCCACCGCCATGTCCGACGTGCACGGCCTGCAAGATCGGATCGCCGCGAAGCAAGCGGAAATTGATAAGGATCAGGAGGCCATCGATGACCTCCACGAGGAACTGCGCCGCGCCGGGGGCGATCCCGGCTGGCTTCGTAATGTGCCGCCTGGAGAGCCGCGAGCGCAGCCAGAAGGCAAGGGTGGGAAAGACTGGGACAGCCGGTTCAAATTGGCGCGCGCCCGCTTGGCCGATGCCGAGGAGCAGCTACACGTCTCCCAGGAAGAACTAAAGCTTCTCCGCATCCAGGTCGTGCAAACGCTCAACTCAGGCACCAAAGCGGATCTGGATGGGAAGGTCAAAGACAAGGAAGACGAAATCTCGCAGAAACAAGAGCAGAAGGACGAGGCCGAAAAAGCTCTGGATGAGCTGCAGAAAGAATATGAGGCGAGCGGCGAAGCGGTCGGCAGTGGGCAGTAGGCAGGTGGGCAGTTGAGTAGTGGTTTCCGACTTCTGACTCCTGACTCCTGGCTCCTGACTTCTGCTAGCCAGCTTTCTCCGCCAGATGCAGTGCCGCAATCCCACCCGTAAAATTAATATAACGCACATTCTGAAAACCCTGCGCGTTCAGCAAGTCCGCTAAGGCCTGCTGGTTGGGGAACCTGGCCACCGAATCGTGAAGATACCGGTATGGGCCGGGAACGCCGGAGATCCAGGTTCCAACCCGCGGCAGCAGGTGGCGGAAATAGAAGCGAAAGAGCGGCCCGAAGAGAATTCCCTGGACCTCGGAGAACTCGAGGATGGCAAGCAGGCCGTAAGGCTTGAGAACCCGGCGGATTTCCGCGAGGCCACGCGTGTAGCTGGTCAGGTTGCGGAAACCGAAAGCAAGCGTGACGAGATCCAGAAATGCATTGGGAAACGGCAAAGCCAGTGTATCAGCTTCGAGGAAGAGGGTTGAATGCCGCAGGGCCTTTTTCTTTGCCAGGACAAGCATGGGGCGGCAGAAGTCCGTTCCAAACACCCGGCCGGCAGAATAATGCTCGAGTTCGAAGGCAAGATCTCCCGTGCCACAACAAAGGTCAGCGACGCTTGAACCCGGACGCTCCAGCACGCGGCGAAGAGTCTGTGCCGTAGCTTTCCGCCATGCCACGTCCCGGCCCAGCGAAAGGAAATGGTTCAGGAAATCGTAACGCGGCGCCACCGCCGCAAACATTTTGCGAATGGCGCGGGCAGTGGATTCACTGAGCTTCGAAGATCCGTGAGGGCCGCCGAGGGGATGAAAGTGGGCAGGGTCACTCATGTCAACCGCTCCGCTGCACTTCCCGGAAGGCGGTTTCGACGAGGCGCATCGGGACCTGGTCTGTGATCGTGACCTTGCCGATTCGTTCAGGAATGACCCAGTGGATTCGCCCGCCGACCGCCTTCTTATCCTGAGGCAATAGCTTCAAGATTCGCTCGACCGCGAGGCCCTGGAGGCCAGGCAACGGGCCGATCTGGCGCACCAGGCTTCGAATCCGCGCGCTTTGGGCGGGTTCGATCGCGCCCAATAACTCCGCGAGGCGCAGCACGATCAGAATTCCCCAACCCACCGCCTCGCCATGCAGGAACCGCCTGTAGCGGCTCGCTTCCTCGAGAGCATGGGCGAAGGTGTGGCCCAAGTTGAGGACGCGGCGCAGGCCGGCTTCGCGCTCATCGCGGCTCACCACATCCACTTTGACCTTCGCTGCTTGCGCCAGGATTTCCGCCAAACCGGGTGCGTGCCTCGGAAGCAGCCTGGATGTTTTGGCTTCGAACTGTTTGAAAAAGCCGGGCCCCGAAAGGACAGCGTGCTTTGCGACTTCAAAGAAGCCGGAACGAAACGAGCGCTCGTCGAGCGAAGTCAGAACCTCAGGCTCCGCCAGCACCAGGCGGGGTGGGTAGAACGTGCCCAGCAGATTCTTCATGGCGCGCACGTTCACTGCGGTCTTGCCGCCGATGGCGCTGTCCACCATGGCCAGGACCGTGGTAGGAACCTGCACGTAATCGATGCCGCGCATGTAGATGGAGGCCACAAAGCCGCCCAAGTCACCGACAACTCCCCCGCCGAAGGCCACCAGCAGCGAACGACGGTCGGCGCGTTGCCTGAGCAAATCGGCCCCGACCCGCTCCGCCATCATCATGCTTTTCGAATTCTCACCGGAGGGAACGAACACAGCCCGCGCGTTCTCGAGGTTGCTTTCGCGAAGAAATCTCTTTCCCCAACGCTCCCACAACGGCTTTTCCGTGAGTACGAGAATCGCGGAGTAGCGGTCGCGCGGGAAATCGGCAAAGGTGCGCCAGGCACCGCGCCCAACGTTGACGCTGTACTTGAACCCTTTGGAAGTCACCCAAAAGCGTTTCATAAGCAGCTATCAGCTTTCAGCCGTCAGCTCTTAGCTCTCAGTATTGTCTCGAAATGTAACTGATACCACGACAGCGCACCGGGCCGCAAGCGCGGCCGCGCCACATCTAGGCTGACGTTGATTCACTAGGCACTGAGCACTCACCACTCGGCACTTACTTTGTACCTGTTGCAGCCTTATGAGGTGAAGGCTATCATTGAAAGGATATGTCCGGAAGGAAAGAGCTGGAGACGGATTTCCTGATCGTGGGCGGTGGGATTGCCGGCACGCGGGCGGCGCTTGAACTCGCTCCGGTTGGCGAAGTACTCGCTCTGACCAAAGGCGAAATCTACGAATCCAGCACGGAGTACGCGCAGGGCGGCATTGCCGCGGCTCTGGCTGAAGATGATGAAGTGGGGCTGCATCTCGAGGACACACTGCGGGCCGGCGATGGTTTGTGCAGTGAAAAAGCGGTGCAAATCCTGGTGAGCGAAGGTCCGCAGCAGATCGAGCGGCTGATTGCCTGGGGAATGCGCTTCGACCGCGAGGGCAATAAACTGGCCTTCACGCGGGAGGGCGCTCACAGCCGTTCGCGCGTCCTCCACGCCCAGGGCGATTCCACCGGCAGCGAAATCCTGCGCGCCTTGATGAGTAAGGCGCGCTCCCGTCGAAGCATCCGGTTCCTGCCGCATTCCTTTGCGATAGACCTTTTGGTGGAGGATCGCCGCGTCTGCGGAGTGACCTTCCTCGAGGAGAAAACTTCCACAGTCAAGACCGTGCGCGCCAAAGCGGTGTTGCTGGCAACTGGCGGCTTGGGGCAAGTTTATAAGGAAACTACCAACCCCGAAGTTGCCACCGGCGACGGCGTGGCGATGGCTTATCGCGCGGGGGCGTTTTGCAGCGACATGGAGTTTGTGCAGTTTCATCCCACGGCCTTGTACGCGAATAGAGCCCCGCGTTTCCTGCTTTCCGAGGCTTTGCGCGGCGAAGGCGCCTGTCTGCGCAACGTGCTCCTGGAGCGGTTCATGCCGCGTTATCACGAAGCTTCGGAACTGGCCCCGCGGGATATCGTTTCGCGCGCCATCGTCATGGAGATGCAGAAGACGGAAAGCGAATGCGTCTATCTGGATATGACGGAGCTTGACCCGGCGCTGGTGAAGAAACGCTTCCCGCGAATTTACTCGACGTGCCTGAACTACAACATCGACATCACCGCCGACCTGGTGCCCATTCGTCCTGCCGCCCACTATGCCATGGGCGGCGTTGCCACCGACCTCAACGGCGCTACGACCTTGCACGGCCTCTATGCCGCAGGCGAGGTTGCCTCGACCGGCGTCCACGGCGCCAACCGCCTGGCCAGTAATTCCCTGCTGGAAGGTCTTGTATTTGGCGCTCGGGCGGCCGCCGCAATGATCGGGCAGAGGCGGGAATTCAGGGCGCCCTCGCCGAGCAAAGCCCCCCCCATTCATGCCGGCCACGCTAGTCCCCGGCAAGAGTCGAAGGCCTGCGAGAGCGAACCGGTACGCGTTTCCACGCAAAAATGCGTGGACGAGGTCCGTTCCATTCTGTGGCATAACGTGGGCATCATCCGGAGTGGTAAGGAGACTTGCGACGCTCTGCGTCGGCTCAACTCACTTCATCTGGATTGTCAACCCAATCCCTCCAGCCAGTTTCATGAGGCGCGCAATATTCTGGAGGTCGGCCGGATCATCACCCAATGCGCGCTGGCGCGGCAGGAGAGCCGCGGCGCCCACTACCGTTCAGACTTCCCCCTGAAAGACCAAGCCTCGCCCGCCAGACATTCGTTTGCGTCCAAAGACGCGCAGGTTTTCTTCGCGTAGAGAGTTTTCAGTAATCAGTTCTCAGTTTTCAGTGGTCAGTCCTGAGTCAACTACGCTGTCATCCTGAGCGGAGCGAAGGATCTCCGCAGTTGTTCGCAAATCGCTAGACCTTCAGAAACTGCGGAGATTCTTCGCTTCGCTCAGAATGACAGTGAAGGCTCAGCAGGAAAGCAGCTGGAGAGGGCGAGCTAGTGGTTCTGTGGGGATTTATCCAACTCCTCGAGCGAGGCGGCGACGACTCGGCCCACGACGGTCAAGCTCAAGGGGCTGCAATGATCGGGTGTGTCCTGGGCGGTGTGCCAGTAGCTGCCGTTGGGTCCGTAATCAAGATCGATCAGGTCGAGGGCTGAGACGCCGGCGTTAACGAACGGGATGTGGTCGTCCTCGACCGCGCCCTGGCTTCCCGCGAAGTACTTGGAGTAGCCGAGACGCTGGGCGGTTCTGAAAACCAGATCCGTCAGCCACGGGGTCGAGTTGGATTCCCGGGGTATGCGGAGTTGCGCATCGCCGATCATATCCACCAGGATCAGCGCCTTGATGCGGCTGAGTTCCCCGCTCTCTGAGAGCTTCTCGACCAGGTGGCGGCTTCCATAAGTGTTATCTGTACCGGCCCACTCGGTCCGGACAGCCTCTTCCCCGTCAAAGAAGACCAAGCAATAATTCAATGCGTGCTTTTGACCGTTCAGGACGCGAGCGAGCTCCAAGAGGAGTGCAGCGCTGGAGCCGCCGTCATTGGCTCCCACGAAGCGGAAATCGTCGAAGCGTTTTGTATCATAGTGGCCGGCCACTATCACCTTCTGGCGACCCGTACCGGGAAACTTGGCGATGAGATTCGCCATGGGGATGGAGCCGATGGGGGTTGACGCAGTGAAGGTGTCTTCTTCAATCTGAGCACCCGCACCTCGCAGCTCCTGAATCAGCCATTCGCGGGCCTTGTCCAAAGCCGGAGAACCGGAAGGCCTGGGGCCGAATGAAACAAGGTGCTTGAGATCATCGAAGGCACGCCCACCGTTGAAGCCGGCCGGCTCGGCCGGTCTCAAAGGTGAGGCAAAGCTGAGGCAGACGCATGCTGCGATCAGGATCAGTAAAAGCCGCCGTCCCGCGCGTTTAAGCCTCAGCACGTTGTTTCTTCCGTTTCTTGCGCCAATAAACGAGCCAGGAGAAGCCAATGCTAACGATATAGAGCCCGACCATGGGAATCCAAAGCATAAATAGCGTGGCGATGTCGGGAGTGGGGGCGATGGCAGCGGCGGCGACCGCGGTCAGCAGCACCGCGTACCGCAGTTGCTTGATGAGAAACTTGGGAGTCACAATTCCAAAGATCGAGAGTATGAGGATGATGACGGGGAGCTCAAAGACCAGACCGACGCCGACGATGATGGTCATCGCGATGCTCCAGTACTCGTTGATGGTCACCATCGGTTGGAAGTCGTGGCCGAACGTCAGCAGGAATCGCAAGCACGGAGGGAAAGCCAGCTTGTAAGCAAAGAGCCCGCCGGAGATGAACAAGCCGCTGGTCAGCCCGACGAACGGCCACACATAGCGCTTTTCATGCCGGTACAGACCTGGAGAAATGAATAGCCATAGCTGATAGAGAACGTAAGGCGAGGCCACAAAAAGGCCCGCCATGGCGGAGATTTTGAGGTAGAGATTAAAGGGGTCGATGGGATTCGTATAGACGAGCTTGTCCGGCATATGCAGCGCGCGCAGCGTGTCGGTGAGGGGCTTGGCCAGATAGCCGTAAATCTTTTCATGAAAGTAAAAGCAGATGCCGAATCCGACGACAATCGAGAGGACGGAACGAACCAGCCGCTGGCGCAGTTCCTCGAGGTGCTCGAGGAACGACATCTGCCTGCCGCTTAGTTCTTGGCCCTCAGGATCACTGTCCGGGTTCTTTGGGGGTGGGTTCTGGATCGTTGTTGCCATACTTTGGGCTTGAGTCGGCTGGGCTCTCCTGGTAGCGGTCCAGGTTCTTGATTTCCTCTTCCAGCGAAAACTTCAATTCGTTCGACGCACGTCGTAACTCGCCCAAACCCTTGCCCAGCATGCGGGCGATCTCCGGGAGTTTCTTGGGCCCAAACAGTAGGAAAGCGATGAACAAAATAAACGCGATTTCGGGAAATGCACCAGTAAACAAGCTTAACCCCTCACGCCCATGATAGGCGAGGGCCGAGGGGATGTCAAGCAGGATTCAAGCGCGACTACGCGACTTCTTTGGACCTGCGGTGGCGCCGCACCTGGGGCGGCGCAGGCGGCAATTCTTTGATGCCCGCCCTTTCGCGCAGAGCTTTGGTGAGTTGTTGGGGGGTCTTGATCTTGCCGTCCAACTGGTCCACGAATACGCTCTCGATGATTTGATCGAACTTGGGTCCCGGCTTGAATCCCAGGGCTTGCAATTCCGATTGCGGCAGGTTAGCCCGCATCGGCAAATACTTGGTAAGGTAGTTCTTAACCCGGGTATGAACCTTAGCCTGCGGGCAATAGACCAGCAAGTAGAGCAGGAGGTTGGGAGACTCTTTCGAGAGCAGGTTGTAAACCTGGTGAGGCACTGCGGCCTTCGAGCTGACGAGCAGACGGCTCAGTCTCTTGGCGTCGTGCTCCAGGCTGAGCACTTCCTTGATGACCTTGCCGACTCGCAACACCTTCTTCGCCATTCTCTGCTTTTCAGCGCTGCCCAGCTTCTCGACCAGGCAGAGGAAATTGATCAAATAGGGATCCGCCCCGGGTACCAGCCCTGCCGCGGTACGGCTCTTCGCGAAGTGCTCGTAGGTAATGCGCAGCGTCGCCAGTTTCTTATCCAGCCCTCCCAGGAGTTTCCGCTCTGTGAGCGCCTTCAGAATACGGGAGGGGTCGGCCTCTTCGAGAATCGCGCGCAGCTCACGGCCTTGTTGGTCAGGCCCTAGCCGTTCCCAGGCATGACTCTGGAGGGCTGCCTCGAAATAGTTTTTGGTCCGTTCTTCGATGGTAAAATCCAGCCGCAGGCCAAGCCGCAGAATGCGGTAGATCCGCAGTGGATCTTCAGAGAAGCTGCGCGGATGCAAAACCCTGAGTTCGTGACGTTCAATGTCCCCCGCGCCGTTCGTGGGATCAAGAAGCAAGCCCCGGGAGTTGGGATGAAGCGAAATAGCCATGGCGTTGATCGAGAAGTCCCGTCGCCTCAGGTCCTCAAAGATGGCGGCCGGCCTTGCCTCCGGACGCTGGCCGGGTTTCGAGAAGATGTCCTCCCGGCACTGGCCCAACTCGACTCGCACTCCATTCGAAAACCAAAGCTCGAGCGAGGCCGCGTGCGGATCGAACTCCTGATACTCGACCGTCAAGGGCTTGGCATTCCCGGCCCCTGGGCGAGCATTGAGGCCCGCCAGGGTTGATGAGTCTTTCGATTCCAGGCGGCGAAGGACCTTGAGGGGATCGCCTTCCACGGCGAAATCTAAATCGCGCACTACCTGCTGGCCGTAGGTCAGATCTCGAACCGCGCCTCCCACCAGGTACAAGTTGAATCCCTGCTCGAAGGCTGTGCGGCTGATCAGGCTAAGCACGCCGTGTTGCTCTAGCGAGAGCTTGCTTTCCATTAGAAAGTTGTAGTCGCTCATGGGTATGCGGCGTCCGTTTCGTTCGCAGTGTCCTGATCTGAGTGTAGCGCCGACCTTCAGGTCGGCAAGTGCCCCGACCGATCGGGGTGCCACGAGCCAAATCGGGACGCTGCCGTTTCGTCAAAAAACCCAATGGCCTGAAGCTCAGGCTCGCGGATGGTGAGTCTCGTAAACCTGCTTCAGCCTCTGCTTCAGTACGTGCGTATAGATTTGCGTCGTCGAAATATCACTGTGCCCCAGCATAAGCTGGATGGAACGTAAGTCAGCTCCCCGTTCGAGAAGATGCGTGGCGAACGAGTGCCGGACCAGGTGTGGCGCCAAAGGAATTGAAAAGCCTGCCTCACGCCCGTAGCCCGCCAGGATCTTCCAAAAACCCACGCGCGTCAGGGGCTTGCCCTGGCGGTTCAGGAACAGGAAGGGCTCGTTCCCGGTTTGGCAGAATTGCGAACGGCCGCCCTGCCGGTAGGCTTCCACGGCGCGCAACGCGGACTTGCCCACCGGGATTAGCCTCTCCTTGTTTCCTTTTCCGATGCATCGAACCACGCCCAAGCTCGATTCAAAATCCGCACAACGCACCACGACCAACTCGGAGACTCTCATGCCCGTGGCGTACAGAACTTCCAGCATCGCTTTGTCTCGAAGGCCACGAGGCGTGGAGATATCGGGTTTTGCCAGGAGAGTTTCAACTTCGTCAACGCTGAGATACCTCGGTAGCCTTTGTTCCAACTTAGGCGCATCGACATCCGACGTCGGATCGACTTTGATCCTGCCCTCTTTCGCTAGAAACCCGAACAAATTTCGAAGGGAAACCAGATGACGAGCCACACTTTGCGCGCTCATTCCCCGCTCATAAAGGGAGGCCAGAAAGGCGCGTACATCATCACGGACAGCGTCCGCAAGAGCCTCCCCGCGATCGGCCAGGAAGCTCGAAAACTGCAGAAGGTCCCGCCGGTAATTCGAGATGCTGTTGGTGGCAAGGCCCTTCTCGACGCGGGCGTAGTCAAGATAGTCAGTAACCTCTTGCAAGCCTGGCGCAGAACCGCCTAAGCGACTATTTTTCAATAGATTATGAGCCTTCTTCAAGCGTCTCCACTCCGACTTCGAGCCGGGTGGTGTCCTAGTTTTGACTCGCAGCCCCCCACCTGGCGGGGCATGTGCCGACCCGAAGGTCGGCTCTACCTGCAAATTTAGGACACTACTTTGCGCCGAAAGACCTTGACAGGCTTAGCTCCGTCCCTATACTAGCACAAGCGGTTTGCCGTGGCCAAGCTGCATTTCAGCAGAGCAAATACCTCACGGACCGCCTCTTACGTGAACGACAAACACAAATCGACCTACAAGAAAGTAGTGGTCCGTAGGCTCGATCGCGAAGTAATCAAAGGCTTTGTTGACACCGCCAGCTATTTGAAACCCAACGCCATCGAGATGCTGGACCGCGAAGGACGGGCTCTGACGGTCCCCCTGGCGGAAATCAAGGGCGTCTTTTTCGTGCGGGAATTCGACGGCAATCCCCAGCGATCAGAGCGCAAGCTCTTTCAGAGCCGACCCCGCACGGCTGGCCTCTGGGTTCAAATGACCTTCAAAGATAAAGAAATACTTGAAGGGCTGCTGCCCGGCAACTTGATTGAGCTCAGCCCGGAAGGATTTCTGGTTACGCCCGCAGATCTTTACTCCAACAACCTCAAGATCTTCGCTCCTCGTAGTGCCTTGAGCGACATCAGCGTCCTCGGTGTTATCCCCGACCAGCGCGTGAGGCAGCTTTCACGAAATCGGGGTATTCGCGGGCGCGAGCCGGCAGCTTCCGAACGCCAGATCGGCCTCTTCCCTTCCGCAGACGAGAATAAGCTGTAGCGGCGAAAAGGGAGTGGGACAGGCACTCTTGCCTGTCTGTAAGGCCGACGCATAGCGCGCCTCCTCGCACCCAAGAGCGCCTGCGCCACTTCTTCTGGATTCTAAGCGAGTCTACTCGGCTGGCTTTGCGCTGGCCGCGGTCTCGGCCGTCTCCACGGGGGGAAGCAGCAGCTTCTGATGGATGGCGTAAAGCACCAGCTCGAGCCGATCCGAAACTCCAACTTTGTCGTAGATCGATCGCAGGTGGTTCTTTACGGTCTGTTCGGTGATGTTCAGATGCCCGGCAATCTCGCGGTTTCGCCATCCTTGCATCAGGTAGCTGATGATGGTCTTCTCACGTTGCGTCAAAGTGTCGACAGGCCGCAAGGGTTGTGCTGCGGCAGCCTCCACGAACTTCGCCATGGTGGCCACCTGCTTGTGCGGCAGCCAAACCTCGTCGTCGAATACAACTCTGCGCGCACACCTTACGAACAGCGACGGTTCAACCGATTTCAGAATGATTCCGGCGGCGCCGAGCTGGACGTACCGAATGCCCTGCTCTTCGGTTGGTACGGTGGAAAAGGTGACCACGATCTTGCACTTTGGAGCCTCGCGGCGAAGCTCTGAAAACAGATTGCCGCCTGCTTCCGTCACGATCTCCGATTGAATAAACAGCAAGTGTGGGCGTAAGGATTTGGTGAGTTCGAGGACTTGCGAGGCGGTGTGCGCTTGCGCGACGACGCGCACGTCATCCTCGACCGCAAAGAGTTCTTTCAACCCAAACCTGAAGATACCTTCGCGGTCTGCTATGAGAACTCGGATCTTTTTCTTCGCGCTGTTGCGCACGCTCATCCGGAATCACGTCCCAGCGCCACTGGTTCGTCTGTCCCACCAGCCCGTCCCGATTGGCCGGCGCCGGGGTCCTGGATTGATTGCTGGAAGTTTGCTTTCATCGAACCGCGCCGTGCCTGAAGGCTGAACAGGCTGGAATCCGGCACCTTCGGTTCAAACAGCGTTAAACGGCTTAGGTGCGAGCGGGCCGGAATTCGTACTCGTCAATCGTCGCCCCCATTCCCCTTGCCTCACCAGGGCAGTTCCAGCGGATAACCCGGCCGTTGCAGAGCAACTCGACGGGGACGGGAGTCATGTTCTCAGGCAGGTGCACTCTCATCGTCACTGTGGTTTTGCAAGGAGGGCGGACCGGGATTATGGTGAACAACCCATTCCCGCTGATGTTTCCTGTCTTCCCCTCCACACGGCGAATGCGGCCCCCGCGACTCTTCCAATGCACTTCTACTGGCAACACAACCGGAATTCGTATCCCGGAGCGCTGATTTTCCTTCATAGAATCTCCTGGAACAGCACCAGATACCCACCAAAGCGTATCTCGTTTCTGCCACCGTGGCAAGAGGAAAGTCCCGGAAATTCTGAAAAGCCACCGACGTACTTACCTTGTCAAAATTCAGCGACATATTGCCTAAATTGCCCACCGCTGTTAACCTTCCTGCGTCACCTGAAGGTATTGGCGGGACCGACGATGAAAAGGAGAAGAAGATGAAACTCGGTGAAATTGCGGCCCGGCTCGAATGCCGGCTTGATGGTCCTGAAGAACTCGAAATCGCGGGCGTGGCGGGAATGGACGAAGCCGGACCCGGAGAGTTGACTTTCCTTGCTAATCCCAAGTATCTTCGCAACCTCGCAACCACCCGCGCGGCGGCCATCATCGCCAATCCGGGCGAGGACCTCGGGGGACGACCGGCGCTACGCTCGGAGAACCCCTACCTTGCTTTTGCCAAGGCCCTCGAGCTTTTCCATGCTCCTTACCGCCCTCCCGCAGGCATTCACCCCACGGCCGTCATCGCCCCGGACGTCAAACTTGGGCGGAAAGCTTCCATCGGGCCCTACGTGGTGATCGCAGAAGGCGTGGAGATTGGAGACGATTGCGCGCTCAAGAGCCACGTGGTGATTTACCGTGGGGCCAGGATCGGGCACCGCTTCTTCGCTCACTCTCACGCGGTGGTGCGCGAATTCGTGCGCATTGGCGACGACGTGACCTTGCAGAATGGCGCGGCCATCGGAACCGACGGGTACGGCTTTGCCCGACAGGACGATGGTTCGTATTACAAGATCATGCAGACGGGGACAGTGGTGATCGAGGATGGAGTCGAGATTCAAGCCTACGCCTGTATCGACCGGGCCGCGGTGGGCGAGACGCGCATCCGTCGCGGCGCTAAGATCGATAACCTCGTGCAGGTTGGCCACGGCTGCGAGGTGGGCGAGAATTCCCTTCTCTGCGGACAAGTGGGTCTTGCGGGTACGACTAAAGTGGGCCGGAACGTTATCCTCACCGGTCAGGTCGGAGTCGCGGGCCACGTGACGATCGGCGATGGGGTGATTGTCTCCGCCCAGTCCGGCATCCACAGCGATGTCGAGCCCGGCCGTGTCATGTCTGGCTCTCCCGCCATTGATAACGCCCAGTGGATGAAATGCGTTGCGGCCTACGCGCGTCTTCCCCAGATGTTCGCGACCTATCGCAAAGTTCGAGAAATGCTGGAGAAAAGGGATTCTCAAACGTAAACGACAAATTACGAGAATTAAGTGTTAATTGCCAATCGTAAACTGCGCTTTCCTGAGTCACAAGGGGCGCTCCGGCCTAACCACGGGCGTTCGAACTCGAGTTCCGAAGTTGCGAGGCTCGTTGGGAAGAAACCCCTCACCCGGCTCGCTACTCTCGCCACCCTCTCCCCAAGGGAGAGGGCCGTCAACGACGATTGTTTTCAGCCCTCTCCCGTGGGGAGAGGGTGGCCCGCTGCCGGCGCTTTCACCAGCCGGAACGGGCCGGGTGAGGGGTCATTTCCGTATAATCTCAACACCCGTTCTCTTCTCCGGCCCATCAAAGGCTGGCAATTCGAATTCAACGTGTTGGTCTGTGAGCGCGAAGGTCGACTTCGCAATTCCGGTTGAACGTATGCGCCAACCGCGACGCCTCACTGCTGCGCCGTAGGTCCCGCCGCGGGACTGACGCCGGTTCCCGTCAACGAAATCGTCTGCGGACTATTGGCGGCACTATCCGCAATCGAGACGCTGGCGCTGCGGGCTCCGGCCGCTTTAGGAGTGAAAGTTAGAGTGATCTGGCAGGCCGTATTCGCCGCCAGCGAGTTGCCGCAATTCTGGTTCAAGCTGAAGTCGTCGCTGTTGTCGCCGGTGACCGAGATGCTCGAGATGTCCAAGGGTTGAGGGGCGATCAACCCCAAGGTGACCGGCGCCGAGGATGTTCCCACCGCCTGGTTCGAAAACGCCAGGCTCGAGGTGATCAGCCACACGGGGACCGCGCCCACCGACCCGTCCAGCCTGAGGTTCTGAGGACTGTCCGGCGCGTTGTCGTTCAAGGTCAGCGTTCCCTTTCGATTTCCTTGTTCCTTGGGCGTGAAGGTGACATTGATCGTGCAACTCGCGGAGGCATCGAGCGAGCCGCCGCAATCGTTGGTTTGCGCAAAGTCGCCGCTGGTGGCAATGATGAGATTTTTCAGAGCACCGTTGCCGGAATTGGTTAGGGTAACGGATTTCGCGGCGGTGGTGGTCGAAACCGCATCGGCGGAGAAACTCAGGTTGCCGGGCGAGAGCCTGACCAGCGGGCCAACCCCCGTGCCGCTCAAGGTCACGGATTGCGGGCTGTTCGTCGTGTACTCGCTGAAAGTCAGCGCGCCATTAACCGGCCCCGAGGAGCCGGGTCGGAAGCTGACCTGCACTGTGCAACTCCCCTTGGGAGGAACGGAAGGAAGGCAGTTGTTGCTCTGCGACCAGCCCTTCGAGATATTCAGGCCGGTGATGCTCAGGGCGAGGGCACCGGTGTTCGTAAAGGTCACGGTCTGCGGAGCGCTGGCGTTACCTATTGATTGGTCGCCAAAATTCAGGTTCGAGGGAGAAACTTCGGGGGCCGTGAGCAGGCCTCGCCCGTTCAGTTTGAACACAAAAGGCGGGCTGGCGGCGTTGCTGGTGACTGTGACCGTGCCCGTGAGCGGCCCCGTGGTCATCGGGTCGAACGTTACCTGGACTGTGCAATGGCCGCCGACCGGCACCGAGGGCCGGCAGTCGTCGGTCTCGCCGAAGTTCGCCGTGGCTTGGATGTTGGTGATGACAAGAACGGTAATGCCGGTATTCTGAAGATGTATAGCTTGAGGCGCGCTGCGGGTTCCCACTTGCTGATCGCCAAAAGTGAAAGTGTTTGCGTCGTCCGGGGCGGGCGGCGCGGGTGGAGCTTGCGGAAAAGCCTTGCCGGCGCCAAAACCTAGAATAGCGAAGAAAAGAAAAACCACCGCGACGCGCCGCCCCCGGAGGACAAAACACACGCCGCTGCCTTTGTGCTTACAGCCCATAATCACCTCGTGCCCTGATGTGAGGAATATCTTGCTCAGCATCACTCACATTGAGGGCAATGTCAAGGTGAAGGCGCGCATGGATTATCCTGGTTGCAAAGTAGCGCCGAAACTCGGGTCGTGCTGGCATGTAGAAGCCGCCGACAAACCTATCGCCTGTCATTCTGAGCGCAGCGAGGAATCTCGCCCTGTTTTGTTTCAAGGCAGTGCGAGATTCCCCGTCGCCTGCGGCGCCTCGGAATGACAAGCGATAAAGGTTTTCCACAGTGCGTGAAGGCCAGCCCTGCAATGGAGCTAGAAGGCATCGGACGCGCGCAATCTGGTTACTCCTCCGGCCATTCGTCCTTTTCGAGGCCTGTCAGGATGGCTTGACGAACCCGGTCTATGATCATTTCACGATCATCGATCGTCAGGCCCTCAGTGGGGATGCTGTCGTGGAAGGTGATGCGGACACGACCGGGCCGCATCACGAACTTGCCTTTAGGCATGATCTTGTTGCTGCCGGAGACTGAGACGGGAACGATCGGCGCGCCGGCTTTGACAGCCATCACGAAGACGCCCTTCTTGAACCGTTGCAGCCTGCCGTCGGGACTTCGAGTGCCCTCGGGATAAACCAGAAACGAGTTCCCTGCCTTCATCGCGAGCACGCCCCGTTCGACCGCATCGTACGCCTGTTCCCGGTTCTTCCTGTCTACGCGAATGAACCTAACTGCCGTCATGCCACTGCCGATAATCGGAACCCGGAAAAACTCCTTCTTTACCAGCACCAGCACCTGCGGCAACACGACCAGCAAAGCGGGAGGATCGCAGTTGCTCTGGTGGTTGGCCATGAAGACCACGGGTCGGCCGCTCAAAATGCGGTCGCGTCCCTCGACTTCCAGCCGTACCCCCGCCAACCAGAGAGCCATTCGAGCACCCAGCACTCCGGCTTTGTAAATTGCATCGGGGTTGCCGCTGAGCAAGCCATAAATCAGGACCGGCGGCCCGAACAGCAAAACGTAGGCGAAAGTAATAAACGTAACGAGGAAGGCGCGAAACATTGCAATTATCAATTGGTAATTATAAATTGTGAATTATCACTGTCTATATGATCACATTTATACTTGCTTTTGATAGCAATATTGCATCGTATAGTACGCAACGTTAATAGTTTACAATTTATAATTTATAATTTGCTATTCCCCATTCGTCTTCCCGCGCAGCCAACCCTCTCGGATTCGGACCTGTTCAGTCGAAGGATTCGAGATCTCCTTCAAGCGGAACGTGGTCTGGGCGCTGGTGCCGGGGCCTTGACTCTCCGGTTCCAGGCCTGCGTAGCCCAAGTAAGCCGTGTAATCCAGTTCGCGCGTGCCCCTGACGTAATCTGCGAAAAACGCTTCCAGACCCGAAAAGCCCGAAGCAACCTGTGCCATCACCCGCTCGAGGTCCGCGTCGGCGTAGAAGCGTCCGCGGCGGGCGAATTCTTCGTTCAAGCGGCGCATGACATCATCAAGGCCGGCCGTGTTGCCGGAGGCGTGACGGATGCCGAGGTCGAGCAGGAAACCCAGCAATTCGCCCTTGTTGTAGTAAGAGATGCTGCGCTCGGGCCGGAAGTAATCGTTGTATTTCTCGAACCAGGCCTCCAGGCCGGACTCCTCGACGCTTTGAAAGAAGCGGGCTGGGCGGGATTGGAGGACGGAAATCTGCTCCGCCACGTGCGCGTAGAAGGTTTTGCGCGAGATCAATCCCGCTCGCAGCAACGCGAGTTCGCCATAGGTGCTGGTCAGGCCTTCGCAAAACCACAGGTCGCGCGTGTCGTTGCCGTGCACGTAGTCAATCGGCTCAAGCTGCTGGGGCCGGATGCGCTTGACGTTCCACAGATGGAAGAATTCGTGCGCCGAGACGCTCTCCACGCCTTCCCAGTGCTCGCGGACTTCCCTCGCCCGCACCGTAATCGCAGTCCCGTTGCGGTGCTCCATGCCGCCCCCGCCGGGAGCGCTGTCCGGAAAGTGGAAAATAAACGTGTAACGGGAAAACGGCACGTCGCGCATCAGGGCGGTTTCGGTGGCCGTGATTTTGCCCAGCGATGTCAGCAGGCGCTCGGAAGAATAATCCTTGGTGTCCGCGTGCACGATGACACGGTAAGTGGCTCCGCCTTGGTTATAGCTGTACTCCTGGAACTGCCCGGCTTCTACCGGGCTGTCGACCAACAGGTCGTAATTCGGCGCGGAGAACCCGTTGGCATCTTCTTCCAGCAAGCTCGCCGCCTTCCATCCCTCAGGCAGCAGCAGCTTGACGTGTACGGCTCGTTCGCGCTCCTTGGGCAGATAAAAAAGCATGCTGGCAAAATTCAGAAAGGCATGCGTGCCGTCCAAGTCGCTTGAAAACGGCGTGGGTCCTGATACGTATGCGCTGTAATGAAGTGTCAGCTTCGCGCAGGACTTGGCCGCCCACTTCCACGTGTCGAGGTCAACTCGCGTTGGTTTTTCCGTTTGTCCGTCGCATTCCGCAGTCACGTCACTGACGGTGTGCGCGAAGTCGCGGATCTGGTAGAGATTGTTCCAGGCCGGGAGTTGGAATTCCGTGCCCGACGAGGCCGTGGCGACGGCCATCTCGACCTCGAGTTGGTGCGAGGCGGGGTTGCGCAAGTCGAGTTGGTATTGAATCGGCTCCGACGCGCCCAAAGCAGCGGCCGCGAGCGATAGGATCGCGACCAAACTGGCGAGAATCGGGGAATGGACGATTGACGATGGTCGATTGACGATTGCTGAAGTTGCCGGCACGCAACTACTCCGCCCCAAAAAGGGTGGTGTCCTAAATCTGTGTTGGCCCAGTGTCTAAAGCTCGCAACTGATATTCGCTTGCGACTCACAGCCCCGAGGGGGCGGCCTAACAAAGCCCAGGCCAAGCGGCCTGGGAAAGCAGGTGGTTCTTCGAGTCGAGCCCTGAAGGGGCGACCTGCGGGATTCGCAGTTATCATGCCCCTTCAGGGCTTGAGGCCAGAAATGAAAAATCCTCTTACGACTTCCACCTAGGCCGTTGGCCTGGGCTTTGTTAGGCCGCCCCTTCGGGGCTGAGACATCATCGGCAATCACCAACCCACATTTGGGACACCATCCAAAAAAGTCTTGCCGTATGCTGCTGGGCTTTCTAATATAGCATCTTGTGGGTCAGGGACAACTTAAGTTACTGCTGAAGGCGGACATGCACTGTCACAGCCTTCACTCGGGGCGGGTCAAGCATCTTCGCTTCCTGCGCGCCAGGGATTGCTATTCCCGGCCGCTGGACGTCTATTCGACGGCCAAGCAGCGTGGCATGGACTTCGTCACCATCACCGACCACGATTCTATCGACGGCTGCCTGGAACTGCTCAACCGCCTGGGCGAGCGCGAGGACTTCATCACTGGAGAGGAAGTCAGCGCCACTTTTCCAAAATTCAAGCACACCGTTCATATCGGTGTCTACGGGTTGAACGAGGCGCAGCACCGCGAAATCCAGCGCCTGCGCTCGAACGCCGAAGAACTCGTTCTTTATCTCCGCCAACAAAATCTGCTGTTTGACCTGAACCACTTTTTCCACGACTTCGCGGACCTGGCGCGCGTGCAGACTTTCACCGAACGCATGTCGGAACTGTTTGACGTGTTCGAGGTCCGAAACGGCACCCAGGAGCGCGACCACAACAACCTGATCGCCAGCCTCGTGGAAGCTCTCCGTGAGGGCGGACGCACGGTCGGGATCATCGGGGGCAGTGACTCACACACCCTGCGCCGGCTGGGGCGAACCTATACGGTTTGCCCCGCTTCCAATCGGGAGGAGTTCTTGCAAGCCATCCGCAGCGGCCGCAGCCAGGTGTGCGGGGCGCATTCCAACCATCTCTCGCTGGCAGCCGACATTTACGGCGTGGTGCTGCGCTACTACCCCGCCGTCTTCGGGGTCCGGAATGGTGAACTCCCTGCGGGGATTCGGCTGCGGAACATCTTCCTCAGCATCCTGGCCGCGCCTTTCCTCTTCGTTCCCTATGTTACGGCCGCGCGCCACAGTTCCCTCGAGCACGCCCGCGTCAACCAGTTTGCACGCCTCCTCAGCGCTCAGAACCCCCACTGGGCAGGTCATTCCTGCGAAGGCGGGAATCCAATCGAACCCCTCAGGGCTCGGTGAGCCGAGCAGCAGCCTGGTGTCAAGAAGGTAATGGTGCACTTTGCGGATGTAGCGGCGAGTTTACCTTGCCAACTTGCGGCGTAAAGCCGCCTCTACATCAAACTGTAACACCACCGTCAGGAGCCAGGGGTTTACACCTGGTACAGGAAAGCTGTACAATGGCTCTGGAGGTGTACATTGGCAGTCGAGACCACTTACACGAGCCTTAGACAGCGGCTTGCTTCCGTTCTTAATCAGGTGGCGGAGGACCAGGAAGTTGTCATTGTGCGCCGGAGGAACTCCAAAGACGTTGCACTGGTTCCCGCTGACGAACTTGCGGGCCTCATAGAAACGGCCCATTTGCTTCGTTCACCCAAGAACGCTCGACGCCTGTTGGCAGCCTTGCGACGGGCTGAGCGCGGCGCCGGCAAGCCGGAATCCGTGGGGGATTTGCGTCAGGAGTTGGGACTTGACACCACCCGCTGAGCGCGAAGCGGTGTTCCACCCCCAGTTCCGCGAGGACCTGCGTCACTGGGTCGAGACGGACCGCAGAGTCGCTCTCCACATCCTGGAGCTTGCAGAAGCAGTGCTCCGCGATCCGTTTACCGGCATCGGAAAGCCCGAGCCGCTCAAATACATGTTGGCGGGTTGTTGGGCGCGAAGAATCACACAGGAACACCAGCTGGTCTACAAGGTCAGCGGACAGCGCATCGACTTCCTTCAAGCGCGATACCACTATTAACGTATGGCGCGCTCTTTCAGCGCCTTGGAGTGCGGCAGTGAAGCTGCCGCCGTGGAACCCTAGCCAAACGGCGGCAGCTTCGCTGCCGCACTCCGCGACGCTTCAAACCGCCACGACCCACCCGATTCCGATCCCCGCGCCAGTCCTGAGCCGATCGATCAATTGGCCGGCGTGATGCTGGATGTGCCGGATATTGTAGAGTTGCAGTTCCAGTTTGTTGAATGGAAGCCAGTAGAACCCTGAGGGCGCGTTGAAATCCAGGCCCGGCACCTTCGCCTCAATCTCCCGCCAGCAAACCTCAACGTACTCGAGGACTTCCTCTTTTGTGTAAGGCGCGCCGATCTTGGGCTCTTCGTGCGGCGGCCAAGGAAGGCGGCCCAACCACTGGTAGTTCTCACGATGCTTTGTCCATGGGGTGAATGCTTCGTGGGAATTTTGCAGATACATGTGGGTGCAATAAAGCACGTGGTAAGCGATGTGCCAGAATTTGTTTGGGTACTCGGGAGCAAGCCAGAGTGATTCCGGACACTTGGTGATTGCTTCCTTCAGCATCGCCATCGAAGCGCGATATTGTTTGCCGAGTATTTCGTGCATGTCCGTTTCAGCCATGATGAGTCTCCTGTAGGGGCGGCTCGCGAGCCGCCCCTACCGCTCTGCGGTGAAGCTTAAGCCGCGCCCCGGCGTCGGAAAAACCAGCGGTAGACGAGCATGCCGGCCGCCATCGTCAGCAATCCGAACCCGGACTCCTTAGGCCGCAGCGCCATAGTGTAGACGAGCATCCAGGCGCTTGCGCCCACAAACACTGAAGGGATGAGCGGATACGCCCAGCTTGCAGCCCCAAGCCGTTTCCATCCTGCCCGCTTGCGCAGGCGCATCATGCCCAACACCGCCAAGGCGGCGAACAAAACCAATGCGAAGCCGATGTAATACAGCAGGCTTTCGAAGCTACCCGTGAGGATCATCGCGGCGGTCGCAAGGGACTGCCAGAGAATTGCCTGCACAGGCGTCCCCGAGCGTGGATTGACGCGCGCGGCCCCGGCAAAAAAGCAGCCATCTTGAGCCATGGCGTAATAGACCCGCGGCCCCACGATCATCATGGCGCTCACCGTGGACAGCAGCCCAATCGACATCACGGCGCTGAAGGTGTCGCCCCCCTTCCCTCCGAACAGCGCCGTCGCTGCCGCCGCGCCGATGCGCTCGATGCCCTTCATGGTTTCGAGAGGCATGGCATAGATGAACGCCACGTTCAAGGCAAAGTAGAACGCCGCCACAATCAAGGTTCCCGCAACGAGAGAAGCGGGCAGGGTCCGTTCCGGCGTCTTCATCTCCTCGGCCACGTAAGTTGCGGCGTTCCAGCCGCTGTAGGCGAACATCACGAAGATCAGCGAAACTGCGAATTGCGCGCCCAGGCTGTGATGTGAGGTCCTGACTGCCTCCGCCGAGAAATGGGCGGTGCTTCCCTTCCCTACCAGGAAGGCCAGCGCCAGGAAAGCGCCCAGGATTCCGATCTTCGATCCAGTTAGAACATTCTGGATTTTAGCGGCAAAACGCACCCCGAGGATATTGACAACCGCAAAGGCGGCGACCACCCCAACCGCCAGCAGGCTTCCGGCGCCGGTGTGAATCCACTTCGCGGAGGACGTCAATCCCGTTGGCGAGCCAGGCGAGAACGCCGGATAGAAGTGCGCCAGATACTCGGAAAACAGCAGCGCTGCGGCGGCAATGGGCGCGGCAAAACCTGCGAAGAATGAAATCCAGCCGCTCAGAAATCCCCAGGCCGGCCCCCAAGCTTCGCGCAGGTAAACGTACTCCCCTCCCGATCGGGGAAGATTGATAGCCAGCTCGGAATAACACAGACAGCCCGCCAAGGCCACGAGAGCACCCGCCAGCCAGATGCCGAGCACCAGATAAGGCTTGCCGAGATCGCCGGCCAGAAAGCCGGTGATGCCGAAGATTCCCGCCCCAATCATGTTCGCGACCACAATGGCGGTGCCGTTGGTGACGGTCAGTTCGCGACGGAGAGAGCGGTCGACAGTCGAGAGTTGAGAGTCGAAAGTTCGCTCGGCATTGGTGTTTTGTTTCATCGCTCGAAACGCCTGGGGCGCTAGGAGGAGAAGTCAGCCCTCTCCCCTGGGGTCTGTATGAAGACGCCTCGGCTCTGTCATTCCGGGCCCTTCGCTGTCATCCTGAGCGAAGCGAAGGATCTCGCTCTGCCTGCTCAGGGTAAACTCCGCGAGGAATCTTGCTCTGCGTCGGGCAGACCGCTCCAAGAAGGCCAGAGCGAGATTCCTCGCTTCGCTCGGAATGACAGGAACCGTGGTACCCCCTCGACAAGTCTCCTCACTCTCCATAGAACTTGAATCCGGCGTGAATTTCAGTGTTTCTCTTCAAATTAGGCCGAAAACGGGCACTTGTACTCAAAATGTTTGCAGCAGTCGATCAATTTTCAGAAACGCAGCCTGCGCCGCCTCAGCCC
>JBELAJ010000619.1:0-4843 GCA_049508935.1 Terriglobia bacterium | reverse complement strand
GATTGACTCTTGTGCTCAATTCTGATTTAATTACTGTATGGAACTTGGAAAAAGACTAAGAGCGCTGCGCGAAGCAAAGGGCTTATCGCAAGGTGACATAGAAAGACGGTCCGGTCTCTTGCGTTCATACATATCACGTGTAGAAGGCGGCTATACTGCCCCTTCCCTTTCAACTCTGGAGAAGTTTGCGAAAGCACTGGAGATCGAGCCGTATCAGCTCTTGTTTCACGACGAGGGCAAACCCAGTGCACCCAAGGTTCCTGAGCAGGTTGGCTCGGGGAAACCCGTCAAACGGCTGGTGAAGATGTTTGAAAGCATGTCCAGCGCCAATCGCAAGCTACTCCTGAGCATGGCTGCTAAGCTCAGCAAGCATTAGTTCAGGGCAAGTTCGGACACCGTAACCAATAGACCTCGGTCCGCAGGCAAGGGTGGTTGTGTGCGTCGGCGCATCCGCGGGGAAAAGCGGCGGTCGGCGTTTCTCTCCTATCGTGTTATAATGCCGCTATGCTAATCAGCACGAAGTTCACCCACGCTGATCTCCTGGAGGCGCCAGACGATGGAAAACGGCGTGAAATCGTCGAAGGGGAACTCTTCGTGACGCCTTCGCCTAACCTCGACCACCAGAGAATTTCCAGAAGAATTGAGTTGGCTCTGGCAAATTATCTGGAAGCCAATCCCGTCGGTGAAATCTTCGATGCTCCAATGGACGTAATCCTGAGCGACTTTGACGTTCTGGAACCCGACTTACTTGTGGTTCTCAACGAACATCGCGACATCCTGAAAACCTGGGTGGAAGGCACTCCCGACCTGGTGATTGAGATCCTTTCCCCAACCACTTCCAAGCGCGACCGAGGCGTCAAGCTCAAGGCTTATGCCCGGCACGGCGTTACTGAGTATTGGATCGTCGATCCCGACCAGCGGACCATTGAAGTCTACCGGCTGGACCGGGAACGATATCTCGCGCCGCGCGTCTTTCGCGAACCGGAACACCTTACTTCTTCTATGCTTCCGAGTTTTTCGCTATCTCTCTCCCGCGTTTTTAACCGCTTGAAGCGTCTCGCGGCCTGTGACCCGTCCTCACTACCGATCACTAGCCACCATCCACCAGTCAGTGAATGTGTTTGACCTTCTTTTGCAGGTAATCCATCAACAGGTATTGCCCGAGGGTATATGGAGTGGTGAAGTAGGCTTTGCCGCGGCAGATTTCCGTGACCTTCTGGACGAAGTTAATCAGACTGTAGTCTGAAGCCAGCATGAAAGTATTGATCAGAATTCCGTTGCGGCGGCAGCGCGCAACCTCGAGCAGAGTTTCCGAAACTACCAGCGGATCCAGACCCATGGAATTCTTATAAATCCGCCCGTCTTCGAGGGTCAGCGCCGACGGCTTGCCGTCAGTAATCATCACGATCTGGCGCATGTCTTTCCTCTGGCGGGAGAGGATCTTCTGCGCCATCCGCAAGCCTTCGCGGGTGTTTGTGTAATACGGACCCACGCGGATACGGGCCAGGTCGTTCAGCGGTACTTCTTCCGCCGAGTCGTGAAATAAGACCAAGTGCAACGTGTCGCCCGGGTACTGGGTTCGAATCAGGTGAGTAAGCGCCAGGGCGACCTTCTTGGCAGGAGTGAAGCGGTCCTCGCCGTAGAGGATCATGCTGTGGCTGCAATCCAGCATCAAAACGGTGGCGCAGGAACTCTGGTACTCGCATTGCCTGACCTGAAGGTCCTGATAGGTGAGGTCGAGGGGAATCTTGAGGCCGTTGCGCTGAATCGCGGAAAGAAGCGTGGCGTTGACATCCAGGTTCAGCGTATCCCCAAACTCGTAGCGCCGGCTGGAACCATCTGCCTCGACGCCCGTTGCGAGTTCGCGAGTGTCGTGCCGCCCAAAGCTCGATTTGCCCAAGGAGCCCAACAGGTCTTTCAAGGTTTTGAAGCCAAGAAAATCCAGGGCCTTGTCCGTAACCTCGAACTTGGCCTTGCCCTCGCCTTCCATCAACTGCCCCTGCCCCGGCTCCTTTGATTCGCTTTGCTCGGTACTGGGCTGCTCGATCCTGATGTAGCCTTCTTCCGCGAGTTGTTCGAGCAACTGGTTGATGCGCTCGGCCAGTTCCGACTTCTGATAATCCTCCCAATTCTCGAACATTTGCTTCAGCAGCTCGTCAGAAATTTTTCCCTGCTGCTGAAGAGCTTCGAGAAGCGCCTGGTGCAATTGCTCCATGGTGCGCTCGGGATCCATTTCATAGAAGTTGGAATACTGGTTGTAGAAGCCGCTGTCGAGCAGAAAGTCCTGAAGGAGTTGCAGCAGGTCTTCAGCGCTCAGATCGTCGAAGGGATTGGGAACGTATTTGCCGTACTTAACGAATTTCATAACAGCACCGAAGTTAGTTCAGCGACCGCCGTCGATGTCCCGCGGGAGCGGGTTCCTCGGGCGGGCTCTCGGCATGTTGCTTTTCCGCGAAGAAGCCCAGTTCTTCGTTTCGACTGATTCGCTTGAGCGCCGCGAGCCCCTCGAGGATGAACTCCGCGCCCGAGGCCAGGAGCCCGGGGTCGTCTTTTGCTTTGATCCCCAGGCGCTGGGTCTGTTCGAGCAAACCCTGGATCTTCTTGAAATGGCCGTGGAGTTCTTCGGCGGAAGCGTTCGGAGAATACTTCAGTGTCCCGCCCAGCTCGAACCACTGCACGATCGAATGCAGCGGAACTCCATCGTAGTACTTCTTGAAGACGCGAGCCGTAGCCTGCCGAATGATGTCGCGCACCACGCTGTCGGCGCCGCGCATTTCACCCTCGTATTCCAGTTCCACCTTGCCGGTCAGAGACGGCATGGCAGTGTAAATATCCGAGGGGCGAGGAACGGTCTTGTCTTCGTGGTTCTTCACGGCGCGATATTCCGCGCTGCTGATCACGTTTTCGAGGCAGGTGATGGGCACGCGCTGGCTCACGCCACTTCGCTTGTCGACTCGCTTTTCCTGCCGCGCCACGAAGGCCACGCTCTCCACAATCTCCCTTAAGAATTCGGGGATCACCAGCTTGGTGCGGCCGTCGCGATCGGTCCAGGCCTCCTGGGCGGTGATCGCCATGGCGTGCTCGAGGGAAGCGGGATAATGCGTACGAATTTCGGAACCGATGCGGTCCTTGAGGGGAGTAATGATTTTGCCGCGCGCGGTGTAATCTTCCGGGTTAGCGGTGAACACCAGCGCCACGTCGAGCGGAAGGCGCACTGGGTAGCCCTTAATCTGCACATCGCCCTCTTGCATAATGTTGAACAGCCCTACCTGAATCTTACCGGCCAGGTCGGGGAGTTCATTGATGGCAAAGATGCCGCGATTAGCGCGTGGCAGCAGACCGTAATGTATAGTCAACTCGCTGGACAAAGCGTGCCCACCCCGGGCGGCCTTGATCGGATCAAGATCGCCGATAATGTCGGCCATCGTTACATCCGGGGTGGCCAACTTCTCAACAAATCGATCTTCAGCGCCCAGGTAATCGATCGGCGTGTCGTCGCCCATTTCCGCCAGACGCTCGTGGCAGGCCCGGCAAAGGGGGCTCAGCGGGTCGTCGTTGATCTCACAGCCGGCGATGTAGGGAATGGAATCATCGAGAAGCGTGACGAGCGAGCGCAGGATGCGGCTTTTGGCCTGGCCTCGCAGACCGAGCAGAATGAAGTTGTGCCGCGAGAGAATAGCGTTGGCAATCTGGGGGATCACCGAATCGTCGAAGCCGATGATGCCTGGGAAGAGCGGCGTGCCTTCCGAAAGCTTGCACAGCAGGTTGGCCCGCATCTCGTCCCGGACGCTGACACTTCTGTAGAGAGAACTCTTCAGCTCGCCTAAAGTTTTAGCTTTTTGCATTTTGTCTTTTGCCCCACACTCATTATATGTCAGTCCGGGGGTTTACTCAACTGCCAATGGCGAGCGGTAGTGTCCTAATGTGTGTTGCCCGGTGTCTTAAACTTGAAGCTGGACTTCGCCTGCAACTCACAGCCCCGAAGGGGCGGCCTAGCAAAGCCCAGGCCAACGGCCTGGGAGAGGAGGCGGTTTTCCGGCCCGAGCCCTGAAGGGGCGACCTACAAAATGTGCAGCTATCGCGCCCCTGCAGGGCTTGAGGCCGGAAATGAAACATTCTCTTACCGCTTCCACCCAGGCCGTTCGCCTGGGCTTTGCTAGGCCGCCCTTTCAGGGCTGAGAGATCACAGGCAATCACCAACCCACATTTAGGACACTACCTGACGCGCAGTTTCTCAGAGTCCAACGAATCAGGAACCACCGCAGGGATCCTTCGCCTCGCTCAGGATGACGCATTCCGAGTTTTCCTCGCGCCTTCTAAACACCCGGGCGTCCCTTATTGAATCGACTCGAACTTCGAGCCGTCCCAGGCACAGGCCTTCGTGACTTCTACGGATTCTGAGGGTTTGTCATGACCGACTGCGAAGAAGCCTATCGTCGCTTTCCAAATTGGAATGGTGATCTTTCCGCTCGGCTGGAACTCCACTTCAGCAAGGGTTACCGTACCAGGCGCGCCGACATTCTTCTCCGGCGGTTGGAGCTTTTGAATGTCGCGTGGGAAGGAGCCGAGGTTGCGCGACTTGAGCGGAGCCGTCCAGAGCGTCGAGAACTCTCCGTGCTCGAGGCGGCGGATCGCCATGTTTACTCCCAGAATCTCGGGCCCCTTGCGGAATGGCTCGCGGGTGATCAGGCACTCGACTCCGTCCCCAACCAGATCGCGCACCTCTCCGGACAGGATGCCGGGCTTCATGTCGGCACACGGGAATGGAAGCTCCGGACCGCGCACGTACTTTCCACCCGAGGGCAGGAAGACCACGAGCCTCGATTCCGGGAGGCCGGCAGCC
>JBELAJ010000618.1:0-4849 GCA_049508935.1 Terriglobia bacterium | reverse complement strand
TGCACGTTGGCGGGAGAAAGTCATCGGACGATAGACCCTCATGCCTTGAAAATCCCCGCCCGAAGGGCGGAATACTCACTAACGGAGAACGCCGCTTCTCCATTTCACGCTGAGCCAAGACACAACGACATCATCATGATCTTGGCCGACATCGCGCAAGATCCCGCTCAGTTAGGGAGTACGCGAGTGTCTGCGGTGCTCGGCTTGGCGGACATCTTCCTCCTCAGAGCACGGAATATCAAGGAGCTCGAGAACTTCTACGGATGGACAACCGAAGAACTCAAAACCTATTCGGAAACCGGAGAGACACCTCCTCGACTACGTCGATTTCTGGAGGCCGGCGACGGTGCGGCAATCAATGGATCTGCAAGCCTCCGAACAGACAAGAACGTACGAAGCTGAGGGCGCGAAAGAGCAAAAGCTGGAGGCTTCGAAGGGCGATGCCGCTTGGGTAGAGGCAGCCACAAAGGATATGTTTACCTGGGTAACCCAGCACACCCAGACGTATAACGAGCACTGGAAGGAAGAGGGGCGACCGTGTGCACGGCACGCCACGCCTGAGTGCATTGCCGCCCAGACTTTCGCGGAGCACCCACCCGACGGTGGAGCCGGGCAGTGGCCCACACAAGTTGGTGCAACACTAGCACACCTAGGAAACGGGACACGCCCCGCCACACTCAAGAGAGAGTATCCGTCGAAGTAAAACGGAAGGATGACGGAAGCTCAGTTCTGCCCAACACCTTTTCAACGGTACGCCGATGTGCGACGCGACATCATCCGCAACAACGAAGCCTGAAGTGTGGTCCACTCGACGGGGCGCCGTTCGGCTTGCCCGTGCCAGGGTTTATGAATCTTTGACCCTGGCCTTCTGTTTGGCGACCAAGCGCTGCATGAACTTGGGCCCCTCCTTCTTCGAGCCCTCAACACCTTCGTACAGGAACATCTCGCAAACCTGAGACAGAGCCCTCTGCTCGTCGTCCGCTATGCGCTGTAGCTCGCGCTTGAGTTCCGGAGCAACCCGAAAAGCTATGAATTCGGTCTTGGCCACCCCCAAATATAGCTTTTGCGTAATCGCCGAGCAACAGCATTTGACAAAGTTAACAATGTGATATATGTTATCTCTAGATAACACAGGAGGCTTAATGAAACGTCCCACATGTAAATCTGCCACCAAACCGGTTCCAAAATTCAAGAAATTGCTTCGAGAAAATGTTCGGATTGCCAAGGGAACTGCGCCTTTCTCATCCCGTGCCATTGATCTTCTCGCCTCCCTCACGAGAGACTTTCAGTTTTCCTTTAAGGCGGGCGAACTCCAAATCATTAACGGCAACTGTTACGTAACGCACACAGGACTGCTGCGGCTGGCGCGTCGCAAGAGATGCAGCGGCATTCATGTAGAAGCTGTCAATTCGCTGTGCGATTCGGCGGCGAATCGGTTCGTCCTCAAAGCAACGGTTTTCCCTTCCAAGGGCTCCTCCGGCTTTGTCGGCTATGGTGATGCCGATCCGTCCAATGTCTCCTCGCTCGTCCGCGGAGCAGAGATGCGTGTGGCCGAAACGCGAGCCGTCAACCGCGCCCTGCGGAAGGCCTACGGCATCGGCCTCTGCTCGGTCGAGGAGATTGGGACGATTCCGAATCCGGTTGAAAAGTTTCCGCCACAAAACGCGAATGGAAACGGGAACGGCGGTGGCCCGAAGGTCCGCGACCGCCTTTGCCAGATCATCCGTCAGCACAAGCTCGATCCCGAACTGGTAAAGGCCTATGCCGTCGACTTCTGCGGCACAAAGACCCTCCGAGACGCCAGCAGGGAACAGGTTGAGAACTTCGTCCTGCAACTAGCCGACTGGGCCGAGAAGGACCGCAACGCTCTGCTCTGCCAACTCAATAGCTACACGCGCCCGACGCAGGAGGTGGTCGCATGAAACGCCAGGTCCCAGGCCTCGCCGAGACTGCCCGCGATTCTCGTCCAGAGATTCCTGACGGAGTATTCCTCGTGCGCGTCGATGGCGCCCAGTTCCGCTGGCACGCCCACAAACCCTTCTACGTCCTCCGACTCTCCATCCTTGAACCTCGCGCCTCCGCCGGGCAGTCCATCGTCGGCCGTCTCTACTGCACGCAAAAAGCGATGTGGAAGCTGGGCTGGTTCCTGCGCGATTTCCTCTATGACCCGGAACTTCTGGCCCACGAACAGGTCGATGAAAAGGCTCTGCCCGGACTCCGTGGTGTCGTCAAGATCAGCCACACCGTGATTAACGGCATTTCGCTCATCAACCTCGACGGCTTCGCCCCAGCCAGCCAGTGGGAAGAACTGTCCGCAGGTCCAGCGTGGACTTCTTCTCGCTCCAACACTGGTGAGGCAACCCGATGACCTACTCCTACACCCAGATCAGCCAGTACCTGAGCTGTCCGCGCCGTTATCGGCACCGCTACCTCGATGGCTGGCAAGAGAAAGACACGCGCGCCGCCATGCTCTTTGGCCGAGCCTTTGAACGGGCCATCGCCGCACTTTTTCGCCGCGAGGACCCGGCGGCGGTGCTGTTCGAGCAGTGGAGCGCGTGCAAGGACATGGGCCTGACCTACTCCGGCAACGACACCTGGGACCGCATGCTGCAACAAGGCATCCAGTTGCTTGAGCGCTTCGCACAGGACGGCCGCATTCGCATTCGCCGTCCTCGTTCCACCCAGCAGATTCAGTTCAATCGGATCTTGGCGTCCGGCAACAGTTTTGTCGCTTACGTCGATGCCATTGGTGAACTGGACGGCACACCCTGCCTGCTGGAGTGGAAGACGACTTCTGCCCGATATCCAGAAGAGCCGGCCGGCATTTCAGCGCTTGACCCGCAACTCGTCTGCTATTCGTGGATGACGGGCATCGACGAAGTTGCCCAAGTTGTTTTCGTGCGCAAGCGTCTCGTCGAAGTTCAGTACCTCCGAGCCACCATTTCTGACGAGCAGCGACAAGAGTTCGCAACCCTGGTCGAAGACACGGTGCGACGGATCGAGTCCGGACTGTTCCTGCCGCACAGTGGCATCCGCTTTCCACAGAATCCGTGTACAACCTGTCCCTTCATCGGGCTCTGTCTCGATAAGCGCGACTTGGTCGAGGCCGGCCTCGTGCGCAAACCGGGAGTCGATCTTGGTCTGTTTGACGAACTTGTTTACTAGGTATCCGCCGATGCCGCCGAAGCTCAATCGCAAGCGAGCACTGTTTGTCCTCACCAAGATCGACGAGATCCTGGCGTGGGAAAGACAGAAAGAGGCAGAGCGCGACACCCGTTTCGTCGAGCTTGGCAGGTATCTATGCGAGGTGCGGGCGGGACAGTACTGGAGGCTGGAGAATCTGAAGTCGTTTGACGAGTTTCTGGCGAGGCGGTTTCCGGAATCGAGAAGGAAAGCCTACTACTTGATGTCCATCCACGAGCACCTGCCGCCGCAGGCGAGACGCGAACTGAAAGAGGTGGGATGGACGAAGGGGCTAGAGCTGGCGAAGGTGGCGCGTAGGGACGGGCAGGACTTCGATTGTGCAACCTGGTTGCACAAAGCTCGTGCCCTGCCGAAGGAGGACTTCCGGCGGGCAGTGGAGAAGGAACTGACAGGAAAGGAAGAGGAACAGTCGGAGCTGATCTACTTCAAAGTCTACAAGAGCCAGATCCCGGTCATCGAGCAAGCGATCGAGACGGCAGCCCTGATGTTGGGCACGGACAAATCGCGCGGTTACTGTCTGGAGATGATCTGCGCCGACTTCCTGGCTGGCGCGCACTTGGACAATGGCGACCCGGAGATCCTGCTCAACTCGATCTCACGCTACTACAAGTTCTTGCCCGGCGAACAGCAGCAGGCTTTCCTCGAAAACCTGGGTGAGAAGGCGTCCTGAGAATGATTCGCCCAAGAGCTGCTCCCTCGCGGCTGGACGCCTCGTCGTATGGAACTCTGCGCCAGCAGATCCTGCGTCGCGATGGTTGGAGGTGTCAATTCTGTGGCACGATGTCGAATCTTGAGGTGCACCACAGAGAATTCCGCAGCCATTCGGGAGCCCATGTAGAGGAAAATTTGATCACGCTGTGCACGGCATGCCACGCTAGAGTGCATCACCGCTAAGGCCACGAACGGGTAACCGAAGAATGTGGTAGAACCGGTTGAACCCGTGGTGCGATACTCACCTGAGGTTGCTCTCATTCATAGGAAGCTATCTTTAACTATCGGCTTTTCCGCTAAGAAGGCCTATCCAGTTTGTCAGGTCGATTTTCATTCTGATGGTGCTGCTCAGAGCTTTGTGCGCCGGCTTGCACACCGTTGGGGACTCCGACATGGCCTGGCACCTTGCGATGGACGCTACGTAGTTCAGCACCACCAGATTTCCCGCACCGACGTTTCTGTCGTTAACTTCAGCGGGAAACCATGGGCCTATCCACCGTTTGCAGGTGTGCTGCTTTACCTGAGGTACTGCGCGTTTGGCTCTGCCGGGCTGAGTTGGGACTATCACCGCGGAACTCGTTCCTGTCCTTGGCTGCTACCTGTGCTCTTGCTGTTCTGTAATTGCGGGTTCACGGTTGCGATATCCGGAACCGCCGCGCCGCGTGAACACCGGAAACGCGGCTTGCCGCGTCTCTACGGGTAGCCACGACGGGTGAAACAGACCGGAGGTGGGTTACACCTCGGAATCCGCTCTAGTTTTCCAATAGTTGCCGCACGACAGCGATATCGTCGCTGAGATCTTGGGTCATCCGGGCGGCTCGGGACTGCGCCGCACGGGCCGCCTCTGCCTGCCCGCCGATCTCGAGGGCCTGCGCCAGAAGCAGATAGCCCACCGGCGATGGCTGCAGCTCGGCCGACCGTTCGTAATCCTTGG
>JBELAJ010000617.1:0-4853 GCA_049508935.1 Terriglobia bacterium | reverse complement strand
TCAGCGCCTTCAGCTCAAGCTGGAGCGCTCTCTTCCCGGCCAGCAGTTCGGCAACTACCTTAATTTCGGCGTCCGCTTTAGCAGATTCAGCTTGGGCTTTGACCATGTCCAGCTTCGCCTCAGCGATTTTGATTTGGGTCTCGAACTTGTCATGGATTGCCTGTTTCATCATGTTTATGTCTGTGCACATTCTGTTCTTCTATGCCTTTCTCCACCGCTTTCTTGCGCGATCGTGTTGTGGGCGCACTCTGTCAAAGGGCAATGCGAAGGCCAGAGCTAATCCATTGAAAATGCTGGAGTTCACGGATCAGAAGGGCAGGATTCCCTCGCGAATTCGCGAACTTCGCGAATTGTAGGTTGCATGGCGGGCGTGCCGACCGCCTTTGTACAGAAGGCCTCAGACGATCACCGTCGCCTCCCGAAAGCATGATGGTCCACAGGTTCGCTTGTTTCTCCATCGCTCGGACTCCTTGTTTCTGATTGGGCCCTTTCGGGGAGCGCGTCTCCAACGCGTCACCGAACTCTTGACCCCGCCCATGGTGGGTAGCCACAGAGATGAGCGATCTGTGGATTCTGGCGGAAGGGCGGGGGTTTAGCCCTGCTGCGGAGAGTGTTTGGAGGGTCTAGACCCTGGAGCGCGGTTCCGCTCCTCGTTGTGATACGGCAGGGCTAAGACTCCGCCCCTCCACGATCTAGGCTTTGCCCATGTTCCCTTCACGGTCTTTCGCAATGTGAACCACCAGCACCGGACAGGGGCCTGACTGCACCACCCTGTAGGTTGTCGAACCGAATACTGCGAGATCCAAGGCATGCCGCCCCCGCACACCCATGACGAGCAAGTCGGTTTGCGACTCCAAAGCAAGCTGGACAATTTGTTGATAGGCTTTGCCGATCCGCACAACAAGCTTTGTCACGATGTTCTGGCGCGCCCAGGGGGAGATTTGTTTCTCCAGGCCTTCCAGCGCTCTCGCCGTTTCGTTTTCGACATCGGAAGAGCTCGACATGTGCTCTATTACGTGAAGCAAACTGAGTTCCGCACAGTACTTCGCCGCCAGGGAGACGGCGTGCTCCAAAACTTGCTCTGAAGGTTCCGAAAAATCGGTGCAGCAGACTACCCGATGTACCTCGACCAAGTGCGGCGCTCCCGCCTGAGTGACAGAATCGTGGGCTGGCTTGCATACGGCCAGCACCGGACACGGGGCCTTTCGCAACACTTTTTCCGTTACCGATCCCAGTGTCAGGTGGTCAATCCCTCGCAAACCGTGCGTTCCCATCACGATCAAGTTCACCGCTCTCTCCTCGGCAACTTCGAGAATCAGGCCCGTTACATCCCCGTCCTGCACGCTGCTTTGGGTGTGTACGCCGCAGCAATTGTTCGTTTTGGCAAACTCCTGAAGCTGTTCCACGGCGTTGGCGCGGAGTTTTCGGCAGATTTCATCGAACGAGTCCGGAAAAGCATGGTAAGGGTAGTAGGGCCTCAGCGAATCGACCACATGTTGCAGTAATAGAGTGGCTTTGTAATGCGAAGCGACCGACTGCGCATAGTCAAAAGCCAACACCGAAAATCCTGAGAAATCAATGGGACAAAGGATGCGTTGAATTAAAGGCATGGCGCGTCAACTCCTCTGCTATCTCACTCACCTCAAAAACAGCCGGCGGTCCCCTCTTGCCAGCACCAACGAAACAAGGGCTCCCCTATCGGCCAGACCTCTTGTGTCGTGCCACAACAGCCGCCGGCAGGGGCCCAAAAAGCGTGGCGGCCTTTTGGAAGGCCCTCGACGTACCCCTTCGGTTCTCCAGTCGGTCCTTGATCGTGAGAAGCACGACACTGATCGCCAACAAGAAGGCGCTCAGTGTGAATGTCACCACGGCGCATGTTGCATATTCGGAAACGACGTACATAAATCACCTCTCTCCACTCTGTTAGGGTAGAACCCAGCTATTCGAGTGCTTTTCGTCAGCCAGTCCGACCTGCGTCAGACTGCCCTCCCCGGAAGATCGACGGGTACCCGCGTGTTTTCAGGGGCAACGCATTTCTCGAATACCGCCGATCTTCCGACATCTCAGATATCGGTCCTATGCCGCCCAGCCTCAGTACGACACCGTAAGGAGGTTCTCAACTTGAGTGACCCCGGGCGCGGCCCAGGCAGCGTTCGCGGCCTCGTCCAGCTCGGCCCAGGAGCGCACGCTGCCGGTCAGGGTGACCTTGCTCCCCTCGGCTTTCACGTTAATCTCCTGCGCATCCAGCATCGCGTTGCGCTTGAGTGCCGCTTCGATTTTCCCCTTCACGTCGGCCAGCGCTACCTTCGGCTTAATCGTGATTTGGTTGCCTACTCCCTTAACCCCTGTCAGATGATGCGCCGCTCGCTCTGCAGCCGACCGCTGAAATTGCCGGTCAACCTCCCCTTCCAGTGTTAGGAAGCCCTTCTCGACGGTCACCTTGATCCGGTTACGGGGCACCAAGATATCCCACTGCAAAGCGTCCTCGGCGGCGCGGGCGATATCCGCGTCGGTTCGCTCACTGGAGCCGGGCAGCTTGACCTCGAGCTCGACGGCAAGGCCCTTAACGTTGGGCAACCGTTTTACCGCCCTCTCGGCAGCCCACTTTTCAGCGTAGCTATCCACCGTACCTTCGAGTGTGACTACGCCGTCCTTCACCGTCACCCCGATGTCTGTGGCGTTGACGCTCGGCTCCCACCGGAGTTCATCAAGAACATCCAACTGAATTTGCCTGTCACTCTTCATGGCTCTTCTCCTTTGGTTTGGCACGTTCTCCTTTCCTGACTTCGGTTCGTGCAATGCAAGTGCCATCCTCAAGCTGTTCAAAATGCTTAAGTTCGTGCACCAGAGTTTGTAGACTCTTCACGAATTCGCGAACTTCGCAAAAAGGTGTACAGCGAGGAGTTGGCTCGTCATTCCTATAAGGAGCCTTTCGCCTCGAAGGACCGTGATTTGGACCGGCACCTCTGTTGGTGGGAAATTATCTATGGCGCAGAGCTCTTTCTCAGCCTTCTCTGTGGCAGGCGAAATCAGCGGACTGTGAGTACCGGGCAGTGGGCGGTGCGGACCACCTCGTAAGCAGTGTCAGTTTCCGGAAGGTGGGCGGCTATGACGGGGTCCAAACGCCGCACGCTCATCACGATCAAGTCCACGCCGCGGTCCGAGGCGAATTTGAGAATGCCTTCTGCCGCACGGCCGAACCCAAGCTCAAAACTGGTGCGCTCACGTAAAACTGACGCTGCCGGGACGTGATCGTCCATCCAATGCCTTACAGGCTCCTGGATTTGGGCTTTCAGCTCAGGAGAAGCAACTGTCTCCTCAAGGATTTTAATGAACGTAAGCTTGGCGCGGAATTCCTCGGCCAGCGAAACAGCGTAGGCTGCGGCATGGCTGGTATCAGGCACGAAGTCTACGGCGTAAAGGACGTGACTTGGTTGGATGTCCGCTGAGGACGTTTCCGAGGTCTTCGGACCAACCGTGAGTACCGGACAAGGCGCCATTCGAAGCACCTCCTCCGCGACCGAGCCTAGGCGTAGCTTTTTCAAGCCTCGACGTCCGTGAGTTCCCACGATAGTAAGGTCGATGCCGTTTTTGTGGATCATTTCGGAAAGAACGTTCCAGACCGTACCCTCTCCAATCAAAGGCTGGCACGAAATGTCTTTTTGACGAGCTGCCTCAAGCAAGCGCTTCAGTTCCCGTTCCGTGAATTCGCGGGCCTGCTGCAGCTTCGCCGCTCTCTCCTCTGGTGGAGGGAAATCCGGAGACTCGAGAGAGATAACGTGTGCAAAACAGAGGTTGGACCCATAATGGCCTGCCAAGGAAAAGGCGTACGGCAGCGCTGCCTCTGACGCGGGGGAAAAGTCTGTGGCGAACAAGATTTTCTTCGGCGCAACTTGACTCGTTGGATCTGGTGGTTTCATCTCTACATCTCACTGCTCGAGGCGGGATTCCCGGACGCTCCCCAGGGTGCCTTCGAGGGTTTCATTGTATACCTTGGCTGCTGGAGGCGGTCTTTTCCTTCCTACCGGCAAGGTGTGCTTCGCCTCCGCGTCTTTGCTTGGGTCTGTACCACTTGAAATAGACCCCGGTTCCTACGCCGGCGGTCACTAACACTGCGATCAGGACATAACACAGGGGCCGGTAGTGGCGCGAGAAGAAGGCGATCATCTGCTGACCATAGACCCTTCCCAGAAAGGCCTCGATAAGAAAACGCGTAGTGCGCCCAGTGAAAAGCGCGGACAAAAACTTCTTGCGCGGATACTGCATCACCCCAGCCACCATCACCATGGGACTGAAAGGAAAGGGCGGCGGTAAGATGGAGCCGGTGAACATCGTCAGGAATCCGCGTTTCTCGAATCGTTCGTAGATTTTTTCTGCGCGCGGCTTCCCTACCTTCTTTTCAAAGGTCTCCCGGCCGCCTTTTGCGGCCAGCCGGTAGCCCAAATATCCGCCGAGCACCTCCCCCACCGTAGCCATGAAGGCGTAATAGACCCACCACTGGGGATGATGTGCCGAAAGCAGAATGAGGAATACGTCCTCGCTTCCTGGCGGGGCAGAGACGAAAGGGGTGTTGTCAGCCAGGCCAAGCAGGATCAATCCAAGTCCCCCCAGCCCCTGGATCCACGTCCACACCGAGTCGGGAATTACGACCAAGCCAAGCAGGATCACTCCAAGTCGGACTACTCCGAGTCGCCCCAGCCCGTGGATCCACGCGCACACCGACTCGGGAATTACGAATTGTGCAGGGATAGGCATACGTGACTCACGGTGTTACCCCTCTCGGTTTCATTCGATGGAGGGGAGCATGATGTGCAGCCCGTGAGTGCAAATCAGAACGGGCCTGCAATAACTGC
>JBELAJ010000616.1:0-4856 GCA_049508935.1 Terriglobia bacterium | reverse complement strand
CAACGCGCAGAAACTAAGAAAAAGGACCTTTCCCGTGTGCCCTGCGGAGACTTCGTTGCTACCGAAGACAGCCGGGTACATCAGTAAGGCTAAGCTCACTCCGAAGACAACAATTATGACTAGCGAAACCACAGACAACTGCCAGTCACGGCGGTCGAGAGTTGTTGGCTCGATCCGGTCAAACAGGCGCATCACCGCTCCCCACGCCCCGACGTGCACAACCGCGCTGGCGGTCAGACTACCACCCTGCCCCGCAAGTGTCAATGTAACTTCACGGAGCGTATCGTGCTCGCCAGCTTACCTCACCACAACCGCGTAGGCGCCGTCCCACATCCGCGGAAACGCCTAATGACCGAACAAGCTCGCCTCTACTCCAAACTGAGTACTTCCGGCGGAAGCGTCCCAATTTGCAGGTCAATTCAGAAGACTACTCCGTTGAGGGTGTGTTTGACAGGGAAACGGTAAGGGTGGGATGCTCACAGGCGATTTCGATCTGCAGCGCGGCCCGCCCGTTCTGAGGGCCAGCCATAGGGGGCATCCGATGCGTCTACTGTTGGTGTTCTCATTCCTTTCAGCGGTGGTGATTTCAGGAGCCGCGTAGCGCAGACTTGTTTTCCAAGGTCTGCGGCTCTTTGGAAGTTCACGCCGTCGCGAAGAGCCGCAGACCTAAAACGCAGGTCTGCGCTACCCGGCGTTTCCCCTGGCACCTGACACCTGGCACCCGACACCTACAATATCCCGCCCACTTTTTCGTCTACACTACTGATGGACGACGCGCTGGGAATCGAATTCATGACCGAAGAGCAGAACCGTCGCATCGCGGAGACTGTCGAGCGGGAACAAGGCCGCTTGCGCCGTTTCATCCGCAAGCGGGTTCTGGATGAAAGCGATGTCGAAGACATTCTGCAAGAGGTCTTCTATGAACTCGTCCAGGCCTATCGACTGATGAAACCTTTGGAGCAGGTGGGCGCATGGCTTTTTCGCGTCGCACGCAATCGCATCATCGACCGGTTTCGCGGGCGGCGGCAGGAAGCGCTGAGGGCCGACCCTGCGGGCGGAACAGAAGAAGCGGAGCGATTCCCGTGGGAAGACATGCTGCCTTCGCCCGATACAGGTCCGGAGGCGGCCTATGCGCGCGACTTGCTCCTGGAAGAAATCGATGCGGCTCTAGACGAGCTTCCGGAAGAACAACGCGAGGTGTTCGTGGCCCATGAATTCGAGGGACGGAGCTTCCGAGAACTGGCCGAGGCAAGCGGAGTGAGCGTAAACACCCTACTTTCCCGAAAGCACTACGCGGTGCTCTACCTGCGGCGGCGCTTGCGAACCATCTATCAGGAATTCAAGAAAGCGTGAGGTGCCAAATCATGAAAGCACATAGAATTCGGCGAGTATTGAAATTCGTGTTGTTTGCCGTCCTGGCGGGCGGCATCTTCGGTTTTGTGGTCATGTGGCTGTGGAACCATTTGATGCCTGCCCTCTTCGGCCTGCATTCCATAGGATTCTGGCAAGCGTTGGGATTGTTGATCCTAAGCAAGATCCTCCTCAGCGGCTTCCATGGCCGTCCCGGTTTCTCCCACGACTGGCGAATGCGTTTCATTCGCCGCTGGGATCAGATGACGCCCGAAGAACGCGAGGCCTTCCGCGCCGGTTTGCGCGAGGGTTGCAAACCCAGCGGCCCTTCGCCGGCTGCGCCGAGGGCCTGATTCCGGAATGAAGTCGATGGAAGGAGGAACCCATGCCGTGCCGCGTTTGTCCTTGGTGGCTGGGGTATTTGCTTGCCAGCCCAGTGCGTCGGCTTTTGCAGGATCCGAGGAAACTTCTCGGCCCGTACGTGCGGGAAGGAATGACCGTGCTCGAACCGGGACCGGGCATGGGCTTCTTCACGCTCGAAATCGCCCGCCTGGTCGGGCCCTCTGGCCGGGTAGTCGCAGTGGATATACAACCCCGCATGCTCTCCTCGCTCAGGCGGCGCGCGGCGCGGGCAGGGCTGCTAGATCGGATCGATATCCGCTTGGTTACCCCCGACACGATGGGGCTCGCGGACCTGGCTGCCAGTGTTGACTTTACCCCAGCGTTGGCGGTCGTTCATGAGTTGCCAAGCGCCGAGCGGTTCTTCACGGAGGTCGCGAAAGCTTCGAAGCCCGGCGCGGGGCTGCTCCTTGCCGAACCAGCGGGCCATATCAAACGGGCGCATTTCGAATCAGAACTTCAGGCAGCAACCCGTGCGGAGTTCGTGTTGGAAAGACTCCCCTCGATTCGCCGCTCCCACGCGGCCTTCCTGAGGAAAGTGTAAATTGTCAGGGGAAGAAAAGAGGTCACGCAAAGGCGCAAAGTACCACGCAAAGGTCGCAAAGACAGAATCGACATTCACTTTGCGCTTCTTTGCGCCTTAGCGCCTTTGCGAGAGCTGTTTCAGTTCGCTTGAATCACCCTCGAACATGCCACACTGAACGCTTCGTGGATGTTCAGCTCGCCTGGCCCTTGATCAATTCGCGCATGTAGATTGCCGCACCTTCGGCGCATTGGTCGGCGAACTCCAAGCCCACCGTCTGGCCGTTGACCACGGGAAGTGTGTGGCAGAGCTCATAGCCAATGTAGCCCTTGTAGCCGATCTCTTTCATGGCCTCGACGAAGTACCCGTAGAATTCCGGCCCCTTGACGGTCCCATCAGCCTCTTTCTTGAACTCGCCGCCGAAATGCGAAAGCGCCTGGAGATGGCCTACGTCGTGAGCCGCCTGGCGTATGGCCTCCGGCGACTTGTCATCCATGATCCAGGCGTCGAGCGAGCATTTGAGGTGGGGCGAGTTGACTTCCTTCACCATGCGCAGCACATCTTTGTGATCTCGGATGACGGGATGGTGGTTCTGCAGCGCCAGTGTCACGCCGGAGTCGCCCGCGAATTTGGCACACTGAATCATACCCTCGCGGCACCAGTCCCAGATCTCTTCTTCTGAAAAGCCCTTGTGGACGGTTTCCCAGAGAGGCTCGGCGATAGCGTACGACGCGAGTCCCTGCTTCTCGGTAACGCCCCGCCAGGCCAGGAATACCCGAACGGTCTTGGCCCCAAGTTCCGGCGCGAGCTGGATCAGGTCGCGCATGTAAAGCAGTTGCGCGGCGCGATGCTCGACGATCGGGCTGCTGAAATCGTTGTTGCCGGCCAGCCCGTATATCTCGATGCCCTCGCCTTCCGCCATTTTGCGCAGCTCGCGGGCATGCGCGCGCGTAAGGCTGAGCGGATGTCCGTGCGGCGGCTTGCCGTCCACTTCGACGCCGTCGTAGCCATACTTCTTCGCCCGGCGAATCGCGTCTTCGAGCGACAAGGCGTTTCCCCGGTACCAGACTCCGAGATACGTAATGGTGTAAAGCCCTACCTTCAATCCTGCGGGTTTCTGTGTGCCTGCTCCCTGGCTGGAGAACCCCGTTCCTGACGCCGCCCAAAGCCCCGCTGTGGCCGCGAGCGATGCGCCCACAAAGTCCCGCCGATTGATTCCCTTATTCTCCATAAAAGCTCGCCCTCCTGGCAGAGTTCGAAACAATGATCTTTTGCAGTTAATCCGGAAACTTATACGTTTATCGTCGACCGGCTGTTAGCATAGCCCCGACTTGCGTGGAATACAATCCCAAGTTTGGTGATGGCTCAATTCCCCGTGGCACGGGCATTCCTTCGCTGCGCTCAGGACAGGCTCTGCCCGTGCACGGTCACGGCCACGATGGCCGTGCCACATCAAAGTGAGCCACTACGCCAAGTTCCAATCAATTGACACGAGGGCTTTCCGGGAGCATGATGTTCAACCCGGTGACAGAGGCCCGAAAGAACTGCTTGATAACCAGGGGCCAGTTCGGCAATCCTCGGCGGGTGGTTGGTCATGTCCGGGCAGCCACAAGGGCCGCCGATACAAAGCGGAGAGGGAATCAATACCAATGAAGATCGCTCGGCTACCTTATCTCTTGTTGATCGTTTTCTTTTCGAGTCTCTGCGTTGCTCAATCACCAGCCCCTCAGAAGAAACACCTTCTCGTGCTCGGAGAGGAAAAGGGCTACCGGCACGAGTCTGTCTCTCACGCCATGGCCACGATCGAGCGCTTAGGTGAGGAGACGGGATTCTGGGAAACAACGATCCGCACGGACACGGAAGTGCTGACCAAGAGGAAGCTCGAATACAACGCTAAGAACCTGAATGATTTCGACGCCGTGCTCTTCTACACGGGCGGCAGCCTCGAAATGGACGCGCAACAGAAGGCAGACCTCCTTTCCTTCGTGCATGACGATGGGAAGGGCTTTATTGGCGTGCACAGCGCCGCCATCACTTTTACCGACTGGCCCGAATATGGCGAAATGCTCGGGGGCTACTTCGACGAACATCCCTGGGGAACGTTCAACGCGCCCATTCTAGTGGAAGATCCCGACTTTCCAGGAATGCAGCAGTGGCCGCGTTCGTTTGTTTTGAGGGACGAGATCTACCAGCTCAAGGATTATTCCCGCGACAAAGTTCGGGTTCTGATGCGGCTCGATGCAAGCAAGCTGGACCTGTCGAACCCCAGAGTCCATCGCACCGACCGCGATTTCGCAGTCGCCTGGGCGAAGATGTACGGCCGTGGGAGGGTGTTCTATTCCACACTCGGTCATCCCAAGGAGAATTGGGACAACCCGAACCTGCAGAAGATGTATACCGAAGCGATCCGGTGGGCCACCGGCCTGGTGAATGCCGATGTGACGCCCCGGCCGCTGCCGGGCAGCTAACCAAACTTCCGCGGCCGGCTGAGTGAAATACTGGATTTGAAAAGGGTTGCGATTTCATTCCGTCACTATGTTGGAGACCTCGTGCCAGCTTCTCACTGGCTTCATGACCTCCGTGG
>JBELAJ010000615.1:0-5839 GCA_049508935.1 Terriglobia bacterium | reverse complement strand
ACCGCTATAGTCTCTCCCAAACCATTCTGGCCCTGGTGTACCCCATCGTGCTGGGGCTCGATCGCATCGAGACGGCGTCCTTGCTTCGTTCCAACGGCACCTTTCAATACTTGACCGGCCTGGCCGGCTTTCCTGATCCTCAGACCCTACGGCGATTCTTACGGAAAGATCCAACTCGCCTCTGGGAACAGTTACACCGCGTCAATGATCGAGTGCTGCAAGGATTCATTCACCGGCCGGAGCGGCGCTCACGTCTCATCTTCGATCTGGACAGCACGGTGGTCACCGTGTTCGGAAAGCAGGACGGTGCCGAGGTTGGTTACAACCCCCGGTACCGGGGCAAGCGCAGCTACAACCCGTTGCTATGTCTGGAGGCCAACAGTTCCTTTCTGTGGGACGCCGAACTACGCTCCGGAAACGCTAGCACATGGGAGGGGAGCCCCCCTTTACTGGAGACGAGCTTCGTGAACGTGCCGCCCGAAATCCGCGAGCTACGGTTTCGCGCCGATGCCGGCTTCGGTTACGATCCGGTGTTCGAGAAATTGGAGGCGCATCGCGCCGACTACGCTGTAGTGGCCCGTTTGACGACCTCGCTCAAACGTCTGCTGCCGGGGCTGCGCTATGCGCCCGCCAATGCCTGTTGGGATTGCGGCGAAGGAGAGTTCCGCGCCCAGGGCTGGCGGCAAGCCCGTCGCATCGTGGTGGCGCGTTGTGCGATCGAGGAAGATGATCCGCAACCGACGCTGTTTGCGATGGGGCGCTACTGCTATCGGGTATGGGTCACCAATCTCACCTTGACGCCTGCCGGAGTGTGGCATTTCTATGATGGTCGTGCAGCCATGGAGCCGCGCATCCATGAATTGCGGGAAGACTTCGCGCTGCGGAAGATTCCGACCTCATCTTTTGAGGCGAACGCCTTGTATCTGGAGGTGATTCGCTTGGCCTACAACTTAGTGGCGATCTTCCAGCGCCTGTGTCTACCCTATGTCTACCCGGGGAGGGGCAGAGCTTGACCTTGAGTAAGTTACGCCACCGACTATTCTGGCTGCCTGGTGAACTGACCCGCCCGCAAAACCGACCTACTCTGCGGTTAGCCAACTCACGCTTGATCGCGATGCGGGCGGAGCAGACACTACACCGAATTCATAAGCTAAGACCGCTGGAGGGCTGAGGCGGCGCAGGCTGCGTTTCTGAAAATTGGTCGACTGCTGCAAACATTTTGAGCACAAGTGCCCGTTTTCGGCCAAATTTGAAGAGAAACACTGAAATTCACGCCGGATTCAAGTGATAAGGAGTGGTTGCCAAGCCTTCTTCACGACAAGCTCGTAAGGCTTCCGTGGGCTGACATTCTGACGACTAACTGGGACACGCTGCTTGAGCGAGCTGCGGACACCAACGATCAGCAGACGTACGAGGCGGTTCGGGCAGTTTCCGATATACCGCGCACGCGCGCTCCTCGCATTGTAAAACTGCACGGAAGCCTGCCGTCGACCTCCGGTTTCATATTCACAGAAGAGGACTACCGCACGTTCCCTAACAAGTTCGCGCCTCTCGTTAATCTCGTTAGGCAAGTGCTAACGGAGAATGAACTCTGTCTCATCGGCTTTTCGGGCGATGACCCTAATTTTCTCCAGTGGTCTGGGTGGGTACGAGATGAATTGGGTTCCTCGGCGCGCCGAATCTATCTGATCGGTGTGCTCATCCTTTCGCCTGCGCGAAGGCTGGTCTTGGAAGCAAGGGGTGTTTCGCCCATTGATCTTGCTCCCCTAGTCAGCGATATCGAAGAAAACGAAAAGGCCGGTGTCGCATTAGGACATTTCCTAGATTTCTTGATCAAATCAAGGCCCAAGCCCGCGACTGAGTGGCGGTCGGGGATGACAACAAGCTTGCCTACGATGCTGTCGAACAGGACCTTGGACGCCGCAAGCCTTTCGGCGGAACTTAAGCGAATGACCGCAATATGGCGAAACGAGCACGAGGCGTACCCGGGCTGGCTGGTTTGCCCCCCAACCGATAGAACACATCTCTCTTTAGAGTGTGAGTACAACGAGGACTTGGTGAGGAGGGCCTTCGAAGCTGTTTCAGAACGTGAGCGGGCCGAAAGCCTGTACGAGGTCGCTTGGCGCCGTGATTTGGCCTTTGCGCCCCTTTCCCCCTGGCTTCGTGATGCTTTGTCTGCCGTTGTAACCCAGAACACGTCAACCCTTAGCCGCCGACAACGATGCGAGATTGGCGCGATTTTGGCACGCGATGCGCGGGAAGAACGAGATACGAGTCTTTTCGAACGCTGGATGGCCTTTCTCCAGACGCATGGGACTACCGATGAAGATGTATTGGCCACATGTGCCTATGAAAAGAGTCTATTCGCGCGTAATCAACTGGATTTTTCTTCGCTTACAAGACTCATTCCGACGATAGCAGGACAGGACCCAATTTGGAAAATCAGGTGCGCAGCTCTCTACTGTGACTTGGGCGAAGCTGAGAAAGCTAAGCAATTGGCCATTGAAGCAGTGCAGGAGGCAAGGAACCGCTACATGCGAGACCGAAAATCTATCTGGAATATTTCGCGACTCGCCTGGGCACTATTTCTCGCCCGCGCGGTGCGCTTCACACCCCCCCAGAAAATCGTTGCCGACCCGCTGATGGACTCAACGGGATGGTCAGGACTTCTCTCGGCCAACGAGTGCGATCCATGGGACGAGCTGAGTAATCTGGATCGCGAACTCAGTGATGCATTTCGCAGCAGAATAGACCGCAGCCGATCGAGACGCCCGAGCTTCGATGCAGGTGTCTACTCGACCACCGTGAGCTTAGGGTCATACTCAACCGCGGTGGCTGCATTTGACACGCTTCGTCTGCCAGAGAGAGTTGGCCTACCGTCGACTGCGGGGCTTGTCAACGTAATGCGCTCCCGGTTCTCACAGGCTCTTGAACTCTCAGATACCTGGACCGAGCAGGACTTGCTCCTTGGCCTCCGGATATTAGGCGTATCTGACAAGTTGATTGAACGGCTGTTTGGTCGCATCGAAGTGGCGCGGATGCCGCTCGCGACTGTCGAAAACCTCATCAGGGCGATTTGGAAGGCGGTCGCCTTCGGGCGGGGCAGGTTTGCCGCCATTACTGACGCCGCCTCGCAGAATGTCGCGCAGTACTGGATTGAGCGGGTCGGAGTCCTTGTCGAGATACTGTCCCACCTAGTTATCCACCTCACAGGCGAGAAAGCCGTTGCTGCATTCCGTGAGGCGGCAGCTCTCTCTGAAGCCCATGATTGGACATGTTGGGTTCTATTTGAGCCGCTCCGGCATCTGCTGGAGCGTTCATGTGAGGCGGTATCACCTAGCGATCTGCAAGGCTTGGTTCCTGACATATTAAACGTCCCCCTTCCGGACGAGCGGGGCATCCATCTGGCAAGTGGAGGCGCCAGCGTTGCGAACGACTGGCCGGAATTGACGCAACACCTGCCTGCACCGACCACGCGGCCCGCGAATTCGGCAGAGTTTACGCGACGAGTGGGTGAACTCATATCGAAGGTCAACGTGGGCGACTCTTTAACTCGTGAACGAGCAATGGTTCGTTTGGGCTGGCTGTGTTGGAAAGGTGGCGTCTTGACCTCAACCGAGGTCGCATCTTTTTCGGAGGCGGTGTGGTCTAAACGCGAACCCTCAGGCTTCCCTGTCGGATTCCAGGGACACCCAGAGATCTTCTTCGATTTTCCCACTGCCGACAAAAATGACGAGTTGAGGGCTCTTTTCCGGAGCAGCGTCCTAAATAGCGCATTTTCGGGCGTAATCTCTCAGCAGACCATCCACGCGATTACACGGGCCACTCGGCTCAGAACGGATGGGTCGAGAGGATTTGAGTTAGATTCCGACGAGGCGGTCAAACTCTTCGACATCCTTTCGGTATGGACGCCCGACAAGAGCGTCAAGTGGATTATGGGCGGCGACGAGAAACTCGGGGAAGTTATTGCCCGCGCTCTCGCATGGGCCGTCCTGCCGTTTATAACGCCAGGCGCTCTTGGCAATGAGAGAGCTGAACGGCTTCTGACAGCAATTGAAAACGGACCGCTCAATACAGCCGTGCTCTCGCTGCCGCAGATCGTGCGGCTACAAAGGTCATACGAAAACAGGGCAATCGAATTAATCCGGAAGGCGGTATTAGACCGCGAGGAAACGCCGGTGGGTTACGGCCTCGGAGCGATCCATGATTGGCATCGTCTGTCGGCAGACGGCGTGCTCGCGGCAATCCCGCAGAAATTGAGACAGGCTGTTGTTACTAAGGTCGCAAGCGCAAGAGAGCCTCGCCTATTTGACGCTCTTAGTGTCGCGGCTGAACTTGTCGGTGATTCAGAGTTGAACGAAAACGATGAACGAGAGCTCACGGATACTCTCGAAAGGCTCAGACTTGAGACAGCCTACGAAACGTGGGACGTGAGTGACCTGAGGACCACTACCCTGACGCTGGTTCGTGCTAGATGCGTCCGGCTCGCACACAAACTGAAGCAAAAAGGTGCCATTCACGAGGCGATCGAATGGTGGATCAACGAAACTAAGGACGACCCCATACCTGAAGTGAGATACGCCCTCTCCCAAACCGAGGATTAACACCTCTGTGGATTAGTGCTGGTCCTATATGCCTTATATTAAACGTGTCCCCCACGTTTCCTAAACGCGGGCTCGGCCTCAAGCCGCTGGTCGTTAAACGGCTTATGCGCGGATGTGGCGGGCTGGCGCCTCAGATTCCGTCGTTTCGGGTCTGTCATTTAGGGCCTTCGGCCCGCGAAAATTTATGAAAAACCACATCGGCAAGCAGGGGGGCCGATTCGCGCTAACTCGTTTCCTTCCAATACGGGGTGTTTCTTGGCTGCTGGTTTTTCGACCCTGCGATTTCCCAAAGGGACCTGGGGAGATTTCGATCCACGCCAGGCGCGGAGTGTGCCTTCGGCAGACCGCAGACGTTAAAAGACAACGTCTGCGCCAGCCCGGCTAGCTCAGAGGTTGGCGCGGATGGCTGCGCTGCCCGCGCGAACCGGAAGCCGTCTCAGTAGGTCGCGTGATTTGGGGCGCAATGACCATATGAACCTGAAACTCTTCGAGCTGCATTCAAAACGGCAGGTCAAATCAAAAGAATTGCGAGCGCACGCGGAACCCTTCCCTGGCCGTAAGATTGATCATCGGTTCATCGTTCGACAGGAAACCAAGGAGGTCGCGTTGCTTTGGTTCGTCGTATTTCCGTCCGAACCTTATCTGGTGATTTACAAGCTTTATGTGGCCGGACGATATCGGGGGAAAGGAATTGGTTCAGAATTGATTCGACGCGCGGAGATCATGGCAAGACAATCAGGGCGGTCGCGGATTCTGGTCACGCCGAAGCCCATAACCCCTTACACCACCCGAGAGGAGCTCGTCGCGTGGTACGAAAGGCGTGGATTCTCTCGGCTAAACGAGGGCCTAATGTATTTTAAGGATGTGCCTGCCAAAAACCTCTTGGCCTAAATTAGGACAAGCTGGGAGCCACCGTCACCAATTCTTTGCGTGTGGGTTGTTCCTTCCGTCACATGCCACGCTTGGATTGCTCCTGCGACAGCGCCTCACAAAGCTGCGTATACTGAACGTGGGGAAGGGCCACGGTCAAGGAAAGGTCGACCGAAGCTAATGTCATCCAGGTTGACGGTTAGTCGGAAACCGTTGAAGTGCCACTCGCATGCAAACTCCCGAGAAACGGGGTTCTGGGAAGTGGGCAAGGCAACGTCCCGCTGTCACTCGGATGTGTAAACACCACTTTTTTCGCAATGGCCCCGCTGCGTAGGGGGCACGTGTATTGTTGTCCAATATCATCG
>JBELAJ010000614.1:0-4861 GCA_049508935.1 Terriglobia bacterium | reverse complement strand
CGCTGAGATTGAAGCGGGCGGTCTCTTCACCCCCTAAGCTGCGTTCCGAACGGCCTCCCTCCGCGCACTGCCACTCGTCATCGCCAACACATGTTGCCTGGGTTCGCCGGACGGATACGCTCGCGGCGCACAGGAATTGCGTAGATTTCGGAATGCAGTCTTGTGATTTTCATCTCAAATCCCTCGGACAGATTGACGTCGACTCAATCCGAACGCCAACTCCCCCGGCTCAATCGGTCCAGTGGACGGCCGGAAAGATTGACTGCGAGCAGTGCGGAGAGCAATGTTAGTGCCAAGCCGATTGATAGTGGGACCTTCTAACTAACCTGGGGAAAAGTTGGTGCCCACGACAGCATCGCCTAATGATACCGTTTCCAAAGCCTCTTATCTTCCGATACGGGGCATGGCTAGGGGGTGTCTTGTACAGCTTTTTGCACTTGCTTCAGAATTTCCCTCCTCTCGGAGTACTCTACAGCTCGATACTTCTTGAAAATAGCCAGCGCCCGGTCAGCTTTTTCTCCCTCTCCCAGGCGCATATATACTTGACCGAGCACATAATAGGCCTCGGGTAGATCCGGCTGAAGCTCGATCGCCCGTTCCAGCTCGGCGCGGGCTTCTTCATATTTTCCGCTTCGCTCGAGAACGCGGCCTAATTCGTAGTGCGCCAATGGGTACGAGGGATCAATGGTCAGCGTTTTCTGAAGATACCACAGCGCTTCGTCTAGACGGTTCTCCGAAATCAAAAGCATACCGAAAAAGCAGTTGTGGAAAGGATTTCGCGGCTTCAGTGTGAGAGCCCGAGTCAGGGACCTTTCCGCCTCAACAAAGTTTCCCTGGGCAAAGCGCCCAATGCCCAGTAGGAACAAAGCCCGGTCGAAAGCAGGATCTATTTGGAGGGCGCGAGCCGAGAAGTTTGCCGCCTGATCAAAGTCGTCCGTAATGAAATAACTGACGGAGATGCTATAGGGGATCTCCGCAAGATCGGGAGCGAGTTGCGCCGCTCTTTCCAACACGCTCAGGGCCTTTTGCTGGTCCCCGTACTTCTGGTAAAACCGTCCTGCCGTCAAGAGATAGATAGGATTCTGAGGCTCCATCTGGCTCGCGAGATTGATTTCCTGCAAAGCGTCTTCTTTCCGCTCGGAGAGAAAGAAGAGCCTAGCCCGCATGTAGTGGTAGTCGGCAAGGTGGGAATCACGCCCTTCGATGCTCGCAAGAACCTCGCTCGCACGGGCGGTGTCTTTCTGGTGGAGATAAACGTCAGCCAGGGGCAAGAGGATATCAGGTTGTGAAGGCACCAGATGGTTGGCTTTCTCAAGAGATGCCTGCGCTTCGTCCGGCAAGTTGTGCGAGAGAAGGCATTTTCCCAGAGCCAACTGGAATGCCGGATTGTCTTCAAATCGGCCCTGGGTTGACTGGATGGACCGCAAGGCTCGCTCCTTTTCGCCAGCGTCGAGATAGGCCTGGACGAGCTTGACGAAGCTTTCGGGCTGTTGTGGGCCGAGTTTGGCCGCCTCCTCGAAGTGAGTGATTGCTTCTTTCGGCCTCTTCTGCGCCAAGAGGAGTAATCCAAGGTTGTAATGCGCGTTCTCTGAATGGGGATTTAGTTGCAATGAACGAAGGAATGCATCCTTAGCGTTCGGTAAGTCTTCCAGGTTCATCTCGGAAACTCCCAGGTAGTAAAACGCTTCCGCGGACTTGGGATTGGTCCGAGTCAAACGAAGGAATTCTTCCTTCGCCTCCTCGTATCTTTTTTGTTGAAGCAGAGCGATCCCCATCCGGGGGTTGGCGTTGGGCATTTGGGGAGCGGTCGCAGGCGCTTGACTGGGTTGTGAGACAGACGCAACGCAAACCTGTATCGATATGATAAGGACAACCTGCCAGAGCGCAAGCCCTGGACTGAACCCGACCCATCTCACCTTGAGTTTCTCCCCTCGCCCCTCACTCCAGCTCATGTGCGACTAAATCGTACTGTTGGAGGCAGGAGCGCAATGACCTTTGGTTCATGTTTCGCCCCCAGCGGGGCCGGCTTTCCTTGCGCTCGATACGCTGCTTCCTCGAGCTTACTTCCCTCCCGATGCGTGATCAATGGAACGACAAACCACTCCAGTACCTTGTGCTAGTGCCTGCTTTCACCACCACAGGTTCAGCAACATTTCAGCTGTTTTCGGGCCTCCCTGAAGACCAAAGCTGGTCGCGGACAGGCTGGAAAATGGACTCCAACTCATTTAACAATTCTCGATCGACTGGAGATTCAACCCATCTGACGTTTTGAGTTATCTCCACCGGATCAGCGGTGCCGACTACATTCGTGTGGATTCTCGGATTGGCTACTGCAAACTGCAACGCAAGCTGTTCAATCCGTAGTTTCTTCGCCCGACAATGTGCCACAGCTTTCGCACAAGCAGCTTTGATTTCCTCTACGGCCGGTTCCTTTGAGGGTGGAAACCACACTGGGGCTCCGCGGTCGGTCAATAAACCACAGGAGAGCACCGCGGCGTTGATAATTCCAACCCTTTTCATTTCCAAATAAGGGATCTGTTCCGCAAGCGATGTGTTATGCAGAGTGTACCGGGGCCACGAAAGGATGGTGTCCACTCCCTCCACTCGGTCCAACACGTACGGGAATATCTTGAGCGGCAGCCCCGTTATGCCGATGAAACGAGCCTTACCCTGCGCGCGGACTCTTTGAAGAGCAGGTATGGTCTCATACACAACTTGGTCTAAGGAACCGAATTCAATGTCGTGACACTGGATGACGTCGACGTAATCCACGCCTAGCCGTCGAAGACTCTCATCCACGCTGGCGATCACTCTCTTGGCAGAGAAATCGAAATCGTCGGGACCATATCGGCCCACTTTGGTGGCCAGATAATACTTGTCGCGAGGTTGCCCCTTCAAAGCTTTGCCAAGTGCTGTTTCAGCCTTCGTTGCTGCATAGAAAGGGGACGTATCCACGTAGTTGATCCCAAGATCGAAGGCGGTGTGGACCGTCCGAATTGCCTGTGAATCCTCAACCGGTCCAAAGACGCCGCCTAATGGCGAGCCGCCCAAGCTTAGTACGGAAACCTTCAAGCCAGTTTTACCAAGGGTGCGGTACTCCATGCTGCTCCTTTTCAAGTTTTAAGCTGTCACGCAGGTCAAGCCTTCTTACAATCCAATGCGCAGAGCGCTGTTGATTCGACAAAACCTCATCCCGGGAGTCCAATCTCTCAGGACCAATTGGCAATCCCCAAAAGGACTGACGCCACGACAAGGACTCCCAAACCCGACTTCATGAGGTGCTTGGCCCGCACACTCGCAGTTTTCCATTCCCCCGTAACAAACCCCCAGATGCTTGAGGTCAGGATGATGAGAGCCATGAAAAGTGGCCAGCCGATCACCGCGCCGATCTGTCCCATTCCCGCGGCTCCCCTTCCATAAAGGATGATGCCCGCATACCAAAGCAAAGCCATCATCAAACCAACAAGCCAGCACAAGGAGGTCCGAGGCAGAGTGTAGTTTGCCCAAGTCTTGTTACGAGTCAGCAAGTATCCAGTGTAAGCTGCGTTCGGTATGAAGCCGCCGAACAAGGCAATCGCCCACACTGCGTTGAGCGCTCCTGATTCTTTCGCGCCGACTGCGACCGCTGCCTTGACCACTGGCGCGCTAAAGGCGAACCCAAGGTTCAACATCGCCGAAAAAATCCCACTGAACACGCAGATCGCAAGGCCTGTGGCAAAGGCATTTTCTCGGGCGTGGTTTCCAGCTCTGGGCTGCGAACGCTCTCTCTCTCGGCCGGCAAAGGCCACCAGTGCGAGGCCAATGAGTAGTGTGAGAACAGACGCAATAACCATCAACCCTTTTCTTTGAAGGACCAGTTCCGGGGTGTTCGCGACCAGAGGGACGAAGGAGCCAATCACGGCCTGAACACCGATCAACACAGAGACGCCCATCGCTAAGCCCATACGATCAACCCCTAGACCCGAAAGCACAGAACCCACACCCCACGCTACACCGTACAGTAACAATCGCGAAATAGCGGATCTGGGCGCAAGGCTGAAGACTTCCCCCGGGTGAGGAACGGTTCCGAGGGCAAGTAGGATCGGCATGATAATCAGCGCCCAAGATGCATAGAGCGCCCATATATTCTCCCATTTCCAGGACCCCATGTATTTCAATCCGAGGAAATAAGAGCCCTGCATGATCCCCGCTAGGATAATCAGCAAAAATGCAAGCCAACTACTCATCATAGATGATCCTCAAGTCATATTGCGATTTGGCGGTTTTTCATCCTGCCGGAAGCGTTGAGTTCCGATCGTATTCTTTCCGAAACACCAGCACCCGTCTGATTCGTAGCCGCGGGCGAGCTAAGACTAACTGCGCGCAAACAGTGCCCCCGCTGCGCGGACCAGCGGCAGATCTTTTCCCCTGAATCTTCACTCCACCTCGAGCGAGATCAGATCATACTGATCCAGGCGCGGAACCGTAATCACCGCACCCCGCTTCTCTGCCCTCACCGGCAGTTCGCGCCCATCCAAGTCAGCCGCACGCCGAACCCTCTTGTCATTCACTACTATTTTCATCCACATAATTGGTATGACTTCTACAATGTTGACACAATTGCAGAGCGATGGTCGTGCCGTGACCCCATTCACCAACGACACCCGCAGATCATTCCCCTTCTGGTTGTAGATCGCCTCCACCACACTCGGCCCTTCCACCCATACCGACGGCCGGTAATACTCTCCTATCAATTCCCTGAATGCCTGCCCAATCACCGGCAACCCCTGATTCATGTACTCGTAGAAAAACGGATACCCTACATACGTAAACTGCCCCTTCCCCCTCCGCCCCGTCACCATCACCGGGATCTCCGTCTCCT
>JBELAJ010000613.1:0-4871 GCA_049508935.1 Terriglobia bacterium | reverse complement strand
CAACTCGGGGCTGGGCAAGGCGATCTCGTACTGTCTCAAACGCTGGGACCGGTTGACCCTCTTCCTCCAGCAAGCGGGCGCGCCCCTGGACTCGAACCTCGTCGAGCGGGCCCTGAAGAAAGCCATCCTTCACCGAAAGAATTCTTTATTTTATAAGACCGAGAACGGCGCCGAGGTGGGTGATCTGTTCATGAGCCTGATCCACACCTGCGAATTGAACGACCTCAATCCCTTCGACTACCTCACCGAACTGCAGAAACACGCTGAGGAGCTGGCGAAGAACCCGGCGGCCTGGATGCCGTGGAATTACCGCCAGCCCCTTCTGCAACCCGGTATGAGCAAGGAACCTGCATAGCCCCTACCTGGAGTAGAATACTTCCCACCTGGCCGGAAACCATCCTCTTCGGCCACGCTGAAGCGCACTCGAAAATGGCCGGAAAACGCACCTTCGCCAAAGCAAAATCGCATAGGGTTTTTGGCTAGGCACGAAAATCACCGAAAATGTTCCGTGCTGCGCTCTACGCTCGCGTGTCTACTCACGACCAGAAGGCTCTCCCCATGCAAAACCGCGCCCATGCGGAAATACGCCGCGCGGCGGGGTTGGACCGTCGTCATGCAAGTCAAGGAAGTCGGCTCCAGTGCCGCGCAACGAGAGGCCCGTGAGAAACTGCTGGAGGCAGCGCGTCGCCGGGAGATCGACAGCGTGCTGGTGTGGCGGATGGATCCGTCCCTTGTACAGGTCGGGTTTACTATGGATCATAATGTTTGTCCTCGGATCGTGAATGAACTGCAGGTGGACCGGCCAGAATGACATCGCCACAATCTGCGGCCAGTCCCACGGGGGTCTCCGGTAGCAAACGCGAAGCGGTGCTGCAGGTGATGGCGGCAGCGTCTTTTCTTGTCTTCTTTCAGGCGTATCTTGTGGCCCCGCTCATTCCATCGCTCTCCGTCGAGTTCCACGCCTCCACGGATTTGCTGGGCATGCTGGTTCCGGCCTACATGCTTCCCTACGGCATATCCACTCTGTTCTATGGACCCATCTCCGACCGCTTCGGACGGAAGGCAGTGATTCTCACCCTGCTGGGGCTGATGGTGGTCACCATGGCCGGAGTGGCTACGGCAAATACCGCGGTTCAGATGATAGAGTGGCGTCTGCTGGGAGGGGCGATTACCGGAGGAACCGTGCCGATCGCTCTGGCGCTTCTCGGAGATATTTTTCCCTATGAGGAACGCGGACGGCCTCTTGGATGGATATTTGGCGCCGCGGCTGGAGGCATGGCCTTCGGCTCAACCCTCGGAGCCTTTCTCAATCCCATCATTGGCTGGCGGAAAGAGTTTCTTATCACCGCCGCTCTCAGTGCAGCCGTTCTGGCCTTCGCGGTTCGCCTTCGCCGGTTTCTCGAGGGAGAAATCGTCGCCCATCCATTAAGTCCCGGCAAGGCGATTGCGGGATACTGGTCTCTCCTTACCAGCGCGAGAGGGGCAAGAACCTACGCCTACATTTTGCTCAACAGCATGTTCCATTCCGGAGTCTACTCCTGGCTTGGTCTGTATTTCTTTCAACGCTATCGTCTCGGCGATAAAGGGATCGGCCTGGCGCTGCTGGGCTACGGAATCCCGGGAATGCTCTTCGGGCCGTTCTTCGGACATCTGGCGGATCGGGTTGGGAGAAAGCGCATCATCCCGTTAGGCATCCTGATTGGCGCTCTTGCCGGCGCAGCATTCATTCCACACACGCCGCTACTCTGGCCCGTAGCGATCACCGCCGTTCTCTCCCTGGGCTATGACATGAGCCACCCGCTCCTGGCTGGAATCAGTACCTCGCTCAATCCCTCCCGGAGGGGCCTCGCGATGGGCATGAATTCCTTTTCATTATTCAGCGGATTTGGTTTGGGCGCGCTGGCCTTTGAGCCCCTGCTGAAATACGGATTCGGCACCGCGCTGGCGGTTTTTGCCGTCGCTCAACTCTGCCTTGCAATCGCGGCAGTATCGCTGTTTGGGGATGAGGATGCTTCCGCCGGAGATCATTCCAGAACGCGTGGTTCAAGCCGGCCGGGCCGGACCGGCGAATGACCCTCCGGTGGCTGATGCCGGGCCATGAGCAAACAGTGAATTTACGCTAAATCCTGTTCTTCGAGTGGATCACTTCAGACAAGCCCTGGCGGGTAACTCTTGGTTAGCGCTGAGCGGTTGTTTTGAGCGCTGATGCGATACCTATGGACACATTCAATGCTGCGACACCTAAGAATCAGAGGAACGGGCGGGGCAGGCTGCTACCGCCAACCGTCAACCTGTGGGCGTAGAGCGTGCAATTGGAGCGCCACTCCGGCACGCTGGAAGCAAAGTGGTTGCTTTCCTTGTTCCCGAAATGAAGTGCAACTCATTGCAGTCTGGAGAGAAAAGCTCTTCTCACGACCTGCGACGCGAGGATTACGACCGTGAAGCCTTTCCGGTTGACGAGGTCAACCGACTGCTGACGCCCATGCGCCGTCGCGCCAAAGGCCCAAGAAGCTAGCCATCACGATACTGCGCAGGCTTACCGAAAGGACACGGATCCTGTCGAAACGGAACGGGAGTTTGGATTATTCGGAAGTAACCCCTCACCCGTTCCCGTCGGCTGACGGGCTGATGACTACGCCGGCTGCGGGACGCCCTCTCCCCAAGGGAGAGGGCGGTCAACGATGATTGATTTCAGCCCTCTCCCTTGGGGAGAGGGTGGCGAGAGTAGCGAGCCGGGTGAGGGGTTTCTTCACACAGAGCCTCGCAACTTCGGAATTCGGGTCAAAACGTCAAACCGAATTTTCCGACCTGACGGATATCGCGCGACGATGAGCCGATATAGACCGTGTACGTTCCGGGTTCTGCTTTCCAATCGTGGCTGAGTGTATCGTAGAACTCCAGGTCGCTGCGGTGGATCGTGAACTGGACTGTGGTACTTTCACCTGGACGAAGCAACACCTTCCTAAATCCTTTGAGCTCCTTCACCGGTCTATCCACGCTGGAATGATCCGCTCCAATGTATAACTGTACGACCTCCGCTCCGGCTCGTCCGCCGGAGTTGCGCACTTGTAAGGTGGCCGATACCTCACCCGTCTGGGTCGCGCGAGGAGAAATGGAAAGATTGCTGTAAGTGAATGTCGTGTATGACAGGCCATGCCCAAAAGGAAATGCCGCTTGGGGAGCATCCGGCCTGTCAAAATACCGGTAGCCCACGTAAATGCCCTCGACATAGGGGAGCACCTCATCCGCCGCTTCGGGATAATGGCCGTAGACGGGTGAATCTTCCCACCTCTTCATGCAGGTGAAAGGAAGCTTCCCGGACGGGTTCACGTCTCCAAACAGAATGTCCGCAATGGCCGTCCCCTCTTCTTGGCCGGGATAATACGCTTCGACAATCGCCGGCACGTCATGTGACCATGGATCCATCGATAGCCCCGAGCCGCTATTGAGAATCACCACAACATTGCGGTTGACAGCCAAAACCGAGCGGAGCAGGGCGAGTTGGTCTTCGGGTAGATCGGGAGACCGGTCGTGGCCTTCGCCCTCGAGAGTCTCTGAAAATCCGAGGAACAGCAGAGCAACCTCCGACTGTCGGGCAGCCTCAATAGCGTTCTGCTGAGCATGGTCTTCACGGAATTGATAACGTATTTCAAAATCGTTCCATTCGTATCGCTTGAAGATGGCGTTCAGAGCGTAGGTTGTACCCTTGCGATAGTAGCAGTATTGCTTGCCTCCAAACTGCTTGCTTTCCGGACACGCGGCTTGGGCATCCGGTGCTGCGTTTTGACTGCCGGCATTCCTGACCGTGAGCTCGCCACCGGTTGCAAACAGGCGATAGTATCCTGACTGCAAGGGAGTCCAGAGACCTCGCACTCGAATGGAGTAGTTTCCGGTAACCTCGGGGTGTATGGGATTGGTCAACCACATGTAGCCAAGGGAAGGCTCGATCTTCGTCATCGCAGGCTTGCCCTTGGGTTCCAGGCCGTCGAAGAACTCCGCCAAAAAGCCTTTACGGCCGTCTGGCGTGGTTACAGTCTGATCCGTCAACAGTGAGCCTTCATCGTCGATATCGCAGCCCTGCGAATAATGGAGCGCGATTTCGTTGCCCACTTTGCTGGTGATCCCTTCGAGCGGAGTCACGGTAACGTAGGGTAATACTCTCGAGGCACTTAGTATGCTGTGACGACATACATTGGCATTAGGGCCAATGATGGCAAGCGACTGAATCTTCTTTCGGTCAAGCGGCAGAAGCCCTCCTTGGTTCTTCAACAGCGTAATACTCTCCCGAGCGACGTCCGCCGACAGTTTGCGGTGAGCGGCGAGGTCGAAGGGAGTGGAAGCCGGATTTCCTTCAAATAGTCCATTCGCAAACACCACGCGCAAGATGCGCCGCACCGATTCATCCAGCCTGCTACTCAGGAGCTTACATTCCAGCGCTTCGTCCGCCTCGACATGCTCACCGTTCGCTTTTCGATAGACCTCGCTCAGTTTTTCGACTGTGTATTCGTGGCCTTCGGGCATATCGAGGTCCAAGCCGGCAAAAATCGATTCCTGAAAGTTTTGAACGCCGGCCCAGTCTGTCATGACCAGCCCGGGAAAATGCCACTTGCCTTTGAGCGTATCCCACAAAAGATAGGCGTCATTGGCCGCTCGAACCCCGTTAATGTGGTTGTAGGGAGTCATAATGCCCCACACCTTCGCGTCCTCCACGGCCATGCGGAATGCTGGGAGATATATCTCGTTGAGAGTTTTGTGCAGAAAGCGCAAAAATCGACCTAACCACTAGATAATGCTGCACTTGTCTATGCGGCGGCAGCGTATATTCGAATTTGTTGACTACCGGATTCATGGTTGGAAAGACCATTTCAACT
>JBELAJ010000612.1:0-4872 GCA_049508935.1 Terriglobia bacterium | reverse complement strand
CGTTGGCAATCGGAAGGAATTGAGCGAAACTTATATTTGAGCCGGTCGTCGGAATAGGGGTCGTCGGGAAGCGCTGGCCAGGGTTTGCGCCGGTCTCGCGAGCTTCGAACGGTTCGGCGAGGTAAATCAGGCTGGGACTCTGATAGAAATTCCCGAAGGGCGGGTTACCTGTTTCATAGCCGAGTTCCCCTTCTTCATAAGTGGTGTAGTAGATTCCGAGTGCGGCGCGTATGCTGGTTCTCCCAGGACCGCCGAAGACCCTGCCTGCTAGCCCGTCACTGAACCCGGGCGAGTAGGCCAAGCCCAAACGGGGCGCGAAGTCGTGGTAGCGGGTCGGGGAAATTGTTTTGGGAATCCCGGGGTCGCCTGGAAAGACCCATCCGGTAGGGGAACCGGAAAAACGGGTAGACTGCTCCCCAGGGACAAAGGCTTGGACCCTTCCCAACCTCTCCCACCAAGGTTGGCTCAGTTCCCAGCGCAAGCCGTAATTTACTGTGAAGTTTGGTCGAACCTTGAACGAGTCCTGAGCGTAAAGCCCGGCATACTTCGAGCGCGCGTCGGCATCCTCTTCGCTCACCTGGAGAAAGAAATCGGGGAGGCCGAGTAGATAATCGGCAAAGTCGTCGCCCGTTTCGCCTCCTGCAAATCCGAAACAGCCGTTCGTGGGATAAAAACGCTGGTCGTACTCCGTGTCCCGAAGGTCCGCGCCGAACTTCAAAGTGTGCCTGCCCACGATTTTCGAAAAATTGTCGACCACCTGATAGGTGTTATTAATTGTTGCTGACCCGATGCTGGCGCCGAAAGTGAGGCCAAGTTCTTCCAGGTTGAAGGCAGGAACCCCTTGAAAGGCAGGATTGAGGCCCAGGCCACCCTCTACGAAGCCGAGATTGGTGAGGCTCTGTACCTGCCCTCCAATCGCTTTGCCGTTGCGCACTTTGGTCCGCGTGTAGTTGATACGAGCTTCATTCACCGTGTCCCCGCCCAGGGTCTGCGTGTTACTGGCATTAAACTGTTGGGCGCGCGAGTCGTTCGCAGCCGTAAAGCCGGGTACGTTTCCTCCCGCATAAGGGTCGACGACACTCGCGTCATCGAAATAGTAATAAAAGGTCCAGTTCCCGGTGTGTCGATTGCTAAGGTCGATTCTTTGCCCAAACTTGTCATCCCGAAGTGAGTTCTTATAAGCACTCGTCGAGAACAACGGCACGCCCGCGACTTCCAAGCTAGGCGTGGGGATGTACTGCAATGTGCCTTTCGCGGCCGGCGACCATGCTGACTGCGGGATCACTCCGCCCGGAAAGACACAGGTTCCCGCCTGGGCATCGGCGAGCGTGCTGCATCCTGGAATCCAATACGGTTCGCCAGGGCTGACGGTGTAGCCGAGGTTTGAGCTCAGGGTTTGCGCCAGATGCCCAGGGGCATTGTCACTTCTGACTCCGTACACGTTGGCCGTGCCTGCCGTTATGTCCGCCTGAATGCAAGGCAGTCCTGCAGTCGCAGTCGCCGAACTTATGCATCCGATCGGCGCGTGACCGGTGGTGGCGACATCCGAAAAGTCTCCACCCCGCTCCGCGAGCGAGGGCACGGCTAGATTGCCTGTCGGCGAACCAAGTATCTGGCGTGTGCCCTGATAATCGCTAAAAAAGAAAAGATGGATCTTGAGAATAGGGCCACCCACCGTCCCGCCGAACTGGTTTTGCCTGAATTCGCCGATAGCGCTGCCGGGAATTTCTTGGCCGTTCACAGCATTTTCCTGGTTCAGTTCGAAAAAATTGCGGGAATCAAGGGCATCGTTGCGCAAGAACTCGTAAAGGTCGCCGTGAAAACTGTTGGTGCCGGACTTCGTCACCACATTGACCATGGCTCCCGAGAACCGCCCGTATTCAGCGTCAAAGGAGTTCGTCACGAGGCGAAATTCCTGAATCGAATCGAGGGTCGGAACCACGGCAGCCCCGTTCTGAAAGCTCTGTTCTGCGTCACCCCCGTTCACCAGAAAAGAGTTTGAGGCTTCACGCTGCCCATTCACTGAGAAGTTGCCTGTCGCGAGGTTGCCGGAAACGGTCCCGGTCAGCGCCGCATCGGAGGTAACCGGAACAACGCCGGTCTGCAGGCCCAGCAGGTCAAGATAACTGCGGCCATTCAGGGGCAAGGTCGTCATTTTGCGATCCTCGATGACGTCACCGAGCTGCGTACTGGTGGTCTCCACTTGAGCGGTTTAACCTGAGACCTCGACCGTCTGCGTCGCCGCTCCGAGTTGCAAATGGGCATCAGCCCGGTAGACCTGATTCACCAGAAGCGTGATGCGTTCCTGAAGGGCCCTTCGGAAACCGCGAGCTTCTACCGCCACAATGTAGTTATCGCCGATTGGCACCGCAAGGAACTCGTAACTTCCCGTGACGTCGGTTCGGGTCCCACGCTCCAGACCCGCGCTCGGGTTCCGAAGCGTAACTTTTGCCCCCGGAATAACTGCCCCACTCGGATCCACTACCGTCCCGATAATCTTCCCCGTTATGTCCGCCATTAATAGGCGACCGTTTCCAGGCACGGCAAAAGTAAGCATCAGCATAACCAGAACCAACGATTGTCTTCGCATACAAAACTCCTTCACGCTAAGCACCAATCGCAACTGCTCTGGACGTTCTTGCGGATTCATAACACGCTTCCAGTATTTTTTGGCTCCGCAGGCCCTCGCTGCAATCCAAGCTCGATTGCCTACCCTCTAGAATGGCCTGGCTGAACTCCTCGACCTCGGCTCGGTAGGGGTTAACCGGTGATGGATGCAAGGCAACCCCTTGGCCCGCGTCTCGCACCTGTTGGGCGTCGTATCCCGTGCCCTGTGGCCGCGTGTAGAATACCATTTCTCCTTGGCTACCCTGTCCGATAGTCCCTTTGGCCAGAATACTGCCCTCGGAACCGTACAGCTCCAGAACGTTCTGGCTGCTCTCGTCCGGTATGCAGAAAAATGTGTCGACGACGCCCAGAGCCCCATTTTCAAATAACAGCACGGCCACCGCGCTGTCTTCTGAACGATAGGAATGCACGGAGTTGCTAATCAGGCAATTGACAGAAACGACTGGACCAAAGAACATCTCCAACAAGTCGATGCAATGTACTCCCATGTCCGCGAGCGACCCGCCGCCACTTTTCGAGGGGTCTTGCCTCCACGCGCCTTCCAGAGGGGGATACCAGCAAGAGAGCTGCGCTCGGCCATAAACAGGTTTCCCGAGCTTCCCTGACTGAATGATCTTCTGAGCCTCCTGGTGCTGGGAATGAAAGCGCATCATGAATGCCACACCGAACTGGACCTTGCAGCTTCTGGCTAGTTCCACCGTTTTGCGCGCCCCGGCCACGTTCAGGGCCAGGGGCTTCTCACAAAGCACGTGCTTTCCTGCTCTCAAACACTGTGCCGCCTGCTCGCTGTGGAGATACACTGGCGTGGCGATATAGACAGCGTCGAGTTCCGCCGCCAGCAGATCTTCGAGGTTTTCGAACGCGAGGACCCCAAACTGCCGAGCGAGCTCGGTATTCCCCTCTTTATTGCAGTCGTACAAACCCACCAATTTGGCGTTCGCAGCAGGAGCGATCCCTTCCGGAATAGTGCGCCGGCGAGCGATTCCGCACGACCCTACAACTCCCCATCCAATTTTGCCACTTGTCACCGGCGCCCTCCCGCCCTCCCCACGATGCTGGCATTTTTCCCTTCACAGGAATAGGCCTCGATAACTTTCACTATGGCGTTCGCGATTTGCTGCATGTCTTCTTCAGTGAAAGTCGGAAAGGGAAAAACCGTGAATGTATGTGTCTCGTGCCAGAGCGCATTGGGAACTTTTACTCGAGCGTAATCCACGCTCGCCGGATCGGTGTACTCCTTCGATCGAAACGGAAATCCCGATTTGCCGAAGGCGTTAAACTCCCGGAAGGCTCGCTCCGTGTGACATTGGGGCCAGAAAACCTTCCAGCACGGTGCCCCCTCTGCCGTCGCAGCCTTGACGAATTCCTGAATGCTGCAATCCATATTCTCGATATCCAGCGAGAACGCCATGGTGTACCAGCCGTTGCGACGTTCCGCGTTATCGATCGGCCCGTATTTGACCTCAGGCCGCCCACAGAGGGCCTCCATCACAATCCCTGCGTTCCGCCGCCGCCGCGGCATGTTCCAGTTGTCCATCCGCTCGAGTTCCGCCAAACCAATCGCCGACTGCATTTCCGTCATGCGATAGTTCCATCCCACCATGTTGTGGATGTAAGGTAACTTCTGTTCCATCTCGAGAAGCGCCAGACGCTCCTTGACGTCGTAGCCATGGTCGCGGAAACTGCGCGCTTTCCACGCCAGTTCCTCGTCATCGGTCGTGACCATCCCTCCCTCTCCGCCTGTTGTGAACGTCTTGTTTTGGCAAAAGCTGCAAGCCGAAATATGCCCCCACGCCCCCGTCTTCTTGCCCTTATAGACCCCGCCAAAGGCTTCCGCATTATCTTCGATCACATAAAGACCGTGACGCTTCGCGAAGGCCAAGATCTTGTCCAGGTCGCAGACATTCCCGTATAAATGCACGGGAATAATGGCCTTCGTCCGCTCGTTCACCAACTTCTCCGCCGACTCCACACTCAGGCAGTGATCTTCCAAGTTCACGTCTGCAAAACGAGGAATGGCTCCCGCCTGAACCACCGCGAAACTCGTGGCAATGAAAGTGTAGCTTGGGACGATCACCTCGTCGCCAGGGCCGATCCCCAAGGCGCTTAAGGCTACGTGCAGCGCGGCCGTCCCCGTCGCCACGCTGATGGCATACTTGCTTCCCTGCCACTCCGCAAACTTCTTCTCGAATTCCATTCCTTTCTTGCCGGTCCAGTAGTTGACCTTTCCTGACTTCAGGACCT
>JBELAJ010000611.1:0-4879 GCA_049508935.1 Terriglobia bacterium | reverse complement strand
GCGTGCGCCGTCAGGCCTTCCGCGCCAGCCAGCGTCACAATGGCTGGGCGAAGGCGCGACAGACCCTGACGTGTAATCTTCTGGACCGAAATGCACTTGAGAAAGTCTGCCGCGCTCAAGCCGCCCCGCACGCGCGCCGCCCCGGCAGTGGGCAGAATGTGATTGGTGCCGGAAGCATAATCTCCTGCGGCGACAGGACTATAGCCGCCCAGGAAGATCGATCCGGCAGATTGGATCTGGTCCAGCAAATCCTCTGCATCCTCGAGCAGAGTGAGATGTTCCGGGGCCAAGCGGTTGACGAACTCGGCAGCCTCCGCCAGACTCCGAGTGAGGACGATGCAGCCCTGGTCGACCAGCGAGTTCCGCGCGACCGGCAGGCGAAGCTGGCCAACGATTTGGGTGGCGCAAGCTTGCACGCGCCGAGCCAGTTTCAGCGAAGGGGTGATCAGGATCGCCACCGCGTCAGGGTCGTGCTCAGCCTGAGCCACGAGGTCGGCTGCGATCCACCGCGCGTTGCCATCAGCTCCCACGACCACCAGTTCGGACGGGCCGGCGACGAAGTCAATTCCGCACTCGCCTGCCACCAGTTTCTTGGCGGCGGCTACGTAACGGTTCCCAGGGCCGACGATCTTCTCGACACGCGGAACGGTCTCGGTGCCGTAAGCAAATGCCGCGACCGCCTGGGCCCCGCCAAGCCTGTAGATTCTGGTTAATCCAAGCATTGAGGCGGCCAGCAGTACGGCGGGGGCGGGTTTCGGAGAAGTAACGAGGATCTCCCGCACTCCCGCAACCTGCGCGGGAATGACGCTCATCAAGACAGTCGAGGGCAGAGGGAATCGCCCGCCCGGAACATAGCACGCCACGCGCTCGAGAGGGCGAAGCACTTGGCTGACTTTGACGCCGGGAAGAGGCTGAGCTTGCCAAGGGCGGGGAAGTTGGCGGCGCGCCACGGCGCGAATGTTCTTCGCTGCCGCCGATATGGCCTGGGCTAAGGGGGCTGCTATATGGCAGGTGACACGATCCAACTCATCAGAGGTAACCGTCATGCCGCTCTTTCGCAGGTCGACGCCGTCGAACTGGCGTGAATAGCGGATCAGGGCCTGGTCGCCATGGCGGCGGACATTGTCAATAATACGCCGCGCCACGGTCTCGGCTTCGCTCAGGTTTGCCGCCCGCGAGCTGAAGAGACGGCCGACGGCCTTTCTATCGTCGCTGCGAATGATGTCGAGCATAAGGAATTGCCAATTAGTGGTTGGCGATTACCGACTGAAGAAGCGTCCCCACGACTTGTCCCGCCGTCATTCGGCAACCTACAGCACGATCTTGTTCAGAGGATACTCGACGATGCCCTGGGCCTGAGCGGCCTTGAGTCGGGGAATGATCTCGCGCACCGTTTTTTCCTCGATAACGGTATTGACCGCGACCCATTCCGGGTCACTGAGTTGTGAAATCGTCGGCCGCTTCAGAGCCGGGAGAACCGCCAGCACCTTTTCCAGATCGTGCCTTAGGACGTTCAACATCAATCCCACTTTGCCGGCGGCCTCGATCGCCCCTTGAAGCAGCATAACCAGCATTTCAATCTTGGCGCGCTTCCAGGGTTCATCCCAAGCGGCGCGATGAGCGATGAACTTGGTATTCGATTCCAAAACCGTCTCCAGAATGCGAAGACCGTTGGCGCGCAGGGAGGAGCCAGTTTCCGTAACCTCGACGATGGCGTCCGCCAGGACGGGCGGCTTGACTTCCGTAGCCCCCCAGGAGAATTCCACTTTGGCCTTCACTCCCTTTTCCTCAAGGTATCGCCTGGTCACACCCACAAGTTCCGTGGCAACGACTTTCCCTTCCAAGTCCTTTACGGATTGAAAGGGCGATTTCTCCGGCGCCGCAAGCACCCAGCGAACCTTCCCGAAAGTTTGCTTGGCGTAGATCAGGTCTGCTACTTCCACCACCGTGGCCTGGTTTTCGAGAATCCAATCCTTGCCGGTGAGCCCTGCATCGAGGACTCCATCTTCCACGTAGCGCGCCATTTCCTGGGCGCGAATCAACATGCATTCAATCTCGTCATCGTCGATGGCGGGGAAGTAAGAGCGTGGATTAATCGTGATTTCGTAGCCTGCGCGGCGAAAAAGTTGGAGCGAGGCCTCCTGAAGGCTCCCCTTGGGCAGCCCCAGCTTTAAGCGGTTCATGTTTGGCTCCCCTGATTTTCATTCCCGTACACTTTGGCCGGATCAAATTCCCGCTCCAGAAAGATCTCCTCTCCGGTAGCGCTGAGTTTGCGGAAGAAGCAGGACCGATAACCCATGTGGCAGCAGCCCGGACCCGTCAGGTCCGCCTGAATCAGCAAGGCATCCTGGTCGCAGTCCACGCGGACTTCACGTACGTGCAGGTAGTGGCCGGAGACCTCACCTTTCGTCCAGAGTTTCTGCCGGCTGCGACTAAAGAAAGTCACATAGCCGGACTCCATCGTCTTCTGCAGCGCTTCGTCATTCATGTATCCCAACATGAGCACTTTTCCGCTGTGTCTATCCTGAACAATTGTGGGGATCAGGCCATCTTGAAATTTCAAGTCCATCTATCGGCGCTCCTCGTCCTCAAAAATAAAAAGCCCGCTGAGCTTCCCGGCCAGCGGGCCATGTTCTTGCCAACGTATCGGAAATTAGCAACTCGCCCACTGACACGCTACCCTGTTGGGCGAATGGTAATGGAAATGTATCTGCGGATACGTCATCAAACGACAGATTACATCCCGCCGTGAAGTCTGTCAAATCGATTTCGGCTCCCCATCTCGGGAGAGAACGGTCAGGGGGCGGTGGACATGAAATAAAGCGTGCGCTGCCGGTTCACCCCCGGCCCGTCGTTGTGAAAGAAGCGAGCATGCTTGGCGCATCAAGGCCCCTGCCTCTATTGTGCGGCGCACTTCACGGCTGCGCGCCCCAGGAATTCGGCAGCGTCTCCCAATTCCTCCTCGATGCGAAGTAACTGGTTGTACTTGGCAATGCGGTCGCTGCGGCTGGCGGAGCCGGTCTTGATCTGGCCGGTCCCGAGGCCCACCGTGAAATCAGCGATGAAAGCGTCCTCGGTTTCACCCGAGCGGTGCGAAACCACTGAAGTGAAGCCGTGGCGACGGGCCAACTCGATGCAGCGGATGGTCTCGGTCACGGTGCCGATTTGGTTCAACTTAATCAAGATGGAATTGGCCGTGCCTTCCTCGATCCCACGTTGCAATCGTTCGGTATTGGTGACGAAAATGTCGTCACCAACGATTTGGATCTTATCACCCAGTGCCTCCGTCATGGCCTTCCAGCCATCCCAGTCATCCTGGGCCAAGCCGTCCTCGATGTTGATGATCGGGTACTGACGCACCCAGTCGGCGTAGAGCTTGATCATGTCATCGGAAGACTTTTGCGATTCGTCCGACTTAAAGAAAACGTACTTGCCGTCCTGGTACATCTCACTGGCGGCGGGATCGAGCGACAGGCAGATGTCATGGCCGGGCGAATAACCCGCTGCCTCGATGGCCTCCAGCAGGACTTCCACGGCTTCGACGTTGGATTTCAGGCTGGGCGCAAACCCGCCCTCATCGCCTACGGAGGTGTTGTAACCGCGTTCCTTCAAGACCTTCTTCAACGAATGGAAAGTCTCGGCGCCCATGCGCAGCGCCTGAGCGAAGTTTTCGGCGCCAACGGGCATGATCATGAATTCCTGGAAGTCTACGGTATTGTCCGCGTGCACGCCACCGTTGAGCACATTCATCATGGGGACGGGAAGTATGCGGGCCTGAAGTCCTCCCAAATAGCGATAGAGCGGCATGTGCGCTGAATGAGCCGCGGCACGGCACACCGCCATGGAGACCGCAAGCATGGCATTCGCGCCCAGTCCGCCCTTATTCGGTGTTCCGTCCAGGCGGATCATGTGGTCGTCAATTCCCGCCTGGTCGTTTGCTTCCTGTCCCCCGAGTTCGCGCGCCAGCACCGTATTGACATTCTCGACGGCGTGCAGTACGCCCTTGCCCGAGTAACGCTTCTTGTCTCCATCGCGTAGTTCCACGGCTTCGTGCTCGCCGGTGGAAGCCCCGGAAGGCACCGCCGCCCGTCCGAAAGAACCATCGCGAAGATAGACTTCGGCCTCGACCGTGGGATTGCCCCGCGAATCGAGTATTTCTCTTGCCTGGATTAGATCGATGTGGGCCATTAAATTAATCCTCTCAGTGAATTTCGAAACTGGGGATTCTAACACAGGTCGCGTCTCCAGGATATCGGCGAAAGGCGATTGGCAAGTGGGCAGATCGGCAGGTGGGCAGGTCGGCAGGTGCGCCGGCGGGCCAGGCGGAACGCTTCGGCCTTACGTTCTTTGTCGATCGCCTTCTCAGCCAGGGAAAGATGTCTGCGGGAGCCTTCTGGATTGAGGCTAACTGCTTCGAAAATGAAACGAAATGCGTGCTGAGCTAAAGAGGGAAAAGCACGCCCATCCTGAGCTTTTACCCGGTTGTGCGAAGTGCACTGCCGAGAACCCAACTGCCCACCTGCCGATCCGCCTAACTGCCGACCTGCCCACCGCCCACTTCCTCTGCCCGCCTGCGATCTTCAAACATGCTTTGTTCTGGAACGACGACGACAATTCCGCCTTCGGTGACGTAATATTTCTTTCGGTCCGCCTCGAGGTCATATCCAATTTCAGTATGTTCCGGGATACGCACGGCTCGGTCGATGATAGCGCGACGGATGCGCGAGTATCGGCCGACATTGACGTGAGAAAAAACGATAGAGTTCTCAACTTCGCTATAGCTGTTGATGCGGACGTCGTGGGAAAGAACCGAGTTCGTGACTCGCCCCCCTGAGACGATGCAACCCATGGAAACCATCGAGTCCAGAGCGATCCCCAT
>JBELAJ010000610.1:0-4885 GCA_049508935.1 Terriglobia bacterium | reverse complement strand
CCCTTTGGCCAGGACCGCCTCATCCCCATATGGGTTGCCACGCTCGCCCTCCGGCAAAAATCCCGTGAGGTTCGCTTCGATTCCGCCGCTCAGATGCTCGACTTCTTCCGCCTGCCCAAAGACGGATTCCATTATTGCCGCCTCGTCCAGGCTTTCAAGCGGATCTTCGGTGCAACTATCTTCTTCGGAAACGAAGAACAGGCAGATGCCAACATGGTGATCGATTGGGCGCGCTTCCACTTCTTCGATTCAATGAAGCTATGGTACGCCAGGGGTGACCGATGCTCCGTCAACAATTTCGAGTCCGACCGAAACGTGATCACGCTGAGCGAAGCTTTCTACAACGAGATCGACCAGCACCGCATCCCCGTCGAGCGCGAGGTTGTTTCCTCTCTCGCCCACGCGCCCGGCGTTCTCGATTCTTACCTCTGGGTCGCGTGGAAGGCCTGGACGGTAAATGGTAGTCCCAGCCGAATTCCGATCACAGGTCACGGCGGTCTCTGTGACCAGCTCGGGACTGTGCCTTACTCAGTGCCACGTCGCTTCCGTCACCTCGTGGTCCACTGGCTCATGAAGGTGAAAGCATACTGGCCTGCTTGCCCCGCTGTCGTCACAACCGACCGCCGTTTCCTGGTCGTCTATTCCTCCCGAAAATCGCCTGCCGTGTGCATGACCGGTGGCCACGGCGGCAGTCGAGCGTGTGCGGGGGCGAACTCGAGTCGATACGATTCATCCTCGCGAATAGAGGACGCAGCTGCGGTGCCACCGGTTCCGATCCGGACCTCAAGAAGCAGCCGCCCAAACTCGAAGGGCTGTTTCAGTCGAAGACGCTACCCAGCGGCGCTCCCGCCACCGATGAAGAAGTGCGCAAGACCACCATTCTAGGCATTGGCACGATTCCACCTTTGACCAGCGGTGAAGCGACGAGGATGTCGACGACCTGGTGAGATATCTACACCAATTGAAATGAGTGCCGTCGCCCCTGGCTTCCGCTCCTGCTACGGGCGGCCTCCGGCCGGACGTGCACGTGGCAAGGGGAAATCCTTGCAGCCTGTCTGAACGGGGTCCGAGAAGTTTCTAAAAATCAGTTTCACCGGGCAAAGCGTTTTGCCGGACGCATATTGAGCAGTTCCGCGTGGCAACTGGCGGTCGCATTTCTGATCCAGCGGCATACGGGGGGATTTCGGCTGCAAATTTTCCGCTGACGTATGTTATTCTCTAGCTATGCAAACCAACAAGCGCATTTCGTTTTACGACATGGAGATTTTTGCCGCTGCGAAAGGCGCGGTTTGCGTTGCGCACCTCTTACGCTGTATCTGTAGATAGCCTGGAGCTTGTGTCTTGTAGACCAGGACACATGCCTCGAGGCGCGCTTTTCTAAACCCATCCCATAGCCGGGCCTTTGCCTGCAGCCGTAGAGCCCTTGTGGCCGAGCGACTCGCTTAGGAACGCGACGGCCGAATTGGTAACGAGGACTGCACCTGAGTCGTATAGCCTGGGGCTGCGCGCTCACGAGGGCGAGTGGGCCGTAGTCGCCAGCCCTCTTGCCTTCGCTGCTTGCAGGCTTCCGCCGGGCCAGAGAGAGGAGGAAATGCAAAACACCCACGGGACTTCGAAATCGAGCGCGTCAGGAATGGTGCTTTTCTGGTCGCGCATGGTTCTTGGAGATGTACTCAAACTTGGAGGCGTGAGCCTGGGATCGGTGGCGCTTGCAGTTGGCCGTTTCCAATAGCTTCATGACACTTCTTGGACTGCTGTTTCACTTGCGGCCCAGGCTCACGTCCTGGCTCTTCGTATGATTACTAGCAGCGAGCGTAAGGCGTTTCAATCGAAAAGGGGAAAACCACCGAAGGCGGTCCTACACCTCGTTGTGCTCTGCTGCACCTGGGTGAGCGCGCTCCCATCGACGTGCGCTCAGAGTGGCCCGAAGATGGTGTGGAATCTCCTTCTTATTTCCATCGACACTCTCCGCGCTGACCACCTGGGTGCTTATGGCTATCGATCCGTCACTCCTAATCTGGACCGTCTGGCTGGGGAGGGAGTGCTATTCGAGCACGTTTACACTCCCGTGCCGCTGACTTTACCGGCCCATGCGTCGCTTCTTACCGGCCGCTATCCTCCGGCGACAGGTGTTCATGAAAACGGAGAGGTTTTGCCTTCTTCGATACCGACACTCGCCGGGCAGTTACGAGCTAAGGGTTTCGAAACCGCGGCGTTTGTTGGCGCTTTCGTTCTCGACCGTCGTTTCGGCTTGTCGCGTGGATTTGACGAATACTGGGGAGAATTCCCGTTGTACCGCTTTGCGGGCGCGGACCCCAGCACGATTCAAATTCGCGCCGACCAGGTCCAGACGGCTGCCGCCCAGTGGATCGCATCTCACGCGTCGGATCGTTTTTTTGCGTTTATTCACTTCTAAGATCTTCACGGACCATCCCTACTTCCCTCAGCTTGGAGGGCTCGCTACGCGGGACGGATTTACGATGGCGAACTCGCTTTCGTGGATGATCAGATCGGGAAGCTGTGGGCCGAATTGGTTCGCACGGGCATTGCAGGCCGCACCGTTCTGGTAATAACTGCCGATCACGGAGAAGGTTTGGGAGACCTTGGTGAGCAGACCCACGGATTCCTGCTCTACGGCAGCACCACCCACGTTCCTTTGATCATCCGTCTCCCAGATCGACGATACGCGGGGAGGAAGATCAGCACCATCGCGCGGTTGATCGATGTTGCTCCCACGGTGTGCGACCTGCTCGGAGCCCCACCTTCTCCTTCTTTTCAGGGCCGCAGCCTGGCGGCAGAGATGAAGGGTCAGGTGCGCCTCGCGTTGCCGGCATATTCGGAGACGCTCTACCCTTACCGGCACTTCCACACGGCGCCGCTCTATGCCTTGCGCGACAATCAATTCACCTTCATTGAAGCTCCGCGTTCTGAGCTATATGAGTTTCGTAATGACCCACGCGAGTTACACGATCAGGCTCACATCGGTCAGGCAATCAGTAACAGCCTACGAGCAGAGCTGGACAAACTGATCGCGCCGATGGGTGACATGCGGCAGGTTGATGCTGTCAGCCCTAAAGTGCTCGAGCAACTCAAGAGTTTGGGATACGTTGGCTCCGCGACTCCCTCGAGCCGTCAGCCTAAGTACCAATCCTCACTACTCGACCCTAAGGACCGCGTGGCATTATATGGTGATTTTCAGAGGGCTCTGGAACTGGAGACGCACGGGGACGTTCGGCCCGCCGCCCTTGCTTTGGAGCGGATTGCTTTGCGGGATCCGGCGTTGGTGATAGCACAAATCGAGGCGGGGCTCGCGCGCCAGAAGCTTCATGAAGACGAAGTCGCAGCGGAGCATTTCGGCGCCGCCATACACGCCGACCCGGACAATGCATTGGCTCACTTCGATCTCGGCGTTTCTCTCGGGAACCTGCGTCAACTCTCAGCGGCTGAGCGCGAACTTGAACTGTCAACCAAGTTACAACCGTCGAACTCGCGAGCTTTTACTGTCTTGGGGATAACACGCGCGCAGCGAGGGGAACTCGGGCCGGCCATTGAAGCCTTCGACCGTGCCCTTGCCGTTGACCCCCTGGACTTCGACGCTCTCCTCAATCGCGGCAATGTGCACCTGATGGCAAAAGAGTGGGACATGGGTGCGGCAGACCTAGAGAGAGCTGTAGTGTTGGAGCCTGGCAACGCCACGATTCATCAAGCGCTCGGAACGATGTACTTTTACCGAGGTGATTCACGTGCCGCCTTGGAGCAATATCGCAAGGCACTTGTCTTGGCGCCCAGTTCTTCCACGGTCCACTCAAACCTGGGGCTTCTCTACCACAAAACTGGACACAACTCGGAAGCTTCCGCAGAGTTCCGCCGCGCACTGACGTTCGACCCAAACAACCAGGAAGCCGCGGAAGGCTTGCGGGAGATCGCCACGGCGCCAAAATGATCAGCTTGGTTCCATGTTATCCACTCGATCAGCCATGAAGCCTGACCTGAACATCTCCCCATCGATAAAGGCTGCAACCTTCCACTCCTGGTGGATTGCTGTCCTCCTACTTATTTCCATGACCGTTAACTTCATGGACAGGTTGGTGCTCGGCTCCGTAGCACCTACCCTGCAGTCAACGCTGCACTTTTCCAGCGCGCAGTATTCGTACATCGTTTTTGCCTTCTCGCTCGGGATGACGCTGGGCCAGATTCCCGCCGGAACACTGATCGACCGAGTCGGATTTCGCGTATCTCTGCCTGCCCTCTGCGTCGGGTGGTCACTTACCAACGCGCTTCAGGCGTTTGCCAGAACCGTCGGCTCCTTCAGCGGCCTGCGCTTCGCTATGGGCATGTTTGAATGTGGTAACTATCCCGCCGGCGTCAAGGCAGTGGGAGAACTTTTCCCGGCGGACCAAAGCGCTTTCGCGCTGGGGATTTTTAATACGGGCAGCATCCTGGGTTCCGTCATTGCACCTCCGATAGTTGTCTTCATTACCGTGCATTATGGTTGGCACGCGGCCTTCTTCCTGCCCAGTGTTATTGGCTTGATTTGGGTATTGCCTTGGCTCCAGGCCTGTCGTCCGGCCTTGAGGCGGCGCGCGGAATCGGTCCCGCAAAGTCAGACGGTTTCTCTGAGCAACCTGCTTCGGCCCCGCCAAGTGTGGGGTGTGGTTTTGATGCGGTCATTTTCGGGTCCTCTCACTGCTTTTTACTGGTTTTGGCTTCCGCTCTATCTAGTGAACGGGCGCGGGGTCACGCTCGCGTCCATGGCGGGCCTAGCGAGTCTTGCCTACTTCGTCGGCGGGATCGGGCAGGCGGGCGGAGGGTACTTCTCCGGGTGGCTGATCCGGCATGGCTATTCCGTCGATGCTTCGCGAAAGCTCACCTTCGCGATCGGTGG
>JBELAJ010000061.1:0-22731 GCA_049508935.1 Terriglobia bacterium | reverse complement strand
AGGAAATTGGTGCCGTTGAGGGTGAGGGTTTGACTCGCCGTCCCGGCCAGAGCTGAGGTAGGCGAGAGGCTGGTGAGGGTAGGCGCGGGATTATTCACAGTAAAATTCAGCGCACTCGATGCGCCCCCACCCGGAGCAGGGTTGGTCACCACCACCGCATAGGTTCCTCCGATGGCCAGGTCGCTGGCGCTCAAGCTGATCTTCAATTGGGTTGAGCTGACATAGGTCGCTGTGTGGGCCACCGCGTTGAAGGTGACCGTCGAACTGGAGACGAAGTTCGTACCATTTATCGTCAAGGTCTCGGCTGCACCCCCTGTTGTGGCCGAGCTGGGCGAGAGGCTGCTGAGGGTGGGCGCCGGATTGTTCACCGAGAAGTTCTGGGAGTTCGATGCGCCTCCACCCGGAGCAGGGTTAGTCACCACCACCGCGTAGACTCCTGCCGTGGCTTGGTCGCTCGCGCTCAGGGTAATCTTCAACTGGGTTGAGCTGACATAGGTCACGGTGTGGCCCGCATTGTTGTAGGTGGCCGTCGAAGTAGAGAGGAAACCCGAACCGTTGATGGTCAGGCTCTGGGCCGCCGCCCCCGTTGTGGCTGAGGCGGGCGACAGGCTGGTGATGACCGGCACGGGATTGCTTACAGTGAAGTTCAGCGAGTTCGACGCGCCTCCCCCGGGAGCCGGATTGGTAAGTACGACAGCATATGTTCCGGCGGTGGCCTGGTCGCTGGCGCTCAAGGTAATCGTCAGCTCCTCTGGATTCATAAAGGTCGCTGTGTGGCTCACTCCGTTATACGTAACCGTGGAAGCGGCGACGAAATTCGTGCCGCTAATGGTCAATACCTGCGCGGCTGAACCGGCCGTCGCAGCGTTCGGCGACAGGCTGCCGATATTCGGAACAGGATTCAGGCCAGTCCCCGACATGCCGACAGTCTGCGGGCTGCCGGACGCACTGTCGGTGAATATCAGTGAGGCGCTCCGGCTTCCTGCGGCCGACGGAGTGAAGGTAACGTCGACCGTGCACGTGCCCTTCGCGGCCAAGTTGGCCCCGGTGCAGTAATCGGCGCTGGTCTTGGCAAAGTCACCTGGGTCCGTGCCGCCGATCGCGACCGAGGAGATGGTGAGATTGTTTGTTCCCGTGTTGGTGACGGTGAGGGTCTGGGCGCCGCTGGTGGTGTCGAGGACTTGGGACGGAAAGGTCAGCGCGAGAGGAGAGAACTTCACCTGGCTGGAAGAGAAGCTTGCGACGAGGTTCGAGGCATTGACCGTACCAATGCCGGTGGAGAAATCCCATCCGGTCGTGGCAGCAAAGGCCGGCTGATAATTGTTGCTGGTGTTAGTCGCGTTCGCGGCGCAGGTTGCTCCTGATCCTCCGCCTCCGGTGAGGACGCAATTGGGCAGGGTAGTGTAGCCGCTGCCTGGGGCGCTCAGGCTGACAGCGATTCCGAGCGCCTCGGTGACGCTGCAAGTCGCGCCTGACCCCCCGCCTCCACTGATTGTGCAAGTAGGAGTTGAGGTGTAGCCGCTTCCGAAAGTGTTAAGTTCAATGTAGCAGGCGTCCCCGCCAGTACACGCGAAGACTGTGCAGCTAGCGCCGGTTCCGCCTCCCCCTGTCAGGGTGCAGGTGGGAGATGAAGTGTAGTTTCGGCCGCCGCTGATGATGCTGATCGAGTTGACCACACCAGTCCAGATGGCGCTGCATGTGGCGCCTGATCCGCCTCCGCCGCTTAACGCACAAGTGGGAGCGCTCGTGTACCCACTCCCCAAGCCGGTGAGCCAAGCCGAAGTGAGGGTCTGAGGGGCCGTCGAAAGGACTCCATAGGTTCCTGATGGCGCATAGCAGTTGACCCCCAGGCAGGGAACGTCATTGTCGCCTCCATTGCCCGTTCCCCCGTAAAGAAGCGGAATAGGCGTTACATCGTAGAAAATACACGTGCTGGAAACCGCATTGCCCAGAGCCGAGTTACAAGAAGCAGCGTCGCTGGAGCTGAATTGCGCCGCAGCGAGGGCGTAATAAGTAGGATTCGGGTTGCCCCAGCGGCTGCCCGAAGCTTGATTGGCCAGCGCCTGAATCGCCGCCATGATGGGCGACGCCACCGATGTTCCCCCAAATCCGGCCCAAGTATCGGGAGTGCCGCTGCAACTCGCACCACCAGAGGCCGTGTCAGAATAACAAACCACGTAGTAATGCCCCCAGACACCGTTAGCGGCGAAGAGTGAAACATCGGGGACGTCGCGCACGCCATCGTTCGGATTTCCGATGATGCCGGACTGCCACGAGGGCTTGGGGTATCCGGCGCAAGTGCCGCTCACGACGCCGGCAATAGCTGGCGCGCCGGTCGCGCAACCGCTGGGGCCGCCGCTTCCTGCGGTGTCATTAAGGAAGTCGCTGCTAACATTGCATGCTCCGCTGCTGCCATAAGGGGGTAGTGTGCCCATGTAGTCGTCGATCAGCAGACTGGCGCACGAATCGTTCCAGGGGATCTCCGGAATATAAGAGAGGGCCGACCCGTAGTTGCTACCATTGCTGGAGTTCCAATAAGAGCTGTCAGTTCCCTCATAAAAATCGCCGAAATCGGTCCCGCCCACCGAAACGTCGTAGGGCGTTGAAGCGAACGCGCTGACGTTGATTCCACTGGCGGCGTATGCCGCGTCGTAGTCCGTGCCGGCCGCGCCTTGGTCGCCCGCGGAAACGAAGACGGAGACACCCTCGGTGACAGCCTGCTCGTACAACGAGTTGATATAGGCATTGCCTCCGGAGCCGTTCTCCGACTCCGCAAAGCCGTAGCTGATGCTGACTATAGCCGGCGGTGGGGCGGAACCGTTAAGAAGATTCTGCAGCGCAACCCAGGCCCCCCAATTGGTCTCGGTGTCCGCGCACGATGCCAGTTCGATGGCGGCGCTGGGAGCTCCCGCACTCGCCCATTCCACATCAATGGCGGCTTCGCCGTCGTCTCCGTTGACGCCAGGATCGGCGCAGTTATTCGGGGAAGTTTTGGGTGCTGGATGAACCTGTGTGAGCGTGCCCAGCGGGTAGGCCGAGGTCAGCCCCAGAGTACTGCGAAAAGTGCTCCAGTCAGCAGCGGAATAGAGATCCGTGTCTTCGATCAACACGATCGTCTGCCCTTGGCCGGAAATGCCTGATGCAAAGGCAGGGGTGAAATTGTAGATGGTCGCTAAATCCGCCGGCACAACCAACTCGTAACCGGAACTGAGGGTGTAGTTGGGGCGCCGCCTGAGCGTAGGATGAGGGCGGAAATCATTCAGAGAGACGATGCCGGATATTGTTGCCGCCAGCTCTGCCGGGATCTGAGGGTCACTCATGTTGGCGATGTGATCCTCGCCTCCGACCGCCAGATGGTGAATCTCGGTGTGGAAAGCTTGCCGGACTTGGCCTGCGGAGCCCGTGAAATCGACCAACATCTGGTTGGGGTAGACCACGTTTACCGTGAACCCCTGCGATTCGAGCCAATTTGTTACACTGGAGATGTCGGCCGATGAGACTCCATATCGCTTGCCGAATTCCTCCGCCGTGATCCATTGGTGAAAGCGCGGCGAGGCGGGATCGTGTAAGTCTTTGATGAATTGCTCGAGCGCCTGCTCCTGCTCCGAGCTTCGATGCAACAGGAGCATCATATGGTTAAGGGGCATGTCATCAGAGACTCGCCCGCGATCGTTTCGCGCATTCGCCTCCGCGCGCGTGTTGCCGCGGAGAGTAACCAGGCCGGCGCCGGCTTGAGATTCCATCGTTGAGGCTTGTGAGCGTTGAACGTGACCGAACACTAAGATAGCGAGAATGAAAACCGAAGCAGATCTGCAGACCTCCCCAAGTTTCAAGGCGGCCTGTCTTAACTTGGTAGAACTGGAGCACAGGATCATGAGCCACCCTCCTCGGAGTGGTGATCGGCAAGAGCGCGCCGAATCTAATGACCGCTCGGACAGAGAGGTCAGGTAAGATGAAGTATATTGGGGTTAATTTGCCGCTAGAATAGTACGACGGTACGGGGCCTTGGATGTTATTGCGCTGCCGGCACCCATGCGGGGAGTGAACCAGCGTGCTTTCCTACTTTGACGCGATTACGATCTTCGCCAGCCTGGCACTGGTGATTTACGCTGTAACGAGGGCGGCGCGAAAGAGCAGCTCGGGCAGCGAGTATTTTCTCGCCGGCCGCGACCTCCGCTGGCCATTCATCGGGATGTCTCTTTTTGCCTCGAATATCTCCGCTGAGCATGTGTTGGGGCTGGCCGGCGACGGTTATCGCATCGGCATGGTGGCGGGAGGGTACGAATGGGTAGGCGCCTGGGATCTCATTATCCTGGCCATGATGTTCGCGCCCCTGTATCTCCGCGAGAGGATCTACACCATCCCGGAGTTTCTTGAAAAACGATTTGGATGGAGCCTGCGCGCTTTCCTCTCCGTCAATCTGCTGGTCATCAATGTGCTCACCAAGAACGCTATCGACCTTTGGGCGGGCTCACTCTTGTTTGTGGTTCTCTTTGGATGGCCCCAGACCCTGGTGATGGTGATCATGTCAGCCTTTACGGCCCTCTACACGATGAAAGGCGGGTTGCGCGCAGTGGTCTACGCAGACATGGTGCAAGGGACCTGGCTCATCCTGAGCAGCGCTCTGCTGACGATTCTTGGGCTGAAGGCGGTGGGCGGGTGGTCGGGCTTGGTCAGTCACGTGCCACATGCGGCGATACAAATGGTCAAGCCCCTGAACAACGACTTCCCCATCACTGGATTTCTCATCGCCAATCTGCTGGCGGGAATGTTCTATTGGTGCATGGACCAGACCAACGTGCAACGCGTCCTGGGCGCCCGCACTCCTCAGGATGGCCAGCGGGGCGCGATTTTCGCGGGTTTCCTGAAGCTCGTGGTGCCGTTCATTCTGGTTCTTCCGGGTTTGATCGCCCGCGTGCTTTACCCGGCGCTGCCTCGTTATGACGGCGCTTATCCCAGGATGGTGCAAGGTCTCTTGCCAGTGGGACTGCGCGGCCTGGTGTTGGCAGGCCTGATTGCCATCCTGATGTCCTCCATGAGCGCCTGCTACAACTCGAGCGCCACGCTGGTAGTGAGGGATTTTGTGCTTCGCTTCCGGCCCGCCACCTCGGAAGGCCGCCAGGTGGTGATCGGCCGCTGGGTGACCGTGCTCATGGCAGCCCTGGGCGTCCTGGCCGCGCCGTTGGTGGGTCTCTCGGTGACGATCTGGTATTACTTGCAGTTCATCTCCGCTTACCTTTCCGTGCCCATGTCGGCGGTGATTTTCACTGGCCTGGTGTGGAAGCGGGGCAACTCGAAAGGGGCTATCGCGGGGGTGCTGGCAGGTTTTGCTGTTGGCCTCGTTTTCTTTCTCGACCAGGTGCTGGGCTGGAAGTTGCCTGTGCTGTCCAACCCTCTGCTAAACTCTTTCATGCACCGCACCCTGGTGGTGTGGATCGTTGCGGCCGCCATAATGATTGCGATCAGCTTACTCACCCAACCGGCGGACCCGAGCAAGGCAACGCGAAATGTGCTGGGAGAATTCAGGGCGCCGGGAAAGGGAATCGGCGACTACCGCCTGTGGGCCGGCGTGCTTTTTCTGTGTACTGTGGTCTTGTGGTTCTCGTTCCGGTAATGTTCCCGGACGCTGCTCCTGACCACTGAGGCACTGAGGCGCAGAGGTTCTCGGGCCGATCACCTTCTCAGTGCCTCGGTGCCTCAGTGGTTGGTTCGATGTCTTCGGGGAACGCGCATGAACGTGTGAAGCCAACTGAAAAAGACCCTTCGCTCCGGTACAAACTGTATAATATCGGGAAGGGGCAAATTGCGGTGGCGGACGATGGGTTCCAAGATCGCTGCCAGGTGGCAACGGAGTTCGACCTTCCACCGCTATCGGTTTATTGCGCGCTCGAGTTTGAGGGCACTAACCTATGATGATAACTACCTGTTCGCGAAGGAAATTCATGGGGGCGATGGGCGCAGCGGCCGGCGCTTACCTCGCGCGCCCGGTGATGTCGCTCGCTCGCCCTGTCCCGCCAGCCCGCGTGGCCGTGGGAACGTGCCGCGAGTACGGCCCGGAGGTGACCGGGACGCTCGCGAAAATGTTCGACCAGCTTGGCGGACTGGAAGGGCTGGTGCGCGGAAAAACCGTGGCCGTCAAGCTCAACCTGACCGGCGACGCCACCGACCGGCTCGGTTACTTGCCTGCGGAGATCACCCACTGGGTTCATCCCCAGGTTGTCGGGGCAACCGTTCAACTGCTGGGCCAGGCGGGCGCGCGGCGCATCCGTCTGCTCGAGAGCCCGATGTCTACGAGCGAGCCGCTCGAGGAGTTCATGCTCCAGGCCAATTGGGAACCGCGCGATTTTTCGAGCGTGGCGCCGCGCGTCGAGTTCGAGAACACCAACTACCTGGGCTACGGCAGGAAGTATTCGCGCTTCTGGGTTCCCGACGGCGGCCTGATGTTCAAGGGCTACGACCTCAACCATTCCTACGAGGACTGCGACGTCTTCGTCTCGCTGGCCAAGCTGAAAGAGCACGTCACCGCCGGCGTCACCCTCTCGATGAAGAACTGCTTTGGCATCACCCCCTGCACGATTTACGGCGACGCCTCTCCCGTTGACGAACCGAGCCTTGCCCCGCGCGGCGGCCGTGGTCCTTTCCACGAGGGGAATCGCCTGCCCTCGAAGAGCGCGCCCCCGCCCGTGACTGCTCATGCATCGAAAGACCCGGGGTACAGGGTGCCGCGCGTCGTGGCGGATCTCGTGGCCGCGCGGCCCGTGCACCTGGCCGTCATCGACGGAATCCACAGCATGGCGGGCGGGGAAGGCCCGTGGTGTGACAACGTGCGCCACGTCCAGCCCGGCCTGCTCATCGCGGGCACCAACTGTGTGGCCACCGACGCGGTGTGCACGGCGCTCATGGGCTTCGATCCCATGGCGGATCGCGGCACCCCTCCGTTCGAAACCTGCGACAGCACGCTGCGCCTGGCGGAACAACTCGGCGTCGGCACGCGCGATCTCAGCCAGATCGAAGTCCTCGGCACGCCCATTGCGAAAGCGCGCTTCAACTTCCGCCATTCTTGATCCGCGCTACTCGGAGCCAGCAACGGTGGAGCCTTGAGTGGAGGCCTTTATGACAATCAAACGCAAAGGCCCCGCGAAAGTCCACGAGGAAATAACTGAAGTGGGTGAAGCCACGTTTCGACTTCATATCGAACCCACCAAAGGTGAGGTCGCGTCTATCGCAGATTCGAGATTTCAGATCTCAGAGGCGAGAAACCGCGAGGGGAGATTAGGGATTTCGGGCTCGGGACCGAGGATTATCGACTATCGCGGATTCAAGATCTCAGAATAGGGACCATGATTTCAAGAGATGCGAGCGACGTGCAGGATGTGAGGGCGAGATGGACTCGAAGAGCGAGTGAGAGGTCAGCGCTATGCCGGCGTGTTGACCTCCTCGAAGGAGGTCTCGACCTCTTCGTGGTGCCGCCAGGCTAACTTGTAGCTGACGGCGATTTCATCGCAGCAGGAATATTTGGGGCAGCCCAGGCAGTCTTGAAAGACTTTGACCGGAAAGCTCTCGCGCGTGGCTCGTTGAAAGCCCAGTTTTTCAAAGAAGGCTGGGACGACGGTGAGGGCGAAGACCGTGCTCAACCCGCAGCGTTCGGCTTCGTCCATGACGGCCCCGGTGAGCAGCGTGCCCACGCCCTTGGCCTTCAGAGCCGCGTCGACGCAGAGGGAACGAATTTCACCAAGCTCCTGGCTGTAGAACTTGAGGGCACCGCATCCGAGAAGCTCTCCGTCTTCTTCCGCGACGGTGAATTCCCAGACGTCTTCGTAGAGATTTGACAGGGGACGCGGAAGCAGGACCTGTTCGACTACGTAACGGTTGATCAATTTGTAGAGCGCGGGAACGTCGCGCAATTCAGCTTTTCGGATGTTCAATTCTACGTTTCCCTTTCTTCCGAAAGTGGATTCCCGCTCTCGCGGGAATGACCGCTGCATTTAGGTGCGCTTGTCTTGCATGAGCAGAATCAACAAAGCCTTTTGAACGTGCAGGCGGTTTTCCGCTTGGTCGAAAACCACCGAGCCCGGGGAATCCATCACTTCATTGGTAACCTCTTGGCCGCGATGCGCGGGCAGGCAGTGCATAAACAGCGCGGAAGGGGCGGCCGCAGCCAAGAGTTCATCAGTGACCCGGTAAGGCGCGAACACCTGCGCGCGGAGGTGAACGGCGTGCTCCTGGCCCATGCTTGCCCACACGTCGGTGTAAACCGCCTGGGCTCCCGCCACGGCCTCGAGCGGGTTATTGAAAACCTCGACTGTCGCCCCCGTCGCCGCCGCTAGTGCCTTCGCCTTGGCTACGACTTCGGGTTTGGGTTCGTATCCGGGAGGCGTGGCGGCGCGCACCGAGACGCCAAGCTTCGCGCCAGAGACCATTAGCGAGTGGCACACGTTGTTGCCGTCACCCACGAAGGCCAGCGTCCGACCCGCCAGGGTTCCAAGCTTCTCCCGCAGCGTAAACAGATCGGCCAATGCCTGGCAGGGATGGAAGAGGTCGGTGAGCGCGTTCACCACAGGAATCGAGGCGTTGTTCGCGAGTTCGAGCACCGACTCGTGCGAGAAGGTGCGCGCTACAATCCCATCCACCCAGCGCTCGAGATTGCGGGCAATGTCCTTGACGGCTTCGCGCTCGCCCAGGCGCGGCTTGGCGTGATCCAAGTAGACCCCAAAACCGCCCATGCTGGTCATGCCCACCTCGAATGTGACGCGGGTGCGAAGGGAAGGCTTTTCAAAGATCATCGCCAGTTGTTTGCCCACGAGCGCCTGGGCATAGGCGCGCGGCGCGGCCTTAACGCGTTCCGCCAGCCCGAAGATCAGGCTCAGGTCGCCCGGCGTCAGGTCAGTGTCCGCCAGCAGATCGCTTACAGTCAGCTTTTCTTGTTTTTCAACCATACTCAAGCTCGTCGCCATGCATTTGCTCCGTTCCGTAAACTCGGACGTAGCGCGGGCCTTCAGGCGCGCACGTGCCGACCCTTCGCTGCGCGCAGGGCAGGCTCTGAAGGTCGGCGCTACGAACCCTTGCCGACCTGAAGGCCGGCGCTGCACGCGCCCAGGATCGGCTTCAGGGCCGCCATAAGTTCGTCCACGTGGCTGCGCTCAATGATCAGCGGTGGAAGAAAGCGCAGCACCTTTTCCTGCGTGCAATTGAAAATCACTCCTGCTTCGAGTCCCTGCCGGACCAGGTTCTTGCCGGGAACTGAAAGTTGGGCAGCCAGCATCAAGCCGTCGCCGCGGACTTCCTCGAGCACTGCAAATTCGCTGCGGAGCGCCTCGAGTTGGGCGCGAAAATAACCGCCGACATCGCGGACGTGCTCGAGAAATCCGGGGCGCTCGAGAATTTCGAGAACCTTGAGGGCCAGGCGGCATTGGAGCGGCCCGCCGCCGAACGTCGTGCCGTGCATGCCGGGAGAGAATGCCTGCGCTACTTCTTCGCGGGCAAGAATTGCTGCCAGGGGCAGCCCTGCCGCCAGGGGTTTCGCCACCACCACAATGTCGGGCCGCAGGCCGAACTTGGAAAAGGCGAAGAAACGGCCGGTTCGCCCCAGACCGCATTGGATTTCGTCGCAAACCAACAAGGCGCCATTCGCATGGCAAAGTTCTTCCGCCGTCTTAAGGAATTCCTCGCTGAGTTCCACCACCCCGCCTTCGCCCTGGATCACTTCCAGCAGCACCGCTCCCAGGCGGGGAGTGAAACTTTCGCGCAGGTGCTTCGCGTCGTTGAGGCGGACGAACCGAATGCCCGGTACGAGGGGCTCAAACGGCTTGCGATACTTTTCGGGCCAGGTCGCGGAAAGAGCCCCAAAGGTTCTTCCATGGAAAGAGTTTTCGACTGCCAGGATTTCGCACGACTCGAGGCGCCGCCGAGCGTAGGCGCGAACCAGCTTCAGCGTTCCATCAATGGCCTCCGTGCCGGAGTTGGCGAAGAAGGCCCGGTCCATTCCCGACAGGGCAGTGAGCTTTTTGGCCAGCGGCCCTTGGTAAGGGTGGTAAAGCAGATTGGAAGTGTGCAGAAGCGTTTCGGATTCGTCGCGGAGCGCGGCGAGTATTTCCGGGTGAGCGTAGCCAAGAGAATTTACTGCCAGCCCGCCCAGGAAATCGAGATACTTCTTGCCCTGATCGTCGTAGAGGTAACAACCCTCGCCCCGCACCGCCAGAATCGGCAAACGGTCGTAGGTGGGGATGAGGACTTGCTTCTCGAGTTGTGCAATCTCGTCGAAGTTCATGCGCTTTTCACAATCCGCAAGTGTCCTGGCTTCGAGGTAGCGCCGACCTTTAGAGCCTGCCCTGAGCGAAGCGAAGGGTCGGCACATGCCGGCCTAAAGGCCGGCGCTACGCCCTCATTGGGGCAACCTTCACAATCCGGGTTCCGACGTGCTGCCCACTATCCACGGCGCGGAGCAGGTCCTTTGAGCCGTCTGCCGCGAGAATGTCAATTTCACCAACATTTTTGCGAAGCAGGCGCGAGCACGAAAGCAGTTTTGGAATCATGCCGTCGCGCACCACACCTTTCCTGATCAAGCCGGGAATCTCGCTGAGCTTCACCATCGGCAGCAAGCGCTGGTCCGCGTCCCAGACGCCGCCCGATTCGGTGAGGAAAAAGAGCCGGTCGGCCTGGAGAGCCACGGCGAGGGCGGCGGCCAGGTCATCGGCATTGATGTTCAGGAATTCTCCCCGCGCGCTCAGCCCCAGGCTCGCAACCACTGGAACAACCCCGCCCCGGAAGGCCAGCTCGAGGACACGAGTCCGGATCTTTTGAGGCCGCCCGACGTAACCCAAGTCTTTTTTGTGGCCGTGCGATCCCAAAGAGAGCTTCCTGGCGCGGACCAGTCCCGCGTCGCCGCCTGAAATGCCCAGCGCCGGCTGGCCGAGCGCCGCGAACTCCGCTACCCACTGCTTATTCACGATGCCGGCGAGAACCATCAAGGCAACGTCGCGCGTGGCAGCGTCGGTGACTCGCAGCCCGTGGTAAAACTCCGTGGGGATACCCAAGCGGTCGAGGGTCCGGGTCAGGGTGCTGCCGCCGCCGTGGACAACCACTACGGAGTGGCCGGCGCGCCGCAGGGCCACGATTTGCCGGGCCAACCGCCTGCGCCCCTTGGCGTCCTCCGCGGCCTTACCCCCGATTTTTACTACTAACTTCATATCAGGCCCACTTCCTGCGGCAGTCCGAACATGAGGTTCATGTTTTGAACCGCTTGCCCTGCCGCCCCTTTGCCGAGGTTGTCCAAGGCAGAGACAATGATGAGGCGCTGCGTCTCCTCATCCAGCGCGAAGCCAAGATCGGCATACTGCGTGCCGGCCACGGCCTGAATTTCAGGCAGAGCCCCGCCTTCGTAGACCCGGACCAGGGGGGAAGGCCCGTAAATTTGCTTGAAAAGGGCGACTACTTCGCCAAGGGTCCGTCGCGCGTTGAGACGAACGTAAACCGTGCTGAGAATGCCGCGCGTGACCGGCAACAAGTGAGGGGTGAAAATGAAGTCCTTTTCGCCGATGTCGAGCGCCTGAAGCATCTCCGGAACGTGCCGGTGGGTGAAAAGGCCGTAAGCCCGGCAGTTCTCGTTGACCTCCGGGAAGTGAAGCTTCCCGCTGGGAGTACGGCCCGCGCCGCTGGCGCCGGATTTCGAATCGGCAATGATGCCGGCGGATATATCCACCCATCCGGAGCGCAGAAGAGGGGAGAGAGCGAGGATCACGGAGGTGGCATAACAGCCGGGATTGGAGAGCAATCTGGCGCTCGCGACGGCCGCTGGGTTAAGCTCCGGCAGGCCATACACCGCCTCGGCAAGCGCTTCCGAAGCGTGGTGCGCAAAGCCGTACCAGCGCGGATAAGCGGCAGCATCCTTGAGGCGGAAAGCCCCGCTCAGGTCGATGACGCGCAAACCGGCATCCAGAAGCACGGGCACGACGTCGCAGGATGTTTCGTGCGGGGTGGCGAGAAACACCACATCCGCTTCCGGCGCCCCCACGGCCTCAAGCAGGGCGAAGCCGCCCGGACCCTCCAGGTCAACGGGCAGGCAGGGAATCGTGAAACGGCTGCGCAGGGCGGGGTGGACCTGCTCGATGGGGAAGGGCTTGCTGGCGCCGGACGTGGAGGAGATCATGCGCACGACGCGGGAGTCAGGATGCCGCGCGAGTAGGGTGAGGAGTTCGCGTCCGACATACCCGGTGGCGCCCAGCACGGCAGCCCGAACGGGTAGCGCGAGCCTGCAATTCAACTCTGCGGTTTCCGGTTTTGCAGCGGGCGGCGCCAGAGCGCTCCTTCCAGGTTTTGTCGTGACATCCAACGTCTACTAAACCCCACCGTCCAGCCAAACGGAATATTTATGCATTCGATGCATAAATATACTTTCTTATACCGCAAAGATTTTTTGCTGTCAACAAAAAACGCTCGTTTGCTTACTGGCGCTTCAAGGCCTGACAGGCTAGAATTAGCATGGGGAGTGTCGTCATGCCGGAGACCAAAGTCGAGCCCGGGCGCGAGAGTTCCGGGGCTTCCATCAGCGCCAAGATTATCGCTCTCGCGGTGCTGGGCGGGTGCATCTATTACGCCAGCTCAGTCGTCATCACCCTGATTTTCTCGATCCTCATCGCCGCCGTGCTCGAGCCGGGGGCGGGGTTCCTGGAGCGTCTGCGGATGCCGCGCTGGCTGAGTTCGCTGGTCATGGTCCTGCTCATGCTCACCCTCAGCTATCTGGCGGTCTACGGGATTTATGGGCGGGCGCTAGACTTTATCGACAATGCTCCCAGGCTGGCGGCGAAGCTCAGGCAAATCACCGCCCACCTGGATGTGGCGGCGCAAAGTTTTCAACAGAGTACGCGCACCATCATACCCTCCAGCACAGACAGCAGTCTGCCGGCCGTACGGCTCCAACAGGAATCACCCTGGACGCAATTTTTGCTGCGCGGCATGGGATCGGTCTATGCCTTCACCGTCACCGTCATGTTCATTCCCTTCCTGGTCTTTTTCATGCTCAACTCCAAGGACCACTTATGGGCGGCCACGCTGAACCTCTTTCCGCGCCAGAACCGGCAGCAGGCTGAGAATGTCATTCACTACATCGGCCTGATGCTGCGCCAGTTCGCGCTGGGGAATCTTCTGGTGGCTCTCATCACGGCAGTTCCCATCTGCCTGGTCTTCGCCTATCTTCGCCTCCAGTACGCCTTGGTGTTGGGGTTGTTGGCGGCGATTGTAGGCCTTGTCCCTTACATCGGAGTGGCGCTGGCGCTGGTTCCTCCTTTAATGGTCGCGCTGATGCAATATGACTCGGTGAAGCCTTTTCTGATCCTGGCGGCCACGGTCGCCGCAGCGCACTTTATTGCGGTGAATGTCCTGACTCCACGGCTTGTGGGACATCGCCTGAACCTGAACGCCTTGGCGGTCACTCTCGCGATGATGTTCTGGGCCTGGTTGTGGGGAGGGTTGGGCTGATCCTCGCCGTGCCGATCACCGCCGCCATCAAAGCGGTATGCGACAACGTTGAAAAACTGAAGCCGTATGGGGCGTGGATGGGGGAGGCGTGAATTCAGTCGAGAGTCGAAAGTCGAGAGTCGAAAGTCGACAGTTGAAGAGTTAAGGAGTGGAGGCGTTCAAGAGTCACAAAGTTGAAAAGCTGACAAAGGCATCTGAATGAATAGAGCGATTTCAAATGGCAGATCGCAAAATTCAAATGGTCTCAAATTTGAAATTTGGCATTTGAGATAGGTGTTTGTGACTTCTCGATTTTTGATCTTCGCCTCCGCAACTTTCGACTCTCGACTCTCGACTTTTGACTGCCCTGAAAATAACTCCCCTCCTCAGCAGGAGGAGGGGCAGGGGTGGTGGGTGCCGCGACCGCGACGGGACCAACCGCCCCTACCCCCTCCTTAGCTAAGGAGGGGAGTCATTTTCATACTTTCTGGGTGCCAGTCAGCCGACGGGCATGAGCGGCTGCTCTACTCCCCCTGCGCGCGCAATTCCCAGACAAGAGATTCGATCGACTTGCAGTCCTGAAAGATGCGGATGCCGGCGATGCCTGCGGCTCCCGCTTCGAGACAAGGCCGGACCCGTTCCACGCTGATTCCCCCGAGAGCCAGGACCGGTATTCTTAATTGCCCGGTTACTTTCCGCAACTCATCCAAACCCAGCGGCGGCCCGTACTGGAGCTTGGACGGCGTTTCGAAGACCGGACCGAGCAGCAGGTAATCCGCTCCGGCTGATTCAGCGGCTATCGCCTCACCCATTGAGTGGCAGGAGACTCCGACAACGAAAGGGCGAGGGGCCACTTGACGGACTGCGGAGACGGGCAGGGATTGCCCGCCCAGGTGCACTCCACCTGCGCCCGCCGCCAAGGCCACATCCAGCCGGTCATTGACCAATATGCGGGCGTGTGCGAGAGGCGAACTGCGGAGATCCTGCGCTCCGCTCAGGATGACAGGCTGCCGGGGTTCTTCATGCACGCTCGAGAGACGAGACGCCCGCGCTACAGAGGGGATTCCCATCGCGGCGCTCAGAGCTTCTTTCACGAGCGCCGTCAACTCACGGGTGGGGAGATCTTTCTCCCGGATTTGCACCATGTCCACCCCGGCGCGCAGCGTTTCCCGGATGACTGCCGCCAGAGGGACTGTCTTTAACTGGCTGCGGTCGGTGATATAGCAGAGAACAAGACGACTCATTTGTTTGAGCTGGGATCGGAGGTTGGTGTGGGGCGGATAAGGTGCCAGATCTCAAGAATCGCCAGCCAGATATCAGCTAATCCGAGTCCAGAAACCGCCCCGCGGAGGAAATTGTTATGCGAGAGCCCCGAAAGTACTGGGAGGTGGTCGGTGAAATAGTTCTGACTCCAAAACGCTGCCCAGGGAAGGATAAAGAGGAAGATTCCCAGCTCCAAGCAGAACACAATGTAGATGATGGTGAGCAGTCTGCGCATGTCTACTCGGCGATGTCAGCCTCGTCTGATCGTGTCTTAAGAGGCTTTCCGCTGAAGTGCGCGGATCTTCTCAGCGACATCGCGAAAATCGATCTTCTGGCCGTAAACCTCGGAGAACATCTCGAGCGCGCGAGGCAGGTCGCCTGCCCGCTCATAGGCGACTCCCAGGTCGTACTGGAGAGCCAGTCGGGCCTCCCTGTCGAGGCGGGGAGCCTCCAGCGCCCGGCAGTACCACTCCACGGCGATTGGAGCCATACCCTTCTCCATGAAGCAGGAGGCAAGCAAAGAGCAGGCCTGGAGGTAGTTTGCCGGTTGGGGTGTCTTTTCCGCGGAATTCACCGCTTTTTGGAATTCTCCTATCGCTTGATCAAGAAGTCTCATCTCCCAGAAAGCCATTCCCAAGTTGAAGTGGGCTTCCGCATCTTCCTCGGAGCCGAGCTTCGACCCGCTGTCATCCGGAGCGCTGGGAGGAGTCTCGCGTTGCTCCTGTGCATGAGCCGTGTGCGGAGTGCGATCGCTCGATTCGCTCGGTGTGGCGTGCAACTGAGCTGAGGAAGGAGGTGCGGGCAGCGGTGCTGCCGGGTGTCCCATCGCAGGCTGGACCGCCTCAGTGACATCGCTGAGGAGATGCGCGGATGTTTCGGCGCCCGCCCCAGGGAACAGCTGCAAGGGACGCTTTTCCTCACCGGGAAGGGCCGAGGGAGCGAAGGCAGGTTGTCCTTCAGGTCTCGGCGCCGCAGGGCTGCTCGCCGCTTCTCGCTGGTCAAAAGCTTGTGAGCCAGGCCGAGTAGCTCTCGCAGTCGCTCGTTCCTGAGCAGCCGCCGGTTTGGGGGAAGCTTTTAAAGGCCCGCCCGCCGTGTATGCCTCGACGAGGGACCGAAGTTCGGCGATTCGGGGGTCGCCCCGAAACGTCCCCTCTAATGATTCGACGGCTCCTCTTGCTTCCTCAAAGAACCCCTGCTCGAGATAGAAGCTGATCTCGACCCGGCTGTCTTCAAAGTTGAACGAAGGTGCCCCCTGAGGACCTTCCGAGGCTTCCGCCTCCGCGCGCTTGGAAGCCAGAAAGGCCTCCAGATCTTGCGAAAGGTCGACCATTTGAAATTCAGAATAGGATGCAGGCGAAGATGTGTATGGGACAGGCATTGACACGTCGAGCGGCGGTTCCTGGAAAGCCGGCGCTGACGCCTGGGAATCGGGGGGGAGATACGGATCCAAGGACGTTGGTTGACCTGCTTGGCCCGGGGCAGGTGAGAATTCGGAAGTCAGGTTGGTCTCGCCTGGAGGAGATGGCGCAGGCTGCGCCGGAGTTGGCGTCAACGGTTTTGGTTCCGGTATCTCTGCCGGGGCCCGAAGCGCCGCGGTACGAGCTGCCAGTGCGGTCGCAGCCTCCGGTTCGCCGGCAATCTGCGCAAATCGCCTGGCCCCATCCGTATCGCCCTGCCGCGCATAAATCATCGCCAGCGCCTGGGCGGCCTGCTCAGCTCGTTCCGGCAAGTCCTTCCAGCACATCCCCACCAGGCATTTGTGGATTTCGATTTCGTCCGGATAGACTTCCAGGACCCTCTCGAGTTCCGCAACCGCCCTGCTCAATAAATGGTAGCGCGCAAAAAGCTCGCTGTTCTCGAGCGCCTCCCTGACCATTCCTGCTCGGTCCGTAGCAGGCACGGGCGCGGCGGGGGGGAGTGGAGTTTCTTCTGCCGTCAGATCGATGGTGGACGGCAGATGGGCAAGTGGCGCTTGGCCGAATTTCTCGCCTTGCTTTTGGCCGACATCTCTTAGTAGTACGTCGTAATGCTCGTTCCCAGGATCGTGATCGATCAGGCGTTGGAACGCTTGTCTCGCCTTCTCGAATTGCCCGCACTGAAGATAAGCGTGGCCCAAGGCCTCCAGGATTTCGACCAGCGCATCCACGTCTCCGCTCTGGTCACACATGCGGTAAATCAGCTCGAGAGCGGGAAGATGCTGGGGAGATTTGCTCCGGATCAGGCGCAGAGACTCCATCAAGGCGCCGGTGTTCCCTTGCGCAATCAGCTCGTTCGCAACCACGGATAAGGTCTTCGAGGCTGCGTCGAATTGGCCCGCCTCGACGCACGCGGATACGAAGCAAGCAAGTGGCGGGATGTCCGGCGGCGTGGCCCGAAAGAGCTCCAGCGCCAGGGTCTCTGCTTTCTTGAGCTGCCGCAAGGCAACGTAAGACTCGACGAGGAGCGTGCGCGCGTCAGGATCCCCTCTTAAGCCTGGCGTACTATTCAGGATCGCTTCGGTTTCCTCCGGATGCTTGAGCGCAAATGCCAGCCGCGCCCTGAGCAGATGTATTTGGGGCGCGTCAGGACTTAATTCCTGCGCCTTTTTCAGGGCGACCTCCGCGACCGCCGGGTCCTCCCGGCGCAGCGCAAGCTGTGCGCTCTCCAAGTAAACCTGCAAGGCGTCGTCCTTACGACCCAACTCCTCGCAGAACGCCTCAAGGCGCGATCTCGCCCCGGCGTTTTCGGGATCGAACTGCACAACCTTACGCAGCGTCTCGAGCGCTTTGTCGTTCTGTTTTTTCTTCTTGTAGAATTCGGCGACTTGGTAATAGAGATCGCGGGTCTCACGGACCATCCGCTGCGCTTGATAAAGCTCGCCAAGTTTCAGGAGCGGGCCGACTGAGTCCGGCTCCAGCTTGACGATCTTTTTGTAAATGGCAATGGCCTTGAGGGCGTATCCGCTGTGGACGTAGGCCTCGGCGAGCCTGTAAAAGTGCTTGAGGCCCTCGGCGACATTTTTGTCGCGAACGCAAAGGTCGCCGATGGTGTTCAACAGAATTAGCTCGGAGGGGTCCCTCTCGAGGATGCGAAGGTATCGGTCGATCGCCTGACTGAGCTTGCCCTGGCTGGCGAGACTTTCCGCCTCTTGCAGTGCCCTGGCTTTGTTAAAAGCCATTCGTACGCTCCGCGTCCCCGGTCCAACAGAAAACCATGCGCTACCGTAGCATACGGCCCTGCGCTAGTCAACGAACGGAGGTAGGTGGTATGTGGTAGGTCGTAGGTGGGGAACAACGGTATCTGGTAGTGCGCACGGGTCGGGTGAGATCAGGAGATACCAGCCCTCCACCTCCCCACCTACCACATACGACCTGCCACCTACCACATACCGCCCTACTTCTCCACCGGCAAGTCGGCACGGCTGCTCCAGTCCTCCCAGGAGCCGTCGTAGATCCGGACGTGCTCAAATCCGAGCAGGCGCAGGGCGAAATAGAGTTCGGCGGCGCGGATTCCAATCTGGCAGTAGGTCACCACCTCCTGGCCGGGTGAAACCTGGGCGTCGGAGAAGACCTTTTCGAGCGAAGGTGCGTCCAGAAAGGTCATGACCTCGCCGGGATGAATAACTCGAGTCCATTCGAGATGGATGGCGCCTGGCATGTGACCGCCGCGCGGGCCTTCAACCTTCTCTCCGATGAATTCCGGTTCGGACCGCGCATCCAGAAGCTTGATATGGGGATCGTGGAGGTGAGCGTTCAACCATTCGGAGGTAGCGATCACGGCGGGGTTCGCTTGAGGCTTGAAATCGCCGGCAACAACGCGTGGAGAGTCTGTACTAAGGGGACGTCCTTCGCTTTGCCACTTCTTGAGTCCACCGTTCAGGATTTGCACATGCTGATGCCCGAAGAACTCCAGAACGTAAAACAGGCGCGCGGCAAATCGATTGCCCTGGTCGTCGTAGATGACGATCTCGGAGCTTGACGTGATCCCCGCGCCGCGAAAGAGGCGCTCTGCCCGTTCGGGAGGTATCGGGAACCCTCGGCGGTTGGCTTCCAAGTCGTCGGTTTCAAGGGCGGGAAGGTTCACCGCTCCGGGCAGGTGCCCGAGTTGGTATTCCGTAGCAGGCCTCGCATCCAAAAGACGCAATTGGGGGCTTGAAAGCAGTTGCGCGAGCTGCGGGGTTTCAAGCAGAAGCTGCGAGCGACGGTATGACGGGACTTGACCCAGCAGGCCGTTCACTCCCAGGACAGACACCGTCAAAAGCAAGCAAGTCATCTTCAAGTGACCCTCCTTTGGGCGGTAAACGAACGCGGATTGTCGATCCGAAGGTTTAGGCTTGTCATTCTGAGCGAAGACTTCATGATCCTTCGGCTCACCACCCACGATGAAAATGATTCCCCTCCTTGGTAAGGAGGGGTTAGGGGTGGTTGCCATTCGCCGGCGATATCACCCACCACCCCTCGCCCCTCCTCCCGCTGAGGAGGGGAGTCTCCGCAGCGGTTTGTCTCCCTCTTGACTGCCGAGATTCTTCACTGCCGAAAAGCGAGGCAGGCCACGATCGCCTACAACGTTGCTGGCTTCGGGACGGGAGGGGGAAGGGCGTGGGCCTTCACTTCGGATTGGAATCCATTCTGCTTGTGGGTCCCGTCGCAGAATGGCTTATTTCCGGATTGGCCGCAGCGGCAAAGTGAGATCGAGGTTCGCCCCGCCAAGTCGAAGGCATTGCCCTCGGCATCACAGATTGTAAATTCCCCTTCAACCCGCAGTGAGCCGTTCTTGTTCACGGTAATTTTCATTAAATATTCCTCCAAGTCAAACGTTGCAGGGGTGTCCCTTGTGGCTCCCCTCGAGCAACCGCAAGGTTGCGCTTACGGCAATCGGTGGTACAGACCCGCCTCGACTCCAGAGCTCGCTGCGGACCGCAGCCTCGGGGACCCGCCGGCGCCAAACGGCTTCAGCAAAACGAGAATCAGTATGCCGAAGAACACCAACGAAATTACGCCGTGCATGGCCATGCATTCGCGGCGCCGCAACTCCACGCGGCCCGCCAAGAATGCGGCAGTACGGAAATAGACCCTCAAGTCCAAGACGATCAGGACCAGGACAAGCAGCAGCTTCGCGTGCAGCCAGTGCTCGAGCAAGTAATGAGGGTGTTGACCGATCAGAATTCCTCCCGTAATCACCATCAACGCGGCGCCGGGATGAGCCAGGGCTTTGAAGAGCCTCATCTCCAATCGCCCGAACGCCGCGCGGGCTTCCGGGGAAGGTTCTTCCGAATGAACGGCCAGGACGTGGGTAACGACCAGTAAGCTGCCGAGCCAAAAAACCAGTCCGATCAGGTGGAACACCAAGATCCAGGCGACCATGTCACCCCCTTGCTGTGTAGTTTCAACTATTTCTTCCGAACCCGCAACCAGTGTCAAGGTGTTTCGGGAACAGGAGGGAGCCAAGTTTCCCGTGGCACGGGCATTCCTTCGCTGCGCTCAGGACAGGCTCTGCCAGTGGACCATCACGGCCAAGATGGCCGTGCCACATCAAAGTGAGCCACTACTCGGGAGCGGGAATCCAACGCCGCTGCCTGAATCGCACGCCCAGTACCTTCATAGCTTGACTTTTGGCGCGAAACTGACTCATTATGCGCAAGGTCAAAGGCGGTTACTTGCGGACCCTAAATTGGAAACCAAAACTGTAGGGGTAATCGGCGCGGGAACGATGGGGCATGGCATCGCCCAGATCCTGGTTCGAAGCGGCTACACGGTGCTGCTTAACGATGTCTCCCAGCAATTCCTCGATTCGGGAGCGGCGAGAATCGCCAAGGGCCTCAACCGAGGCGTCGAAAAGAACCGTCTGACCGGCGAAGAACGCGAGCAGGCGCTCCGCCGGCTGACGACCACAACGCGAGTTTCAGACTTGGAGGCCGCCGACTTCATCATCGAGGCGGTAACGGAGAACCTCGAGGCAAAGGTAGGGGTTTTCCGGGCAGTTGAACCCCACTGCGGGCCCGGGGTTATCTTTGCTTCCAACACTTCTTCCATTTCCATAACGCGCCTCGCGACTGCGACTCAGCGCCCCGATCGCTTCGTCGGGCTGCACTTTTTCAACCCCGTGCCGGTCATGAAACTGGTCGAAGTCGTTCCCGGCCTGGCAACCAGCCTACCGACCGTGGAAACCGCCGAGCGCCTCGCTACTACGGCAGGCAAGACGCCGGTGCGCGTGAATGACGCGCCGGGATTTGTCTCAAATCGCCTGCTGGTGCCCATGATCAACGAAGCCGTATACTGCCTGATGGAAGGCGTTGCGGATGCCAAGGGCGTTGACGACGTGATGAAGCTGGGTATGAACCATCCCATGGGGCCGCTTGAGCTGGCCGACCTGATCGGCCTGGACGTTTGCCTGGACATCATGAAAGTTCTCTACGAGAGCTTCCGCGACTCGAAATACCGCCCTTGCCCGTTGCTCGAAAAGATGGTGAACGCCGGACGCCTGGGGCGCAAAACGGGGCAGGGGTTCTATGAATACCGCTAGTTCTTCTCAGGAATTTACCAAAGTACTATAGACGGAGATTACTAAAGGGTATATGGAGTGGGTAGGCTGAGCGATTTTTCAGCCGCAAGTCCAGCGGCGGCAATTTCCGATGGCCGCTGTTGCGCTCGCTCCAGAGGTCAGCATGGCCCGAATTCGGGCTCGCACAGGGTTGACGAAACGAGGACTGGGAAACACGCATCATAATGAGGGGAACTCACCACACAGAAGGATAGCGACATGCCTCCAGAGCAAAGCGAAAAAGGTAAGGCCATCGAGCTGGCGTTGACGCAGATCGAGAAACAATTCGGCAAGGGTTCGATCATGCGCCTGGGGAGCAAGGATGCCTTCGTTCCCGTCGAGGTGATCCCCACCGGGTCGATCTCCTTCGATTCGGCGCTGGGAGTGGGTGGGATGCCGCGGGGACGGATTATTGAGATCTTCGGCCCGGAGTCGAGCGGCAAGACGACGATCGCTTTGCACGTGGTGGCGCAGGCCCAACAGCGCGGGGGAATGGCGGCATTCGTGGATGCCGAGCACGCTTTGGACGCCCCCTATGCCAAAAGGCTGGGTGTGGACGTCGATAACCTGCTGGTTTCGCAGCCCGACTACGGCGAGCAGGCGCTGGAAATCGCCGAAGCGCTGGTCCGCTCGAACGCGATTGACGTTATAGTGATTGATTCGGTCGCCGCGCTGGTCCCTAAGGCCGAACTGGATGGCGACATGGGCGACTCGCTGCCTGGCCTTCAGGCGCGGTTGATGTCGCAAGCCCTGCGAAAGCTCGCCGGCATCGTGTCGAAATCCAAGACCTGCCTGATCTTCATCAACCAGATTCGGGAAAAGATCGGCGTCATGTTCGGGAACCCCGAAACCACCACCGGCGGCCGGGCGCTGAAGTTCTACGCCACCGTGCGTGTGGACATTCGCCGTATCGCTTCCATTAAGGATGCCGAACGGGTGGTCGGGAATCGAACCAAGGTAAAAATAGTAAAAAATAAAATTGCCGCTCCCTTTCGGGAGGCAGAATTTGATATTCTATATGGCGAGGGGATCTCAAAAGAAGGTGATCTGATCGACGTAGCTGCCGAGCACAATATCCTCGAAAAAAGTGGGGCGTGGTTTTCCTACGGAGGTGAGCGCATTGGGCAGGGCCGCGAAAACGCCAGGCAGTTCTTGCGCGATAACGTTGACGTGCGCAAGAAGCTTGATGGCGAAGTGCGTAAGGCGCTCAACCTGCCTGCGTCCCATGAGGCTGTTGCTGCGGCGGCGGAAAGCGCCGCTGCCGCAAAGAGTAAGAAGTAAGTGCAGGTCGACGGTAGCGCAGACCGGCAGTTCAAGGTCTGCGACTCCGGGATTCATCATTCCGGAGAAGCCGCCGATCTTAAATAGCAGGGGTGCGCTGCCAACTCGATATCTGGGTCGAGCCGCAGACGCGAAAGCAAGTTTGTCTTACCGTTTTTCGGGAATTTTGGAGTTTCTCCCTGCCGGCAGTCGCCAGCTACCGGCGTGGGAGCGGGT
>JBELAJ010000609.1:0-4896 GCA_049508935.1 Terriglobia bacterium | reverse complement strand
CGAATCCAGCAACAGGTGACTTACGCGGAGCTTCCCCTGGTGTTCCATGACGAGGGCCACGACAAGTTTCAGGAAGTCGGAAAGCAGCTCGGCTTCACGCGCCGCATGGTGGCGCGGGGCGCTGCCTATGCGGATATTGATAACGACGGCGCGCCGGATATTCTGATCACCACGAACGGCGGGCCTGCTTATCTCTTCCGCAATGTGGGCGGGAGCCGCAACAACGCCGTCCGCATCAAGACCGTCGGTACGCGCTCGAACCGCGACGGCATCGGCGCGCAAGTCCGCGTCACTTCGGGGGGCATCACCAACTGGCAGACCGTTCACTCCGGCTCGAGCTACTGCTCGCAGAGCGAACTCACGTTGACGTTTGGCCTGGAAAAAGCCACTCAGGCTGACAGTGTGGAAATCACCTGGCCTAGCGGGCAGAAGGACACTTTTCGCGGTCTCAAGGCCAATGCAACTTACACCATTGAAGAAGGGGGGAAGGTCATCACCACGAAGCCGTTCAAGAGGTAAGCTTGGTTCTTCCAGATGCCTTTTAAGGAGCGGTCTAAAACCGTTATAATGACAATCTGAGATGGGTAGGAACAAGGACCTGCGAAAGAAGATCGCAGGACGCCGACGGATGATCGAGCGCCATGAGGAGAAGATCCGTTCGGAACTTGCGAAAGCCAGTCCCGACGAAGCTCTGATCGCACACTGGCGCGGTGAGATCGAGGCGGTTAAGGCGAAAATCGCGGACCTGACTCGGCGACTGGAAAGGAAGTGGTAGATCTATGGCTACTAAGACAGCACCCAAGCTTTCCACGGTTGAGCGGCTTCTTGATGAAGTCGATGAATGGTACGGTCGGGTCCAAGGAATTCGCCAGAAGCTGGCTCTTCTGCCCCGAGGAAGCGAGGCATACTTGGACCTTCTCCCCGACCTCGATGTCGAACTCGACACTCTCAGACTGAAAACCCAACATGCCCTCGAGGCCCTGGAAGAATTCGAGGATTCATTGCCGGAGACAGACTGAGCCCCGCCCTGCCGCATCAGTGCGACATCAGTCAGCCCGGCCCGCAAGTTGGTTGGGCTTCAACGCGCCCCAGTTGCCCCGGGATTGAGCCGTGCCCGGCCGGTTGCGATCATCCGATTACCCTCGAGCCACTCGACGTTTTAGCCGGAGGAGGAATTGTGGAGGATTATCCGGATTTCATGAAGAGCCCGGCCAACAGAATTGCCACCAGTAGTCAAGCCACACCGGGAGTCGAAGGTTACGTTTTTGATGGAGTCGATGGAAGTCAGATGGCGTTCTGGACGTGCCGCGAAACTGCGGTATCAACCCCTCACGCGCACGAATACGACGAGTATATGGTGGTGATTCAGGGCTGCTACACTCTCATTTTCAATGACAAGCGAGTACCCGTGAGAGCCGGAGAAGAGTATTTCATTCCGAAGGGAACGTGGCACGGGGGCGAGCCCGTCGCCGGGACGAGAACCATTCACGCCTTCGGGGGCCGTCGTGCGGAAAGAATTCGGTCGTAAGTCCTCCGGATTTCATGCCTGCCCATCACCGCAAGGAAGCTAACCTGTTTCCTTTTCGCGCAGGGCAGTTTCGGCCCATGCTCGCACCTTCCGAACGCAGTCACGCGCCCAGAAGCGGTCAAAGGGCTTGTCCAGCGTTAGCGGCATGTCTTCGTACCTGAAATCCACGGCGAAAGGGGTCAGCCGCCTCATCTCCTGGAACTCTTCAGGCAAAGGAAACCCATTCGAACCCAGCAGTTTCAGAAGTTCACCCAGATTGTGAGTTCTTCCATAGTAGAGTCCACAATTTGTGAGCACGGCCTTCAAGGTCTTTTCGACGGCCTGCTGGGCATGGAAGCCGATGATTTCGTCTGGAAGAGAGGAGTCAGTAATCAGCTTGTCCAAGGCGATCTCGTCCTGTCGAGCCTTGCGGAGTAGGAGTTCAGCATGCTCACGGGAGTGTCGCATCGAAGACGCGTCCCTCCCTGGCGACCTCATAGTAGATAGTGTTGGGGGTGTCAGCCCAATACTCGAAGGTCTCCTTGCTCGCAACCAGTACGTCAGCAGGTATTCCTAGCGGCCGCAGTACATCGCTTAGTCGTACCATCTCCTCGTGGCGCGAGGCAACCGTGGGTTCAACGACCATCACGTCGAGGTCGCTGTCCTTGGAACTCTGGCCGCGGGCGCAGGAACCGAACACGATGATGGTTGATCCCGGAGCCGCTTGTTGGAGCAGGCCCACCGCTTCTTTGATTGTGGATTCGTCGATCATGAAAAACCGCAGACCTCAAAAGCAGGTCTGCACTACACCCAATCATGACATTGGAAACCGGAAGCTGCCGGGCTCCAGGCCAGCGCGCAGGGCGAGTTCATGCACGAGCAACTGGATGTGGACAGAATCGATCAGCGTTCCCAGTCCCAGGCGAACTGGTTCAACCGGAACGTGCCGCACGTTAGTGACGTCAGCAAAAGGCACGTCGGCGTAAAGCAAAACGCGCCCGCCGTGCTTGCGGATGTCTTTCGCGAGCTTGAAGAGCGTCGTGTCGGCCTGGCGCTTCGGGCCGATTTCTTTTTGCCGGGCGAAGATGATGTAGCGATGGGCGGGGTCGATGATTTCCATGGGACCGTGACGGAACTGAGCGGCGCTCATGGGTTCCGCGCCGATTTTCGCCACCTCTTTGAACAAGAGAGCCCCTTGATAGGCTGAAGCCAGCTCGGCTCCCCGGGACAGCAGGGCAATGTAGTGCGGGTTGTTAAAATACTCGATGGTGGGCAAGGTCAGTTCGTCGCCGCGCTCGAGGATCTTCTCCTGCGCCTCGATGGCGTGCATCAACGCCTGAGTAAGCGCCTGAGGCGGCTTTCGGGCTATAGCCACAGCCAGGTACATCAAGACGGCCACGGCGCACGCGTAAGTCTTGGTGCCCACGGCGGCCGGGCGCCCGGCCATCATGGGCAGCAACAAGTTGGCTCGCCGGGCAAGGGAACTTGCCTCCGTATTGCAGACCGCCACCAAACCCTCTTGGCGCGGAAAGGCCGCAAGCAGCCGCAGCACTTCCGCCGTTTCACCCGATTGTGAGACAACTACCAGCAGTATGTCTGCGCCGTGGAACTTCCGGAGGTGGTCTACCAGTTCGCCCGTCTCCCAAATCAGGGCGCGGATGCCCAGAGAGTTCAAGTAAGCCTGAGCCGGGTAGGCCGCGTACATCGACGATCCCATTCCAGTAAACACCACGGTGGGCGGCCAGCGGTTCACCATCTCTCGCAACGCCTTGGAGGGAATGGCTCCTGGACTGGTATAAAACTTCCGCAAGCCCGAAAGGACTGTGGGCTGCTGCGCGATTTCTTCCATTAAGCTGGTCATGGGAATGATAGTGGTTAGTGCTCAGTGCCTAGTGAACAAGACTGCCGGTACTCGTCACTAGCCACTAAGCACTAGCCACTGCAATCAGTCGCTAGTCAGTCACCAAGCACTAGCCAGTGCAATTATAGCACTTGCGCCCGGGGGGTCGAATGAGGTTTCATAGGAGCATGAAAACCAATCCTTGCCTGGCTTTGATTCTTGCGGCGTTGATGGCGCCGTTTCTGCTGACCCTCTGCGCCCGCGGCGCCAATCCGGGCGCCGTCCCAAACAAATATTTTGTATACATCGGCACTTATACTGAGAAGGGGAGCAAAGGCATATATGCTTGCCGCTTCGATCCAGTCACGGACCACTTGAGCTCGATGGGACTGGCGGCCGAAACCGCCGACCCGTCGTTTCTGACCATAGACCCGAGCCGAAAGTACCTTTACGCTGTCAATGAGGTGTCGGAGTACGAGGGTCACAGCAGCGGCGGAGTCAGCGCCTTCGCGATCGCTCCAGGGACTGGCAAGCTCACCTTCTTAAACGAAGTCGCGTCAGGCGGAGCAGGTCCTTGCCACCTCACTGTAGATAATACCGGGAAGTACGTTCTGGTCGCCAACTATGGCGGCGGAAGCTTGGCGGTGTTCCCAATCCTGAGCGATGGCCGTCTGGGCAAGGCTACGGCCTTTGTGCAGCACAAAGGCGCCAGTGTTAACCCACAACGCCAGGAAGGGCCGCACGTGCATTCGGTCTACATGTCGCCGGACAACCGCTTCGTCATCAGCGCGGACTTGGGCCTCGATGAGGTGTTCGTTTATCGTTTCGACCCAGCAAAAGGGACGCTCGCGCCGAATATTCCGCCCTCCGCCACGGTCAGTTCCGGGGCGGGGCCGCGGCATTTTGCCTTCACACCCAACGGCAAGTTCGGCTACGTGATCGACGAAATGCAATCCACGATCACCCCATTCGCTTACGAAGCGGCCAAGGGAGCTTTGGACGTGCTCCAACCCGTCTCAACCCTCCCCGAGGATTTCAAAGGCGAGAGCACTGGCGCCGAGGTGGCCGTGCATCCTTCGGGGAAGTTCTTATACGCTTCGAACCGCGGGCTCGACTCGATCGCCGTGTTTTCAATCAACACTAAGAAAGGGACCCTCACGCTCATGGCGGAGGTTCCTACCCTCGGGAAAACGCCACGCAGCTTCAGCATCGACCCGACCGGGGGATACCTGTTCGTCGCCAACCAGGACTCCGACAACGTCGTGCAGTTCCGCATCAATCCGACCACCGGCCTTCTTTCTCCAACCGGCCAAGTGCTTCAGGCGCCTTCGCCTGTATGCGTGACATTCCTGCCGGTCGAGTGATGACGCGGTACATCCAGCTCCTATGGGACTTTTCTATTTAGTGCGTCATGGTGAGTCGGCCTGGAACGGATGTTCACCTCTAAGTTTTTGAGATAACTTGTGTTGCCTCACAGGGTTAAGTGTGATTTTGGCCCTAATTGTGTAGACATGCATACTAAGGCATTAGTCGCATATTGTCCTTGACA
>JBELAJ010000608.1:0-4925 GCA_049508935.1 Terriglobia bacterium | reverse complement strand
GCGCCGGAGGCAACGATCAGTGTGCGCGTCTCCATAGTCTCCCCTTCCGCGTCAATCACGAAGGGACGCCGGGAAAGGTCAACTCGAGTGACGTGGCCGTCCTTGAACTCGGCGCCGAACACGGTGGCCTGTTTCTGCATCAATTCGATCAGCTCCGGGCCCTGCACACCATTGGGAAAGCCAGGGAAGTTTTCGACCAAAGTCGTCAAAGTCAATTGTCCGCCGGCCTCGAGGCCGCGGATAACCAAAGGCTTCAAATTAGCGCGAGCGGAATAAATCGCCGCCGTTAATCCCGCGCACCCTGAACCTATAATCACGACATCGCGCATGGCGTACACTTCTCCCCCCGTGAATTGCGAAACCGCAGTCGCTTATCTTACTCCCTGGAAATAAAATCGTACAACGTGTTTTGGCGCTGCGCCGTCACAAACTGCGAGTTTGTGGTTGCCCCGCGGTCCGGTTTAATGCTACAAACGTATATCCGCTTCGCCTACAATATGATCATTGGCAACATCACACGAGTCACAGCAAAGTCGGCCGTAATGGCAAGCGCGGGATAAGCTCGTTAAGCTTCCGCAGTCAGGATGGGTTCATCCATGGATGCAGTCGTTTTCAAGGGAGTTACCAAACGCTTTGACACGCTGACGGCAGTGGACAATCTGAGCCTGCAAATCAGAGAAGGCGCCGTGTTCGGACTCTTGGGCCCTAACGGAGCCGGAAAGACTACCTCGCTCCGCATGATCATGCAGGTGCTGATTCCTGACGAGGGATCCATTCAAGTGCTCGGGGAACCCGTCAGCCAACGCAGCCAGGACCGCATCGGCTACCTCCCTGAAGAACGGGGCCTCTACGCCAAAATGAAGGTGGGAGAACACCTGCGTTTCTTGGGAGCCTTAAAGGGACTTTCCGAGGCTGAGGCCATGAAGCGCGCCCGGTCGTGGCTGGAACGCCTGGAATTATCCCAGTGGACAGGCAAGAAAGTGCAGGATCTCTCCAAAGGAATGCAGCAGAAGGTCCAGTTTATCGCCACGGTCATTCACAAGCCTGCGGTGCTGATTCTGGATGAGCCTTTCGCTGGACTCGATCCGGTGAACGCAAGCTTGATCAAAGACATTATGCTGGAATTGCGCCAGCAAGGTTCAACGATCATTCTCTCCACTCATCGCATGGAGCAGGTAGAGATGATGTGCGACGCGATATGCCTCGTCAACAAAGGCCGCAATGTTTTGAGCGGGGAACTGCGCGCCATCAAGCAGTCTTACGGGAAGAACACCTTGCGCATCGAATACTCTGGGGATGGGGCCTTTCTGGAAGGAACCGGCTTGGTTGAAAAAGTGAACCACTTTGGTGCAGTCGTGGAAGCCCGGCTCAAGCCGGGCGCAGATCCCCAGGAAATCCTCAAGTCGGCGGTCGAGCGCGCCGTACGCATCAACCGCTTCGAACTGGTCGAGCCGCCCCTGAACGATATCTTCATTGAGAAGGTTGGGGCGGTCCCCGCGTAGCGTCGTCGTGCTTGACAGCGCCAGTCGCGCTGCGTCATTCTGAGGGGCGATGCGGCTTTCTCCCATTTCCATTTCCTGCCCTCAGTGCGGATCCAAGGATGTCCTTTACTCCTGCCAGCCGACGTGCTGCTTCAACCATGTTTGCAACAATTGCTATACGACTTTCGAACTCGAAACCAACAAGGTGGGCGAATTGGAGGAACCTTTCACGCTGCCGCCCGACCCCGAGGCCTCGAATCCCACCGCACCGTGCGCACGCTGCGGCGAAGCCAGAGTATTCGCCATTGTCGACAGCGACGAGCCGGCGTACTTCTGCGTCTCCTGCAAGGCGCTCCTCACCCTGAGCCTTACGGAAATTGCACCGGGACAATCGAATTGACAATGGTCGATGGTCGCCTTGGATAGGGGTACGGAGAGCGAAGTGCTCCCCCTCCCTCCGAACCGGACGGGCGGAAAGCAGCTCCCGGCGTTACCACCTTCGTATGGGGTCCACGACGGCAGCTTCGCTGCCGTACTCCAAGGCGCTGCACCCGAGCGGGTCTATGCCACCCGGCGATGAAAATCACGGCTGGCCACTTGCTGGTTTTAACACGTAATCGCCCGCGCGCTCGCCTGGAGCGAGCGCCCAACCCTTCTCTAGAGTCAAGCTCCAGCCGTCGCCCTTGAGCGGGCTGGCATTCACGTTCGTGGGCGCCGGCACTTGGAGTCGCACGATTCCCCTGCTTTCGCGGACCATCAAGACTCCGCCCGGGGCATCGAGTATTCCCCACTCGTCGGTAACTCGCGAAGAGAAGTAAATGGTGTTCGCATCATCGAGGGGCAGCGTGTCATTGGGATCGAAGCTGTAGTTAAAGGCCTTCCCGACCGGGAGGATGAGCACCGGTCCCGAGATGAACTTCGCCCGAGCCTCCACCGCGTGTTCCTGAAATACCCTGTCGCGTTCCGTCTCCGCCGCGATCACGTAATCGCCGTGATAGGCCCGCGCTCTCGTGAGCGCTTGCTCTGCGGAAGGCGACGCCGGCGACAGATTGTAAGCGGCGCGGCAGAGCGCGGCAAAGTCGCGGTTCGATTTTACCCGGGTGCGCCAGTCGATGCCGGAGGAATCGAGCAGAGCGCCGTAGGCAGGGCCTGAAACGTAGGCGAAACCCCGCGCCAGGCTTGCCCGCTCGCGCCCCTGCCGCAGACCGCAAACCGCCAGCGCAGTCATTTCGGAGATCGAACGCGTGCTGAGCTTCACTCCCGTGTATTCGGCCAGCCCTTCGTTCATTTCGAGCGCGCGCTCTTCCTCCGCCGCCTTGGGGAAAAGTGATTGCCGGTAGGCGCGGAAGAGCAAAGCATCCTGCAAAGCCTGTTGGCGTTCCGCCCCGTTTTCTTCCAGGGCGGCTTCGAGGGCCCGCCACTCGATCAGCATCCAAATGCGTCCGTCGCGCGATTCCAAATGGGCGTTGACGGGACTGGCGGCCGGCAACCCGATCTGATCCTGAATGCGACGAAAGCACTCGTGCATGATCAGGCGAGCGCGCCGGTCGGGATCCTCCGGAAGAGGCCACATGATCATTGTCCAGTGCACGCCGGCCCAATCGAGCGCCGTGTTGGCCACCATGATGTTCGGGGGCAGTTTCCCCCCAAAAACTTTCCCGCTTCTCGCCAGTTGCCCCGTGGAGTCAGCTTGGTTCGCAGCCGCGGCGTGAGTCTCAGGATCAACCAGGATCGTCGGGCCGTAGATTGGGACGTCCCAAAGCCGGCCGGCATCCCGATGCGACAGCGTTTCGGCTTCCGCGAAATACCGGGCTGCGAGTTCGGGGTCAATCGTCTGATCCCGGGCGGGCTCGAGCCCAGTCTTTCCCAATGCTTCACAGCCAAACAGCACCATCAACATCAAGCCACAGGCAGCCGCCGGAGATCGCGCCAGGTTGAGCCGCGCGACCACGTGAGGACGACGCGAGTTCGATAAACATGAGTTCCCCATGAGATGATCCTTGCGGCAGAAGTTACGATATAAGGCCATCTTCTTAATCCGAAGTTCCAACAGCCTGCGAGGGATATTCTATTGATTCCTTGAGGGAAACTGCCAAGCTCAATTTCCGGTTACTGGGAACGCACGGATCAGTTCGTACGCCCGCGCTTGGAGTGGCGTGGGCTCCGGCACTTGCTTGCAGGTCAACTTCAGCTCTCCCGATTTGAATTCGTAGGTCACTCTGGCGCGGCTGGCCAACTCTCCCAGCAGGGTGGCGAAGCTGTGTACGGGAAGTCCCTCCCGCGTTTCATGGGATTGCTTCTTGGCTTTCGCCGAGGCGGTAGGTTGCGCGGGCAGAATCGGGTCGCGTCGCTGACGCTCCTCCCGGCGCTCCTCATCCTCGAATAACAGGGGTGCCCAAGCCCGCCGCAAGTGCCATTCCACATAGTAGGCCAGCAGGCATAAGAATATATGTGCGGGCACCCGCTCCTCGGTGCGATGCCGAATGGGCCGCACCAGCAGATCGATCCCTTTCAGACAGCGAAAGGCACGCTCGACTTCCGCCAGGCTCTTATAGCTGCGCACGGTGTCTTCCGTCGAGAGGCGCTCCGCCGGTTCACTGGTGCGCAGCACATAAATTCCGTCCAGCTTCTCTTCTTGCGCAATGCAGTCCAGGCGTCGGCTCCACTGGAAACTCCCCTCGCCGATCCGGCAGTCGAAGTGTTTGCCCACCTTGTAGCGCCCCAGCACTTTCCCCACCTTGAGCCCAATCTCGACCGCCTTGAGCGGAGTCTTCTTACGGCGCGCTACTTCCTTGGCGATCTTCGTCAAACTCTTCTCCGTCGCCTCCAGCAACGCCTGCCGCTTGCGCGCCCGCTCCTCTTCCAGCAGCGGATTGTGACAGACGACGAGCCTCTCACCCGGGTAGTCCGGGGAGGTGATTTCGGCCAGGTTCTGTTGGTCCAACAAGGAGAGTTGCAAGGCCCCTTTCTGCACCAATTCTCGAATCGCTCCGCTGGTCAACGCCGTGATCCAGCCCATGCCGGGATGCTGGCGAAGTTTGTTGATCTGCGGCTGAGTCAGCATGCCGCGATCCCCGACCAGCACGACCTGCTTGAGCCCAAAGCGCTGGCGTAACTTCTCCACCTGATCGCTCACCGTGGTGGGGTCGCCGGTGTTGCCCGCATAAACCTCCACCGCCACCGGACGCCCCGCCTCGTCCGTCATCACCCCGTAGACGATGATCGGTAGCTTGTCTTCATCCCGATTGTGACCAAACTGCACCAGCGGGCAGGTGCGACCCTCATAGGAACTGCTGGTCACATCGTAAAGCACCAAGCCGCCTTCTCCCAGATGACGCGCGGCCAACTTCTTCTCGATGCGTTCCTGCCGTTCCAGCAGCCAGTCCATGGCGGCGTAAAGGTCATCTTCGCTGGCCTCCTGCACCCCCAACTCTTCCGCCAAGG
>JBELAJ010000607.1:0-4926 GCA_049508935.1 Terriglobia bacterium | reverse complement strand
TACATGAACCACAACCCGCGCCTGCTGGCAATATTCCAAGTAAATTCTTTCTTCGCCGTGGATGCCACGTTCTTTTATCACTTCCTGAATGTTCAGGGCGTACTGGCGTTCATTCTAACGGCGCTCGTGGGACCTGGCCTCGTCTCACCCGACCTCGCCAACCATGCCTTGCCGCTCTATTTCTGCCGGCCATTTTCGCGCGTCGAATACGTCTTGGGAAAACTGTTTGTGCTGGTGTCGATGCTTTCGCTTGTCACGTGGATTCCCGGTGAGATGGTGTTTCTGATTCAGTCCAGCCTCGCGGGCGGGAGCTGGATGTGGAGCAACCTGTGGATGGCGGCAAGCATTTTCCTCGGCTCAGCAATTGAGATCCTGGTTTTTTCGCTCCTGGCTCTCGCTCTCTCGGCGTGGATCAAGCGGAAGATGGCCGCGGGCGCGGCGTTGCTAGGCGTCTTCTTTTTCGGCGCCGGTTTCGGGCAAGCCATCAATGCTGTGCTTCGAACCAAGAATGGCTCCTTGATCGACCTGGGGAGTCTCATCGCACGGATCGAAATTCAACTCTTTCACCAGTACTCACGCCGGGCGGCGGCTGTTCCTGCCGACTGGGCATGGTTAGTTTTGCTGGCCATCAGCGTCTTCTGCCTGCTGCTGTTGGAGAAGAAAGTCAGGGCTTACGAGGTGGTGCGCGGATGAACGACCAGCGCATCTTTTTTGAAGACGTCTCCAAATTCTACGGAGAAGTACTGGGTGTAAACCGTGTGAACCTCTCGATCCCGCCCGGCATCACCAGTCTGGTTGGCCCTAATGGCTCCGGCAAGACCACGTTGATGAACCTGATGACCGGGCTGATTGCGCCTACTCGAGGACGCATCACGGTGCTCGGCATGTCGCCCCGCGAGCCCGAACGCCTGTTTCACAAGGTCGGTTACTGCACGCAGTTCGACTCATTCCCAAAAGGGCTCACCGGCTACCAGTTCGTTTACTCTTATTTGCGGCTTTTCGGGCACTCGCATCCGACCGCTGCTAGGCTGGCGGAGCAGGCGATTGAACGGGTGAACCTGACTGACGCAGCGCACCGCTTGATTGCCGGGTACAGCAAAGGCATGCGTCAGCGCATAAAACTGGCCCAGGCAATGTGCCACAAACCCTCCGTACTCGTGCTGGACGAACCGCTGAACGGCCTTGACCCATTGATCCGCGCCGAGACCATCGCCCTGTTCCGCAGCCTGGCTCAAGAAGGGCTGTATGTGATCATCTCCAGTCACGTGCTGCACGAAGTGGACGCGCTCTCAGACCAAGTCGTGCTCCTAAGCAACGGTTACGTGGTGGCGGAGGGACAGATTCACGGCGTGCGCGAAGAGATTCACGAGCACCCCATGCAGATTCTGATCCGCTGCAACAAGCCGGGCGACTTCGCTTCGCGGGTATTTCAGCAAGACTATGTCGTAGAGGCCAGGATTCTCCCCGACGGACAGGGCCTGCTGGTGAAAACGCGCGACGCTGACCGCTTCTATCTGTTGCTGAATCGTATCGCCCAAAACGGCATCAGCATCGAGTCGGTAGCGCCTGCCGACGACGACGTCCTTTCCGTCTACGAATACCTGATTGGCGCGGAGGAGTCCCCCAAATGAGCTTCAAGCGGCTGCCCTGGGCGCTCTGGCGAGCGCAGATTCTGGCCATCCTTCGCCTTGAGGTGAAAAAGACCTTCTTCACCCGGCGCGGAGCATGGATTTACCTGCTGGCCTTCGCGCCCGTGCTGCTCTACGCCGCCCATTCCTTCGTCGAGTTGAAGAATGGCGGGCACGGCGACCTGGGCGAGGATAGCCACATCTTTGCTTCCATATTCCAGTTCTTCTTTCTCCGCTTGGCCATCTTCTTCGGCTGCGTAGGGATCTTCGCCAACCTGTTTCGCGGGGAGGTATTGGAGAAGAGCTTGCATTACTACTTCCTCGCGCCTCTGCGGCGGGAAGTCCTGGTCGTTGGAAAATTCCTATCCGGCCTGGTTGCCGCGACGGTGATCTTCTGTTCCAGCACGCTTCTTCAGTTTGTTGCTCTCTATTGCTACTTCAGCTCGAATACCCTCCAGGAGTTCCTCTTCCACGAGCATGGCCTCGGGCAGCTCGCGGCTTACCTCGGTGTCACGCTTCTGGCCTGCATCGGATACGGCAGCGTCTTTCTTGCGGCGGGCCTGCTCTTCCGGAACCCGCTGATTCCCACTTTAGCTGTGCTGGTGTGGGAGGCTGTAAACGGCTTCCTGCCTGCGCTCCTGCAACAAATCAGCGTGATCTTCTATCTGAAGTCGCTTTGTCCGGTCGCCATTCCGGAAGCAATCAACGTCGACAAGAACAGCCTGCTAGCCTTCCTTGCCGTCAATCCTTCCCCGGCGGCGCCGGCAACGGCTATCTTGGGGCTGCTGATACTGTGCCTCCTCATCCTGGCCTTGTCCAGCCTGCAAGTGCGCCGCATGCAGATTGATTACGGAGCGGAGTAAATGGTATTGTAAATCCGAGGAACGATGCCCTCGCGATTGAGCGACACCCATCCAACGGCTGAGAAGGTGCAGGTCGAGATCCTGCGCTCGATGCCGTCGGCCGAGAAGTTTCGAATCTTGAACGGATTGATTGTTGCCGGCCGAACTCTGAGTTTGTCCGGCCTCCGGGACCGCTTCCCCGACGCCCCACCCGAGGAACTCCGCCGGCGCCTCGCCACGCTGCTTCTCGGTCGGGAACTCGCAACCAAAGTCTATGGACCCGAACCCGAGCCACCGACGATAAGGTGACTTATGGAACCCCTTCAAGTCCTCCAGAAGGTAGTCTTCGCTTTGAAGGAGTTGGAAATCTCTTGCATGCTTGTAGGGTCCTTTGCAAGTTCGTCGCATGGCTTCCCTCGACTCACACAAGACGCGGACCTCATCGTACAATTGAACCGAAGTCAGATTGACGGATTTATCGAAGCGTTTTCGCGCGATTTCTATATCGATCGGGGACTTATCGAGCTGGCCCTCACCAGCCAAACTTCTTTCAACATCATTCACTTCCAATCGTCTTTCAAGGTTGACTTTTTTGTGCTGGGCAGGAGTAGCTATTCGGAGAAAGAGTTTTCGCGCCGAGTCCTTAAGCAAATCGACCCAGGGTTAGACTTCGTGGCCTACGTCCAGACAGCGGAGGACGCGCTTCTTTCAAAGCTACAATGGTACCGACAAGGCGGCGAGGTCTCGGAGAACCAGTGGCGAGACGTGATCGGAATCCTCAAGGTTCAAGAGGGGCGGCTCGACTTCGCCTATATTCAAAAATGGGCGAAAGAGCTCGACATTTCGGACTTACTGCTGCGCGCCCGCCAGCAGGCGGCTGGTTAGAAAAGGGGGGGCTTAGGTGCGTTAATCACAAAGGAAGCATTCAACGTCAAAAGCCGCAGACTCGCAACAGCAGCGAGTCTGCGCCACCCTGCTGATGCCGTGATGTTTGAGAGTTAAAGTCCGACCGCGAAAGTTTGCTATCCATTACTCTCAGCGAGCAATTTCTGGAGCGGTTCCCAATAGTGGGCTTTCCATCCCGAAGCCAGAGTTTCTGCTGCGCCTTTAGGAAAGCCTGTATGGTCAAATACAATCTTGGTCCCGGACTCTTGTTCCACGAGCTCGAATTTCGCAATCGAATAGACACCCGGGCCCCAGCCGCCCGTTCGCCAGGCCTGTACGATGCGCTCGTTGGGCACAAGTTCGACGTGTCGTCCGGTGATGTACCCGCCAAAGAGCGCGAACGCGCCTCCCACTTCGCGACTGATTTCCGTGCGCTTGCCACCCAGGTGCATCGACTTCATTACTCCACTGATCTGTATAATCTTATCGAACTGTTCAGTGTCGGTGAGTGCTTCGTAGACGCGCTTACGGCTCGCTTTGAAAACAGGTTCTTGGTGAATGGATTCCGCCGTATGAGAAATCTCCTCCTCGGCTCCCGCCCAAGCCTGAACTGGGCCTAGGGCAAGTCCGCCCAATGCGAGCGCAACACCGGCGATCGTCTGCCGCCGCGTGGGCCCGTCGGCCGGCCCTTGCCCTTTCACTCTATCGATCATCATCGTCCTCTCGAATTCTTGTGGCTCTTACATTTGCATGATAGCATTTGACGGCCGTCTAGAAAACCAGCTGCAATCCAAACTGCATGATCCGCGGGTCGTGCGCACCAGTAGCGCGGCTGGCGCAGCTCTGCGGTCTTGATGTGTCAAGGCTCAGCAACACGCACAGCTCCGCCGTGCGCCAGCCAAACCCACGGCAACAGCCCCCTCCCTTGGGGAGAGGGCAGTCTGTTCAGATGGGCTGGCAGTCTGTTAACTAGTTATCTATTGACAACAGTTGTCGCCTTGTGGTAGGGTGAATTGCTTTGAACGTCTCACTCACCTTTTGTGGGGACGGTTCCTCTTCCGCCCCTGCCCCCGAACTTTCCTGATCATGGAGAATACTATGTCTTTACGCAAAGCTACTTGTCTTACTCCCCGGCGTGTCGATGCCGCCCGGCACAATTCCGAGCGCTCGACCGGGCCTCGCAGCGAGGCCGGAAAAGAGCGCGTGCGAATGAACGCCCTGAAGCACGGCTGCGATGCGGCGCCCGCGAACGAGGCCGCCGTGATGCGGGCGCTGGGCGAAGATCCGGAGCGCTACGCCGCCCTGAAGCGCGAACTCGCGACCGCCTACGGCCCCGGCGACGCCCTCTGGGACCACCAACTCGAAGACCTGGCCAAGCTCTACTGGCGGCGCAACCGGATGGAGCGCATGGAGACGGGCCTGATGCGGCGCGCCCTCCAGGCGGTCGAGGAGCGCGCGCGCCGCAGCCAGATCGCCGCCGCCACGTTCGATGCCACGAATTTCGCCGCGACCGACCTTGCCGTGGGCGAGCCTGCCGAGCGCTGCGTGCAACTGCGCCTGTTGCTGTCGCT
>JBELAJ010000606.1:0-4932 GCA_049508935.1 Terriglobia bacterium | reverse complement strand
AGGTCGTGAGCAACCGCGTCGGTTACGGATCGCAATTGTTTGACCGACGCCTGAAGCCTTTCCAGCATGTGGTTGAACGTCTTCGCCAACCGGGAGATTTCGTCGGAACCGGCGGGTTCCGGCAATCGCTCGTCGAGCTCCTCGCTGCCGATTCGTGCGACTGTCTCCGTAATGCGCTCCACTCGCTGCAGGGTCCGGCGCGTGCTGAGGTAAGAGATCAGGAACCCCAGAAAGACTGTTCCGGTCCACCCCCACAGAAAGCGCTCCATGAGCGTGTGCAAGACGTGCCTGGCGCCCCGCTCGGAAAGGCCCAAATAAGTCGGATTTCCGCCCTCGTGTACTTGCACAACAACTCTAAAATCCGGTTGCCATCCTTCCACTCTTATCGACTGCGGAATGCCAACCACAAAATGCGCCTGTTGGATGGCGCGCCAAAACGCGTCTCTCGATCCGGGGCCCACAAACAGGATGTCCCCGTTTGCGATGGGGTTGACCCGGAGGAAAAAAACGTAATTCAACCGCTGCCCTTGTGAACCGCGCTCGTCCGGGACTTCCTGCATCGCCAGTTCGGCAACTTCCTTCACGATCTGGTCATACAGCCCGTCTCGCGGAGTATGCTGCGCAATCTGCGCAAGCACCTGGGCTTCTCCGGTCAGCCACGCGTCGGACCGAGCCCGGAACTCTCGCGCCATCAGCAAGTAGACAATGAAGAAGGCCACGAACGTCCCCACAGAGAACGCCAGCGTTGTCCATAAGGCGATGCGCCAAGCGGCGGTTGTGCGTGAATTGTCAGGCATACTTCAAGAGGTACCCCACACCTCGGATTGTGTGAATCAAGGGCTTGCAACCGTCGCCGTCAACCTTGCTGCGCAAACGGTAAATGTGAACGTCCACCACATTGGTGGCCGGATCAAATTGCATATGCCAAACATGGTCGAGGATCATAGTTCGAGTAACTACACGGCCCACGTTCCGGCAAAGGTACTCCAGCAGAGAGAACTCCTGGGGAGTTAGTTGGAGGGCGCGATCACCTCGCTTTGCTTCGCGCCCGATCAAATCAACCTGGAGATCAGCAACTTCCAACCGCGACGGTTCGTTTTGTGAAGCGGAGGATCTGCGCAGCAAATTCCGTATCCTTGCTAATAGTTCCGCAAGCGCAAACGGCTTGGTGAGATAGTCGTCACCACCTTGTTCGAGACCCTTCACGCGCTCATCGACCGAGCGCCGGGCTGACAGGATCAAGACCGGAGCGGCGTTGCCCTGCGCCCGGCAGCGCGCAATCAAATCGAGTCCATCCATGTCTGGCAGCCCTAGATCAACGATAAACGCGTCATGAACGCATTCTAGAGCCAGGGCCTCAGCACTCTTTGCGTCAGCGGCTGCATCCACCCGATACCCTGCTTCGACCAGCGCCCTCTCCACAAATCGCTGTATGGACAAATCGTCTTCCACGAGCAGCAGCCGCATAGGTAATGTCAACTCCTGGGTTAGGCGTTACGCCCCTACGTTGTACGATGCACTTCGGCACGAGAACGTTACCGCAGTTCGCTCGAGCGAGACGCTGAAATGCGCTTCGCCGTTGGGGCGCCCGACGCGTGGCCGTGGCTGCAAGTAACAGGTGAGCCAAAGGAAATCAGTAGGCAAGCTGCACAGCCAAGCGGCACGGGCACGACACAATGTCCATCATATGCCGCGTAAATGAAGATTTCGTCATTTACAACACTTGCTCCAACCGGGGCGCAAACTCTCGCATCTCACGAATCGTTACAGGGCTTTCAAGCTCATTTCTGTTTGCGGTATTAATCGAAAGGGACATGCCAACTGTGACCATAACCGGCAAACCATATGCCAACTGTGTAAACCAGCAGCTACCGACAGAAAGGGATGGATTGAGCTTAAGTGGCAGGGGAGAGCCGATGAAGCCTCTTTTTGATGCAGTAGTGCTAACAGTAAGGCTAAACATGGCCAAAGCGATCAACCTATATCACTTGGGGGGAGTGATCGGGCTCTCGTTAGGCGCAGCCGAATTGGTAGCAGCATTCTCAGCCAACAGTCTGAAGAGGAGAGCAACCAAGCCATGACCAAGAAGAACATTTCCATCGCAGCCGCGATGCTGATCACCTTGTCGTTGCCGCTGGCGCAGGCAGGTGTCGGGATGCCCGGCACTATCACGGTTGCCGACTTGGCTAGAGAGACCGTGGCCAGGAAGACTCTAACGCGGGCCCAGGCGTCCGCCGGTGCGGTGGCGGATGAGGCCGACCAATTGAGAAGGATCGCCAACCCGATGTTTAGTCCGGACTCGCATCGCGACAAACTGACGGCATTGAAGGGCAAAGTCAACCGGATGGGCCAGGAGATCTGCAGCCTGCGGGCGGAGCGCGAGTCGCTGGCGCCGTGGGAACAGCAGGCGATTGACGAAATCCTGCCGCTGCTTCAGGCGACTGCCGAGAATACCGAAAGCGCAATCGAGTACTTCAATGCACACGGGGACCGTTTGTGGATGGAGACTTATCGCGATTACGCCGACCGCATCCGGCAGGGCTCCGATCAGATTGCAAAGATCCTCAAGAACTACCTTAAGTATGACAGGCTGCGCGATCAGGAGGTATACGTGGAGGAACGCATACGGGCGGATTTGCAGCGCTTCGACGAACAGCGGCAGAGGGAGGACACTCGATGAAACATGCAACCGTACTACTGGTCTTCGAAGAGCTTGAGGATCTTGAAGATTACGGATCTTTACTTTGCACGTTGGGGTACAGCATCCGGATGTGTAACTCCGCGGCCGAAGGAATCAAAACCCTCGAGACCGAAAACTTTTCCTTAGTGATAGTTGGCCAAGGTACCCCTGCGTTTGAAGGCCGGCAGGTATTGGAGAGGTCGCTTCAACTCGACCCCAACGTACCGGTCTTAATCATTGCCAGGGCGCTGAACGTGCACTGCTACCTCGACGCCATGGACCTTGGAGCGATCGATTACCTCGAAAGGCCTGAACCAGAAGATATGGCGTGGGTAGTGAATGCACAGATCCATCGGGCGTCCGTTGCCTGATTGAGCGGGGAGGGGGTTGCTAATCCCGTTCTTCGAGATGTTTTTGTCTGCCGCGGCGGGCCTGCCATCGAACGACGGAGGCTTATGGCGTCGCGAAAATCGATTCGGGAGGTGGAAGGACCTATGAAAAAGTTCTTGCTCGCAATTCTGGCGCTTTTGGCACTTGCTGTCTGGATGACATTTGTAGAGGCGAAGGAACCGTCGAGGCCGCCCAACTTCTCGGGCAACTGGGTCTTGAATTTCGGCCAGACGAAGAACCCCCCTGATGGTCTGCAGGGATACAGCCTGGTGGTAAACCAGGATGGGCAGCAACTCAAAGTCGAGACAACGCTGCAAGGCAACCTGCAGAGCGTTCCGAACACACCGAATTCGGGCGGTTACCCCGGGGGTTCTGGAAGAAGAGGAGGCATGGGAGTTGGCCTCGGCGTTCCAGGGGGTGTTGGCATTGGCATGGGTATTCCCGTCGGACTGGGTATGCCCGGCGTCGGAATGGGAATACCGCGTGGCGGGGGCGGAAGGTCCCGCTCAGCAGGAGCTTCACAAGGGAATGTAGCCGCTTACAAGATTTATCCCGAAAACGTGGCTTACAAATTAGATGGCAGCCAGGGAACCGCGCAGCTTCGTGACAGGGACCAGACCAACGCCACGTCGAAAGCAGAGCGAGCCAAAGACGGAGAAATGCTGAAGCTGTCTCTGGTGGGAAACGGCGACTCCGGAAACAAAGGCAACAAGGTTCAGATAACTGAGCAGTGGAAACTTTCTGATGATGGGAAGTCTCTGAAGGTCGACCGGACGGTCAAGTCGCCTGAAGGTTCGGGCGCCGTTCATCTCGTCTTCCTGAAGAGGGAGTCGGACACCGCAAGGCCTGCTGCCTTGTTAGTGCAGCCGAACTAAATCACGATCGCAAAGGAAGGTCATTTCGTCAATGCCAACTCTCACTGCAACAGATCGGCTCTACGCCGAACATGTAAATCCGCAATGGGTACGACTGCTCGACGTGCTGCAGATGAACGTGCCCTTCATAAGTTGCGAAGGGGCCGAGCTCTTTCGGCCGGACGGAGAGCGGGTCTTGGATTTCCTGTCCGGCTATTGCGTGCACAACACGGGGCACAATCACCCGTATATGATCTCGGCACTAAAAGAAGAATTAGACCGAAGCGGACCGGTGATGCTTCAGAGTCATGCGCCTGAACTTGCGGGCGAACTCGCTTCACGCCTTTGCGAAAGCGCCGGGGGCCGCTTAGCGAAAGCCCATTTCACCAGCTCCGGAAGCGAGGGAGTGGAAGCGGCCATCAAATTCGCTCGCGCCCACACCGGGCGCGCAGGCCTAATTTTCGCTGACGGAGCGTTTCACGGGCTAACCTGTGGCGCCCTTTCGTTGATGGGAAGCGAGTTTTGGCGTGAGGGTTTCGGGCCACTGCTGCCCGATACCAAGCAAGTTCCGTTCGGGGACCTGAAGGATCTTGCAGCAGAGCTCTCCACCAAGAAGCATGCAGCATTTATCGTGGAGACGATTCAGGGCGAAGGCGGCATTCGTATTCCATCTTCCGAGTACTTGCAGCAGGCCCAGGCGCTCTGCCAAAGATACGGCAGCTTGTTTATCCTTGACGAGGTGCAGACGGGGTTGTACCGCACGGGCCGTTTTCTGGCCGCGCAGCATTTTGGCTTGGACCCGGACATGGTGGTTCTCGCCAAAGCTCTGAGCGGAGGCCTAGTGCCCGTCGTGGGGCACATAAGGCTTGTTGCTGCTCACTAAACCGGGTTTCAAAGTCACAAAACAATGAGTAACAAATGTTATTGGCCAACTCTGCTGCCGGCGTTCATGGCTTTTGCGATTAGCCTTTGCGCTAAGGCATTGCCAGTTCAGACCCTGAGGGGCGA
>JBELAJ010000605.1:0-4959 GCA_049508935.1 Terriglobia bacterium | reverse complement strand
CACAAAGCCTATGCGAATCTGCCCGACCGCCTCCGGTGCGCCCAGACTAACTATTTCGCGCACCTCCAACCTCGGATGCGGAATCGCTGCCCCCCCCAACTCCCGCTTGACTTTGCCTTCAAGTTGCCGTATTTTGGCCGCACGTAAGTTTAGGCAGTCCGAATTGTGCAAATGATTATTGTGATTTGCTGAAGTGTGTCGTGCATTGGGTCGCTGGGTCAGTCGAAAGGAGACGATTAAATGCAACACAGAAGGAAGCGGTTGGTGCTATGCCTTGTCGCGAGCGTGGCATTGCTGCTCTCGCTTCAGGCAAGAAAGGCTAGCGCTCAGGTTCTGTACGGTTCGGTTTCGGGCACCATTACTGACGCGAGCGGTGCAGTAATTCCTGGAGCGCAGCTTACCATTACGAACGATGAAACCACCCTGCGGCGCGAAACTAAGGCTGATGCCGCAGGGCAATTCCGAATCCTGGATCTCCCCGAAGGTGTGTACACCATCACGGCGGCGGCCCAGGGATTCCAGACTTACAGGCAGACCGGAGTGTCCGTGGTCATCGGCCAAGTCAACCAGCAGACTTTGCAATTGCAAGTCGGAGTGACCACGCAGGAAGTCACTGTGCAAGGTTCAGCAGCGGTTCTGGAGACGCAAAAGGCTGATGTTCACACGGAGATCAGCACCACGGCGATCGAGAATCTTCCCCTGGACGTTTACCGGAATTTCCAGTCCACGGAATTACTGGCGCCGGGTGTGATTTCACTGACCACCATGGGCGGCGGGCCGAATGGCTATCCCAATTCCCAGGCGGACGCTCCTGACCGATCACTCGAAATCGACGCCAACGGCATGCCGGAGCGCATCAACACCACGCGCGTGGACGGGGCGACCGATATTTTCATCTGGCTGCCCAACCACATGCTGGTGGTACCTCCGGCGGAGACGATCGAGGAAGTCAATGTCCAGACCTCGAACTACGACGTGGAGAAGGGGTTGACGGCCGGCGTGGCCACCGATGTGGTCACCAAGTCGGGCGGCAATCAGATGCATGGATCCCTTTACGCGTTTAATACCGTTAATGCCATTGATGCCAATAACTGGTACAACTATACGGGCAACAGTAAGAACATCCAAAACAATGACGGTATCACGCTCGGCGGGCCCATCAAGAAAAACAAACTGTTCTACTTCCTGAATTGGGACGGCTCGTGGCAGGACTTCGCGGAGACGTATACCGACCTGGTCCCCCCGACGGCCTTTCGTACCGGGGATTTTAGTAGTATGTTGGGGCCTCAGCTTTATGGGCCAAACAACACGCCGCTGAACGTCTGCACTACCGAGGGTCAGACCGTTCCGCTTCTGGAAGGAATGGTCTTCGACCCTTCGAGCGGCAATGCGGATGGAACCGATCGCTGCGTCTTCTCCTACCAAGGGAAGCTCAACGTCATGCCCCCGAGCCGCATCGATCAGGGCGCACAGAACTTCTGGGCCTTGCTTCCGCCGCCCAATCAGAACGTGGCGCTCACTTACACTACGCCTTTCAACTATGATGGCACCAAGGACGTAAGATGGTCCCGGCAAATCTACACCGCCAAAATCGACTGGAACCGCAGCGACCGGCACACCATCTGGGGGAAGTGGACCTACCAGGATGCGGTTTTCTTCGAGCCCTATGACTTTGGGTTAGCGGGTGGAGGTGGCACCGGAAATTCCTACGACACCGCCAACATCGCAACCTTGGGCCATACGTGGACCATCTCGCCCACCGTGGTCCTGACCGGGCACGTGGGGTTCGAACGCATGGGCGAACACGCTACGCCGCCAGGCTACGGCTCGGACCTGGGGCTGTCGGTGCTGGGCATTCCCGGCGCCAATGCGCCACTCGACAACATCCGTTACTCCGGACTCCCTGGAATTTCCATGGAGGGTTTCAGCAGCCTCGGCGGAGTAAACTCCTGGGAGCCCGTGAATCGCAATGACTGGACCTTCACCACCTCCCACAACCTGACTTGGGTGAAGGGCACCCACGAAATCCGTATGGGCATCGACGCCTCGCACAATCACCTGAATCACTGGCAACCGGAAATCGTCTGCTGCCCGCGCGGCTACCTGGGTATGACTTACGGCCCAACAACCATCAACCTGCCTGCCGATCCCAATAACCCGGATAATGGGGTCTTCATGAACCTGTTTACCTCGAACGGCCAATCGGCCGGCACCGGCTATAGCGGATTCGATCAGAACTCCGTCGCCATGTTTGACCTCGGCTTGATAGCGAACGCCGACAAAAGCGAGCAGTTCATCAAGAATACCGGCAAAGACTGGCAATGGGGCTTGTACGTTGGTGATCGCTGGAAAGTGAATCGCAAATTCACCGCCGACCTCGGGCTCAGGTGGGAGTACTACCCGCTGATGACTCGCGATGGAATTGACAAGGACGAGTACTACGATCCCACTACCAATACCGAGTACTTCGGAGGACTGGGAGGTAACCCGAAGCACCTGGGGATAACCACCAGCAAGACCCTGTTTAATCCACGCGTCGGGCTCGCCTATCAACTCCAGGATAAGATGGTGGTGCGGGCCGGCTTCGGCATTTCGAATGATACGCTTCCTCTGGAAAGACCGCTGCGGGGCTTCTACCCCTTGGCGATTGGCGCCAGTGATTTTGTCCCGTCCACTAACGTAAGTTGGTTCCAGACGTACGACACCTTCTCGCAGGGACTGCCCATCATCCAAAACCCGGATATCTCCAGTGGCAAGACAACCCCTCCGGGCGATGTGACCATCGGGACCCTTGGCCCGGGCGAGTTCAAGCGCGGGTATGTTTTGCAGTGGAATTCGTTCGTGGAGCGCACGCTGCCGGGAGGTTTCCTGTTGGACGTTGGCTACGTGGGCAATCACTTCGTCCACGAGTTCAATGGCCAAGATCTCAACGTGGCGCCGTTGTTCACGGGCAGCGCGGGCCAGCCGTTAGGCCAATTCGGACGCTACGGCACCGGCACTACATTCCACTTCGCCGGCTATCTGGACTCGCACTATAACGCCCTCCAGGTCGCCCTCAATCGCCACACCTCGAAAGGACTCTTCATTCAAGGGGCCTACACCTGGTCGAGGACAATGGGCTACGTGAACGACAACAGTTGGGAAAACGGATTGGAGTTCAACTGCCCGGCATCTTCGGTCATGCCGCAGGGGTGCCAACAATTGAACTATGGGCCTACCAGCTTCGATCACACGCAAGTATTCAAGCTGGCCTTTATTTATGAACTGCCCTTCGGAGTTAACAAGAAATTTGCCAGTCCCAACAGGGCCGTGAACGCGCTGATGGGCGGATGGCAAGTCAATGGCATCGTCACTGCGCTGACCGGCGATCCCATCTCCCTAAGCCAGGACCAGTACTTCATCAACACCCCGGGGACGCCACAGAACCCGTGGTTCCAAGGGAAAATACACTACACGCACAGGAAGAATGATTCCCTCGGCTACCCGACCTGGTTCGAGTCCACCGATTTTGCTCCGAACCTGCTCGAACCCTCGGCAGGGGCGGCGTCCATCGGGAATATACCGCGCACCGTTTCCTGGTTCCGAGGGCCCGGCGTGACGCAGTTGGACGCCAGCCTTTTCCGCCACTTCAAATTCAAAGAACGTTACGACCTGGAGTTGCGGTTCGAGGCGCAGAACGTTGGCAACAATCCTCATTTCTCGGATCCCAATAACTACTGCACGGATGTTAACGGAGTCTGCGGCGGAGGTTTCAGCGAGCTTACCTACGGTACATTCGGCCAGCGACTGGTGATGATGGGAATCAAGCTGAAATTCTGACCGTGATTATCGTTACGCGCCGGGACGGCTCAACTTCTCACTCCGGCGCTCCAGACTCCAGTACATGGACTCAGCGGGCACCCTCCCGGTGCCCGCTTTTTTGTGTGCCGAGCATGCTCGACACCTCGAGGGTGAAAGTCCCTTTGACAACCTGATGGAGGTGAAGTCATAGCAAAGCGCAAGGGCGTTCCGGTGACGGAGGGTCTGAAAGAAGCGCAGAGCAAACGTGCGAGCCGATGGAAAAGAACCGGATCTGAGGCATACGGTGCCGGGCGAGCGGGCAAATGATCGCGAAGCCAATATCCATCAAGGGCACTGGTTGTAAATTCGGCGGTTGCGCGCGGAAGGCGGTCGAGCTTACCTCGGGAGATCTGCCGTTTGTCTCGAAATCGGGACTGAGGAGCGAGTGATCGATCCTGATCGGACGGTAGAAGTCAGCAGAGGGCATATTAGTCCCGATCCCTTGGGATGAAGGCCTGAACCGTGATCGTGAGCAGTAGTGCGCGGCTCTCATGCGTGGCCATGCGCCAGCCAATCAGCTTCGGCTGAGCTTACCGGGGGAGGGTAGGGTGAAGCCCGAAAGGAGCCCGGAAGCGGCGAAGCCACCATCGGCGAAATGTGTCACGAACCTCCGGCCCTAATGGGCTCAAGTCACGGAACCGCCGCATGCGGACCCGCATGTACGGTGGTGTGACAGGGAAAGCTGGCAACAGCCTACCTATGTCGATCATGTACAATGTGTTTCGACCGGCGTGCCGCGGAAGCGCCTGTTCCAAACCTCGAGGGATTGGCGTAGAATACGCCCGGTGCAATGGCGTGGAATTGTAGAACCCGTCTGTGCTAGATTTTGTTGTTGAGTCAATTGCCGCTCGCGCACCGCCATTGCCATTTTTCCATGGCCTCACATGCCGTCAGCCCAAAAGGCGTCGGCGTGATGATTACTCTGCCTTATGAAGCTTGTGAGTTGTGTTCTTCTCTTTTTCTTTATTTTGATCCTGCCTTGGACCGTGGTCGCCGAATCAAGGCCTCTAGGCGCCTACACTACTTTAGTCATCCCGCGTGTATCGACCCCACCCAGGCTGGAAGACTTTCTTTCGATGAAACCTGATTCCAAGTGGGAAGGCAAACTGGCCAAGGTGG
>JBELAJ010000604.1:0-4961 GCA_049508935.1 Terriglobia bacterium | reverse complement strand
GAAACCGTAAAGCAAACCTGGTCGCAGGTGGACGTGGTGCTGCAAAGGCGCGCGGACCTGATTCCCAACCTCGTGGCCACCGTAAAAGGCTATGCCCAGCAGGAGCAGAAGGTGTTTGGAGACATCGCCAATGCCCGCGCCGGATTACTGAATGCCCGCACACCCGCGCAGAAAATCGCCGCCAACGGCCAGTTGGACGGCGCTATCGGCAGGCTGCTGGCCATTGCCGAGAACTATCCCAATCTCAAATCCAACCAGAATTTCCTGGCCCTTCAGGACGAGTTGGCGGGAACCGAAAACCGCATTGCCGTCGAGCGCCGGCGGTATAACGAGGCCATCCAGGATTACAACACCTACATCGGCCTCTTCCCACACAACATCTTTGCCGGATGGGCAGGCTTCCAAAGAAACAACGATTACTTCGCAGCCTCCGGCGCCGCGCGCGAGGCTCCCAAGGTAGACTTCAGCACGCCTAAACCATAGGAATGCTACCAACTTGTTGCCATTTGCAGTATGCTCTAGCAGCCAGGCGAGAGTGTCATCAACGGGGTGCAGCATGAAGACAATTCTGAGTTTTTGTGGTCTACTCATCGTGGCCGCGATAGCCTTGTTAGTTATCAAGCCGCAGTTTACGCACGGTCCGGCGGGCAGTTCCTCGCCTCAACGGTTGATCGACGTGGTGGGCGTCAAAACCGATCTGGTGGTGATCGGAAAGGCGGAGCAGCTCTACCTGGCCGTTCACGGTTCTTACGCCAGCCTCGAGCAGCTCGAGCAAGACGGAGAGATCGCCTTTTCCGGTACCGATCGCCGCGGCTATAACTACACTGCCGAGATTAACGACGGCCAGCATTTCAAGATCACCGCGTCCCCGTCCGCGCCCGACAAGCAAGGCGGACCCACGCTGTGGATTGATGAGACCATGCAAGTGGCGCAGCACTAGGAGTCAGGAGTCAGAAGTCAGGAGTCAGAATTTTGGGCTATCAGCCGTCAGCTATCAGCTATCAGCGAACTTCGGTGCGAAGGCTGCTTGCTGAAAGCTGAGGGCTGACGGCTTTATTCTGACTCCTGACTTCTGACTACTGGCTCCTGAGGGGGTTCCCATGCGAGTCGAAGCGCGAGCGCCGGCAAGAGTCGATCTGGCAGGCGGCACAGTCGACATCTGGCCGCTCTATCTTTTTCATCCCGGGGCCCAGACCGTCAACATCGCCATCCGTTGTTACGCCTCCTGTGTGATCGAGACGCGACCGGACAGGCACATCGTTCTGTCGTCCAAGGACCAGGAGATTAAAGAGACATTCGAAGACCTGGATGACTTGGTGCGCGGGAAGTCCCGGCTGACTTTGGTGCGGGAGTTGGTGATCTATTTCGCGCCCAACCGGGGCCTCAACATCGAGACGAGCTCGCAGGTCCCCGCCGGCGCCGGATTGGGAGGTTCGTCGGCCCTCAATATTGCGCTTTGCGGAGCTTTGGCGCGTGTCACCGGGAAGCGCGTGACGCGGACCCAGATCCTCGAAATCGCCAAAAATGTTGAGGCCATTGCGATCCGCGTTCCCACCGGCTGGCAGGACTATTTCCCGGCCCTTTACGGCGGGGCAAACGTTGTCCACTTAGAGCCCGGCGGAGTGAGACGCGAGAAGCTGCCGATATTTGTCTCCGAGCTCGAAAAACGCTTTGCCCTGTGTTACACGGGCCAGCCGCGGGATTCCGCCATCAACAACTGGGAAGTGATGAAGTCCCACATTGACGGCGAGGAGCAGGTGCTCCGCAATTTCGAGAAAATCACCACCATCGCCAACCAGATGCGCGAGGCCCTTCTCACGGGAGACTGGAAGGATGTGGCGGAATTGCTGGCTCTGGAGTGGGAAAACCGCAAACTAAACTTCAAAGGCATTTCTACTCCCACCATCGACAAGATGATCGAGCAAACCCAGAAGCAGGGCACCGTGGCTGCCAAGGTCTGCGGGGCGGGTGGCGGGGGCTGCGTGGTTTTCATGGTAGAACCGGGGACCAAGCCCGCCGTCGAACAGGCGCTGGCTCAAATGGGCGGGCAGATCATCGACTTCGCCTTTTCCCGCACCGGCCTGGAAGTGTGGGCGGACCAGTCCGAGCGAATTCCGGAAACGCCGGAGAAAACCCTGCCGTGAAAATGACTCCCCTCCTCAGCGGGAGGAGGGGCAGGGGGTGGTGGGTGGTAGCCGCTCAGCAACCACCCCTGACCCCTCCTTACCAAGGAGGGGAATCATTTTCATGGTTTCTTGGCGCCCGTCAGCGGGCGAGCACGGGCGACTTCGATGACTGAAGTGTTCCTAATGGATGGAGTCCTTCGACCGATTTGGCGGTGCTTCCTGTCGGTCGTCGTGGTTTTCCTTGCGCACGAGGCTGCTAACCTGGCGGCAGGAGAGCTGCAGGATGTTGTGCCGTGGATGGCGGCAAAGTACGCGCTCTACTTCCTTTTCGAGCTCGCCGCCCTGCTGGGGGCGTTCAAAATTATGACCCGAGTATTTGAGCGAAAGCCCCTCGGGATGGTTGGCTTGGCGTTTCATCCCGTATGGGCGACAGAACTGTGCGTGGGTATGGTAATCGGGGGGGTCATGATGGTGTTGGTAGGAGTGGCCGAAGTCCTACTGGCTCTGACCCGCTTTACCCCAAGCCCGCTGGCTGCGACGTCGGAACTCGCCTACGGGGGCGGTTTGTTCCTGATTCTCTTCATCAGCGCCACAAACGAGGAGCTGGTTTTTCGAGGGTATCCCTTTCAGAAGCTGGTCGAGTCCCTGGGGCCCACAGGCGCGGTCGCTTTGGCCTCGGTTGGCTTCGGTTTAGTGCACCTCGGCAACCCCGATCACACGCTTTTTTCGACGGTCAATACGATGCTGGTGGGCGTTCCTCTCTCCATTGCCTACCTTCGCACGCGCGCCCTGTGGATGCCGGTAGGCATCCATTTCGCCTGGAACTACGTGCAGGGTTTTATCTTTGGACTTCCCGTGAGCGGCTTCCGTCTTCCCGCCACAGTACTCAACCCACGCGTGCACGACGGGGCCTGGTTGACTGGCTCCAGCTACGGTCCGGAGGGAGGGTTGCTCTGCACCATTGTGGTCGTGGCTTCCGGGCTCTTCCTTTTTTTGTCCCCACGCATCAGAATGAGTGGGAAAATGAGAGAGTTGGTTTACGGCCCCTCTCCTTATACTGCCGGGACGCCGGCGCTTCATATCTCGCCGGAACGCGGCCCCGGGGAGGAAGGACCGAGTTAGATGCGCAGCCTCTACCTCTGGAAAACGGTTGATGGCGCGGCGGTGCTTCGGCTCCGGCTCCAGCGCTGGGCGGGGGTGTGTCTAACACTCGCGCTCGCGTCGTCCGCCTGGGCGAAGAATCCATCCAAAGACGACACCCACATTGTGCTGATCCGCGGTTTACTGCGCGAGATTGCGGTAAACAAAGTGGCCCTGCCACGCGGCGGCAAAGGAGTGCGCGTAGACTCGAGCGGCAAACTCGACAAGGCCGACGCGGATGCCCAGCTCAGCTCGAATGGCTTGGCCATCAAGCCCGGGATGCCGATCGAGATCAGCAAGATCACCTTCAAGTCCAAGGAAATCGTGTTTGAACTTAATGGAGGCGGGAAGAAGAAGAGCAAGTGGTATCAACACCTCGAGGTGGGAGTGGGAATGGACACCGTCCCCGTCTCCCAAGCTCCACCCGTGCTGGCTTACGGCTCCTGGGTGACGCTGGCGTTTCCCGACAAGGTTCCCAATTTGACCGTCGACCAGGTGAAAAAGGAATTAGCAGACGTGCTGGACTTCACGCGGCGCACGCCCACCGAACTCTATGCGCCGGAGGTCCCCGCTAAATTCAAAGAGGCCATCAAGAATCACCAGGTGGTCGTGGGTATGAACCGCGATGCCGTGCTGTCGTCAAAGGGGCCGCCGGACCGCCGCGTGCGCGAAGAGCGCGATGGCGTCGAACAGGAGGATTGGATTTATGGGTCCCCTCCGCACACCCTCTTCGTCACCTTCGACGGGGACACAGTGATCAAAGTTCAGCAGTTTTAAAGGGCAGGAGTAAAAAGTCAGGAGTCAGAAGTCAGGAGCCGGAACGCGGCAGGGCGCAAGCTGTCATTCCGAGCGGAGCGAGGAATCTTGCCCTGGCATGAATATGACTCCCCTCCTCAGCGGGAGGAGGGGTGGGGGGTGGTGGGTCGTCTCATCGGCAACGCCCAACCACCCCTAACCCCTCCTTGCCAAGGAGGGGAATCACTTTCATGCCAACCGGCGAGCCGAGGGATCATGGCATCTTCGCTCGGAATGACAGACGAGAGTATGGTCCGCAAGGGCCGAAAGCTGATAGCTGACGGCTGAGAGCTGAATCGTGGTTGATTTATCCGGAACCTGCCTGGGGGAAATCGTCGGGGCGCGACGGCGCCGGGTCGAAGAGGCACAAGCCTCTGTGGCGCTCGAGACTTTGCAACGTGCCGCTGCGGCCAGAGCGGAACGGCGTGATTTTGCCGCCGCCCTCTCCCGCGGGACGCTGAAGGTTATTGCGGAACTGAAGCGCGCTTCGCCCTCGCGCGGCGTACTCCGGAAAGACTTCCGGCCTGACGACATCGCCCGAAACTACGAAGCTGCAGGCGCGTCCGCTCTTTCCATCCTGACCGAAGAGCGCTACTTCCTCGGCTCGCTGCCTGACCTCGAAGCGGCTCGCGCCGCTGTGCGCTTGCCGGTTTTGCGGAAAGACTTCATCATTGCGGACTATCAGATCTACGAATCTGCGGCGGCCGGGGCGGATGCGCTGTTGTTGATCGTGGCAGCGCTTTCCGATGACGACCTGCGCAGTTTCATTAAGCTTTGCCGGGACCTGCGCGTTGCCGCTTTGGTTGAAGTCCACGATCAAGTCGAACTCGAGCGGGCGGTCCAGGCCGGGGCGAAAATCATCGGCGTCAACAATCGCGACCTCAAAACCCTCGAGGTGGA
>JBELAJ010000603.1:0-4980 GCA_049508935.1 Terriglobia bacterium | reverse complement strand
GCCCTGCCACGAGACCCGAGTCGGAATGGCTCGGCGCGAAAGAACGGGTCCAACTGAGCGCCATGCGCTTCGCCAAGCGTCGCGCGGACTGGCAGCTCGGCCGCTGGACAGCCAAACACGCCTTGGCTGCCTGCCTTTGTCTGCCTGATGATCATCTCGTACTTGCCAAAATAGAGCTACGCTCCGCTTCTTCGGGCGCGCCCGAGGTCTTTTTTGCCAATAAGCCAGCGCCTGCTACTATCTCCCTCAGCCACCGCGAAGGTATAGCTGTTTGTGCCGTTGCCTTGCAAAGTGGAGCGTTGGGGTGTGATCTGGAAATGATCGAGGCTCGAAGCGACGCCTTTCTGGCGGATTATTTTACCATCGAAGAGCAAGAACTGGTGGCGCAGACTCCGGAGGATGACCGCTCTCGGCTCTTGGCCCTGCTTTGGAGCGCGAAGGAGAGCGCGCTGAAAGCGCTGCACGCAGGCCTTCGGCTCGATACAAGATCCGTGAGCGTTCTCCCGCCCATCTTGGGCCGCCGGCGATTTGGATCAGGGGAAGGGTGCATTGAGCAAGCGGCGTTCGGTGAGCAGCCAGCAGAAAGCCTCGAACCCTGGCTCCGGCTGCACGTTCGTTGCCACCACGGGCAATGCTTCCACGGCTGGTGGAAACAGACCGGGCGGTTTGTACGGACTGTCTTAGCTACAGAGCTGGCCTTGCCACCAACGCTTCTCACCCCGAGCGGCCGGCCAGCGACGCCGGTTCCCAGTTAAGATTCTTTGACTCGTTCAGTTGCGAGTCTGAGTGGGGCTCGCTGGAGCGGTGGCGGCGATTTCCGATTCAAGTAGGCGAACAGACGCGGTTTCGAGAGCCGGTTGCCTTCGAGGGGAACCAGCCCGCCGGCCGGGTCTCCGGAGAATTTTGCCTGGAATATCGGATAAAGATAATGGGCGTTAAGCAGATGCCCCCAGGCGTCGCGCTTATATCGGTCGCCGTCGATCCGGACGCTTCCGGGTCCCGCTGCGTTCGCCAGCACGCCGAGCCGCGCCACGATGTCATTTTCGTTGCCGAAACTCTCAATCCACGGCACGGGCAACCCGTTGCCGCTACGCACCTTGATTTGGACCATTTCACTGGCGCAGTTGGCAAAGCAGTACATTTCAAGTTTTAGCCATTCTTTCGCCGTTACTATTTCGGGTTGTCGCCGCCCGTAGCCGGGCCACTCGAAACTCGCAGGCTCGGCGGGCCGCGGGTCTTTTCCTGTTTGCGTAGTGCGCATGGTTCTCTCGAAATCCCATCGCTTGGCTAGCTTTCGCGCGACGGCTCGTTCCCGCGCGACCACTGGCGCCTTAGCCCACCTGTCATAAATTGGAGGGTGCAGTCCTTTCAGCAGATCGAGAATCACAGCAGAAAGAATCGTGCCTTGCGAATGGCTCAATAATATGAGGCGCTCGCAAGTCGGATTCATTAACGCGGCATAGATGGGAGGAAAGGCGATAGCCACGGACTCGGTTATGGTGTCCCATTCCTTACCCGCCGCGCAGGCGACAAGATCAGGGATAAAGCCGCGTGTGGCATTATGCAGTACGGTAAGCGGGCGCCCAAACAAATCGTGCAAGTATTGAGCGTTAAGATCTACCACGGCGCGATCCGTGCAAATGCCATTAATGAAGAACCAACTTTGTTCGGGGGTGGAGTTGCGTACCTGAGGCCCCGCCGGGTAGCGGAAGACGCGCGACGGTCTGAACAACAGATCGGAGAACGGGAACCTGAGCTCGCGGGGTTTCCATGGCAAGGCAGGGATTAGAATGCGTGCCAGTTCCGGCAAACCTTTCCTCCATTCACGGAACTCGGCCAGTTTCAGTTCGGTCGGGGGGCACGTTTCGGTGCGCCAGGAGCCCGGATCGCCGAGGATCGAACGAACGTAATTCGGCGGATCAACCTGGAGAGCATGCCCAACGTTGAAGGCAAGATCGATCGTTTCGGCCAGCATCACCATCTCCGGTCCTGAAAAGCTTCTTGAGGCTGCATCGTCGCCAGGCCGTCGCAAAACGCAGTCAGATGTTTTGATTTCGGGGAGCGACTGCGAGGGGCCACGGTCTCCCCGAGGCATGTGAACTCAGGCTCGGAAGGAATAGCGCGACGTCAGCCCCATCAGCTTAAGCACTTTATAAATATCCACGCTCACATTATTCAAAACTAGCTGTATTCCTTTGCCGGAAGCAGTCTCCGCCAATTCATCCAATGCGCGGAGCGCGCCGGAATCGATTCGTTGCAGGGAAGAGAAATCCAATACAACTTCGCCCTGCGCGCTTTCGAGCGTCGTACGTGCCTCGTGCAAGGTATGGGCGGCACGCCCTCCCTCAACTGACAACCGAACACCGTCACTTGCCATATGAGCAACCATCCATCCAGGTTCGTCAGGCAGCCTCAACCGCCTTTGCCTGGCTCCGTCCCTGATAAGCGCTCCAAAGCAGTCCAGACAACTCGCTGAGCAGAGGCATCCGAGGGTTGGTTGGGCGCCATGAAGGGTCATCAAAGGCCATCATGGTCAAGTCAGGCACCGCTCGCTCGAAAGCCTCTTTCGAAATCCCCAGACCGGCAATCGAACGCGGAAACTCCAATCGATCGAGCAACTGTTCCGTCGCCACCAACAGGCTTTTCACCTTCTCCTCAATCGTATGCCCGCCCAGGCCCAGCAGGTCTGCTACCGTAGCGTATTTTTTGTGCGCATTATAGGCCTGCTGGTGTGGTGAGGGCATGAACTTGGCGGGCACCGAAGCATTATAGGCGATGACATGCGGCAGCATAAGCGCATTGGCGCGGCCGTGCGCGATGCCGAACCGCGCGCCGAAAGCATGGGCCAGGGCGTGACATACGCCCACCGACGCGTTGGAAAATGCGAGCCCCGCGATGCAAGCGGCATTGTGCATCATGGTGCGTGCCTCTTCATCGTCCGGATGCTCATAGGCGATGGGCAGGAACTTGAACACTAGTCGAATGGCCTGCATGGCATTGGCGTCGGTGTATGGCGAGGCGTATACCGAGACTCCAGCTTCCAACGCGTGAGTCAGACAGTCGATGCCGGTATCGGCGGTGAGGGCCTTCGGCATCGACATGACAAACTGCGGATCGACGATCGCCACATCCGGACTCAGCGAATAGTCGGCCAGCGTCACCTTGCGCCCGCGCTCTTTGTCAAACAAGACGGCGAATGGAGTGACCTCGCTCCCCGTTCCGCTGGTTGTCGAGATGGCGATCAACGGGGCCCGCTTGGTTTTTTCGGTGGGGTATTGGGCCACGCGCTTGCGTATATCCAGGAACGGGGCGCCCAGTTCCTCCAAATCAGCCTGCGGCGATTCGTACATGAGTTTCATGATCTTTGCCGCATCGATCACGGACCCGCCGCCCAGCGCAATGATCTGGTCCGCTTTATAGAAATTGAGCGCCTCCAGTCCTTGCATGACGGTTTTGACTTCCGGCTCCGCCTCGGGGATGACGGTGACATGGACGGGGGTTTGCAGTGGAAGGTGCCGCCGCACAATGCCGACATGGCCGATTTGCTCCAAACCGGATTGGTCACGATGATGGTCGAGCGCGACGGGAATTGACGCAGACATTCCACCGCGTTCATATTGAAGTAAATCTGATTGGGTACGCGGAACCACATAGGCGCTTGGGTCCTTCGGGCAACGCGTTTAATATTAAGATAATTATACACACTGACGTTATCCATCGTGCTGTTGCCGCCACCGGTCCCGCATCCGAATGAAAGCGTGGGCACCATGTCATTGTAAACACCGCCGATGGCTCCGATGGATCCCGGCGAATTCACAATAATCCGCCCGGCGTTGATCACCTGGCTGAACTTTCGGATGATCTCATCATTGCGCGAAAACACCACCGCTGTATGTCCGATCCCGCCGGCGTGATTGACGTCTACGCATACCTTGAGCGCCTCGTCCACAGATTTCGCCCGATAGACCGAGAGGACCGGAAAGAGTTTCTCCACCGAGAGGGGATGTGCGGGACCTACGCCTTGGATAGGAGCAATCAGGAGTTTAGTGTTGGGCTCTACCGCAAGCCCGATGAAGCGGGCAATATCGGAGGCTTTCTGCCCCACGGCCATAGGCCGCATGAATCCCGTTGCGGGATCGATCACCGTGCGACCGAGAAGCGCCGTCTCTTGCTCATTGCAGATGTGCGCGCCCAGCTCAGCGAACTTCTTAATTACGAGATCATAAATCTCATCATCGATCACTACGGTCTGCTCCGATGCGCAAATCGTCCCGTTATCAAACGTCTTGGAAGTGATGATATCCACTACCGCCATGCCCAGATCCGCGGTCTTCTCCAAATATACCGGCGTATTGCCCGGCCCGACGCCCAGGGCCGGTTTGCCGGAACTGTAGGCGGCCTTGACAACGTTCTGCCCGCCGGTGGCGTCAATCAGGCTGACATCTTTGTGGTGCATGACGTAAGCGTTATCTGCCAGCGTCGGGGCTTCGATGCAAGTGAAAACGCCCTCTGGCGCCCCGTGTTTCAGCGCCGTCTCATACATGATCTTTACAGCCTCGTAGCAGCAGCGCCAGGCTTTCGGGTGAGGACTGAACACCGCCGCGTTCCGGGTCTTGATCGCGATGATGCATTTAAAGAGGACGGTTGCGGTGGGGTTCGTAACCGGTGTAAGCGAGAAGATAACCCCGATAGGCTCAGCCACCTCCGAGATACCTCGTTCTGGAAACTCGCGAATCGTCCCGACAGTAGGTTTGTCTTTGATATAGTTGTAAACAAATTCCGTGGCCACCATGTTCTTAATGGCCTTGTCTTCCAGCACGCCGATCTTGGTTTCCTCGAACGCCAGGCGGGCCAGGCGTTGAGCCTGTTCCATCCCCGCAATCACCATCGCTTTGACAATGCGATCCACGTCCGCTTGAGTGTATTGCGTAAATACGGCTGCCGCGGCCCGCGCTTGACCGACCAGGCCTTCCAAGTAGG
>JBELAJ010000602.1:0-4996 GCA_049508935.1 Terriglobia bacterium | reverse complement strand
CTCGTTAGATGGCTCTCCGCCAACAGCAGCCAATAATAGCGGGCATGTTTCACCAGCCGTCCACCCGTCTTCACCAGCAGCTGCTGCAAGCTCGGTCGTGGTCTCCGATCCGATTCCTGTCCTGAGGTCCCGTTCGAGGAAGTTTGTGGCGGCCGGCACTCGCCGGGATAGATCGCGAGTAACGGCGTAGTGTAGACCTATATCCGCACTCCGCGGATTGCCGCCCAGTCCGCGACAATCGTCCACAGCCACTTGTGTCTGCAGTCGGCATCGACGAAGAATGACCGTGCGGGGTCAATCCCAAGCTAATTAGCCCCGCCTCCGCTCTCCGTGTTTCTTGAGCCAGTCGGACACCACGTCAGCAAAGCTATCGTCCCGAAAGTCTCCCCGGTAAATGATGCGAAACCTTCCATCGTCAAGCGTCTCGCGTGAGACCACCTTGAGGGCGCCACGATCGGTCTTGCCTTCTTCGTGCACCGTGATGGAAGTTGTCTGGATTCCGCGAGGCTCGTGCAGCCAGAGCTTCAGGATGTCGCACAGGCGCTTCCTCATTTCGCCCGAGGTCAGAAGCAACATAAACAGCTTGCCCAGCCGCTGGTAGCGCCTGCTCGACCGCGTGATCCCGAACATCTCAGGCAGATATTGCATTCGGAACTGGAGAAAGTCCTGAATGAAAATGCCGAACGCTGTCATCACCTGGCCATCGACCAGCAGCAGGAACCCACGGTCGGCGGTCGTCGCCCCGAGCCGATGCACGAACAGGTCGCGGTAATAGAGCGCCGTGGGCAGGCCGACCATGACGACGTGGAACTTCGAGGCCGGGGTGATCTCGTGGTCGTCGTAGATTGGCAGCCTCCTGATCTCTCCGAAGCCCGTTGTGTTCTCAGCGCGTGCGTCCATCGAACGATTGGCGATGATCCAGAGTGCGCGCTTCTCGTCGGGCTTGCCGAAGACCTTCTTCCAGGGGGCGGGGATTGCTTCCGTCCACTCGCAGCGTCGGCAGAGGAAGGCATGACACTTCGCTGGGCCGAGTTTCTCCAAAAGCAGGGGGAAAGTCTTCGGATCGAATTCCGGGATGCTTGGTTCGTTCCATTTCAGGTTTGGGGCCGCGAACATTTTGGTGTAGCCGCGAGCGTAATGAGGCACGCTCGCATAGAAGGTCACGTCTTCCGGCGAGACGCGGGAGACAACATCCCAGATGTCTGCGGTCTCGTAATGAATCCCGGCGATGTTTTGGACCAGCGTCTCCAATTGCTGCCGCATAGCATCGCGACTTCGATTCCAGGACGAAAGCAACTCCTCCCGCAGGTAGAGCCCCCGCAGGTTGGTCTGCTTCATCTGGTTGAGTTTCAGAATCAGCATGACGTGGGCGGCGAAGTCTAATGTGTCAGCGATGCCTTTCAGTTCAAGCGAGGGATCGAGAATGCGGATTTCCAAGTCATCTAATTTCTTCGAGGGGTCAGCCAGATAGCCGATGATGGACGAAAACAGGCCAATGTCCGAAGCGTAGATGTGTTTGGGCAGAACCCCAGCTTTGATTGCCACCTCGACAACGCTGAACCTGCCAGCGCAAGCGTTGTAAAACGGCTTCTTGAGCGACGCCACTTTATCGGCGAAGTAGTTTCGGGCGCCGGTCGGGGTGACGCCAAGAAACAGCGGCTCGGTGTAAATCATCGCGGCCACCCCCGAGGGTGGAATGTAGGGTCAGTTGTCCCTTGAGAAAATGCAGGCTGCCAGGGGGACTGGCTTTCGCTTTTTATTTGCATCGGGTACACTCCCATGCTATCTTTGGAGTGCGCCGAATAGTTCTTCAAGGCCCGCCTGGCAGCGGGCCTTTTTCACCTCTCCTACTTTAGCATAGCTTGGGAATTGCCCGCCCTCCCTTCGGCTCGGTCGCTCGAAAGTACCTTCTTCAGTACTTCCACGATTTTGTCTACTTTATCAGCCCAGACCTCGGCGGGATAGGAGGGGAAACGGGTTTCTTTATCCGGCGGGATTTTCAATTCCACCACCTCACGGAACAGCGCCATAAGGAGGTCCTTTACGTGCGAGACTTGGCCAAGGGCACCCAGTTGAAGTGATAATAACCCATTCGAGGAGACAGCGATCACGTGCTTGTCCGGCTTTGTCGGCAGCCCTACAAGGAAGTTCGCTGGGTTTCGGCCTCTGCCCCACTGGATGGGCCACCCATGGGCGGCGCATTCATCATAGAGTCTCCGCATCGCGCCCACTTGTTCGACGTTAAGCTCCTGTGTATGTGAAGCATGGTCAATAAAGTCATCGATGTTTTGAATCGGTTTTTTGTCGGTGTTTATTGTGACTGTTCTCTTGATCAGTCGGGCTTGTTCCGTGTAGCCAAAGAGCGTGGGCACAACAATGTCAACACCGTTCCTCACTCCGTATCTTCGCGCCTCGACAAGAAGCACCCACGATCTTTCCATCTGTTTATTCAGGAAATCCACAACGCTACGAAGCTCCATCGGAGCCTGGTCCAAGAAGAAGACGATCCGAATCTGCAATTCACGTAGATTCTCCTGTACTCGCTCAAAGAAGGCGTCCACCGAGTCTTCTTCGTCCGTTCTCAGCTCTCGAAAAGCAACTTCCAGACCGTCTTTCTTGTTCGCGCGTTCGGCACACTCGCGCATTTTGTCAGCCGTCCAGTAATAGTGCCCATTCGCAGCGTACTCTAGGAGTTGGCCAATGAGTTTGCGGCGTGAGCCGGTGTCTTTGATCTCCTCATGGCGCTTGCATTCAACAAAAGTGGGGACTGCATTCTGATCAACGAAGAAGAAGTCCAAATTCCAACAATCGCTGCCGGTGGACGGATTCGGTACGGGCATTTCGCGGCCGATGAGGAGCCAACGGCATGGATCATCGGGATAGGGATTAATCTGGTCCCCTGGAAGAAGCTGAGAGTTTGCTTCAAGCAGGTCCTGGAGGTGTATTTTCTCATCCACTGCTAGAATCTCCTTCAATGGTTCAGTGTCGCCCACAACATATACGTTTGCCACGGCCTTTTACCCTCCCTTTGTGACGATGCAAGCACCACCGAAACGCATGCCGCTCAACACTGAAGGTCCGCCTCGCTTGAGGCTTGGGTCACGCTCATTCCCAACTGGTACGAATAGTACGCTTAGTAACGTTGTTGTGCAACGGCAAATCCTCGATACAGAGAGGCATGAAAAGAACAGTTCAAGTTAACGTGAAAATGACGGAAGAGGATTTCGCGATGTTGCGGAAGGCAGCCGAAAAGCGATGGCCGGACGCTGTTATGACGAATTCCGGTATTGTTCTAGGGCTGGCAAGGATTGCAGCACGAGAGACTCTTCGGACGAAGAACCGTTAGATTTGCATTGGGAGTGCGCGCCCACAGGCGGATCAAACGCCTGGCCCGATACCCAGTTGTTTCCTTGGAACACCATCCAGCCCCCATTCCCATTTTGAGCTTTGGGCGGCCACGGGTGATGATAGAGGTATTCCCTAGCCGTCTTCAGGTGATTTTCTTTCCGCGACAGAACCGGCTGGGACATCTACACAGCGGGGCTTTGCGTTACAAGCACAAGCAGCGGCGCTGCTGGGACTAGATCCATGTCGAGTGGGAAATCTACCGCGCCCGGCTGCGCTCGCTGCAGTACAGCGAACCGCCAATCACCTTCGCAGCGGACACATGATGGGGCATCAAGTTGGACAGTTTACTGGAATCGTCTCTTCCCATTCGCATCGTCGGCAGAGGAGGGCATGGCACTTCGCTGGGCCGAGCTTCTCCAAAAGCAACGGGAAATCCTTTGGGGCAAATTCGGGGATCGTCGGTTGGTTCCATTTCAGGTTCGGAGCAGCGAACATTTTGGTGTAGCCGCGAGCGTAATGCGGGACACTCGCATAGAAAGTCGCGTCCTCTTGCGAGACGCGGGAGACAACATCCCAGATGTCCGCGATCTCGTAGTGAATGCCAGCGATGTTTTGGACGAGCGTCTCTAACTGCCGGCGCATCGCATCGCGGCTTCGATCCCAGGATGCAAGCAACTCCTCCCGCCGGTAGAGCCCCCGGAGGTTCGTCTGCTTCATCTGGTTCAGTTTCAGAATCAGCATGACGTGGGCGGCGAAGTGGAATGGGTCATTGACGCCTTTCAGTTCAAGCGATGGGTCCAGGATGCGGATGCCCAGGTCTTCCAGTTTCTTCGACGGGTCAGCCAGATAGCCGATGATGGACGAGAAAAGGCCGATGTCCGAGGCAAAGACGTTTTGGGGTGGGACCCCAGCTTTGATTGCCGCCTCCACAACGCTGAACCGGCCAGCGCAAGCGTTGAAGAACGGCCTCTCAAGTGACGCCACCTTTTCGGCCACGTAGTTTCGGGCGCCGGTCGGGGTGATGCCAAGAAACAACGGCTCGGTGTAAATCATTGCGGCCACTCCCGAGGGCGGAATGTGGACTCAGTCGCCCGTTGAGAAAACATAGATTTCCAGGGGGATTGGTTTTCGCTTTTTGTTTGCATCGGGCACACTCCCATGCTATCTTTGGAGTGCGCGTAAGAGTTCTTGAAGGCCCGCCTGGCAGCGGGCCTTTCGCGTTTGCTCCTAACTTAGCATGGGCGACGCCTTATTGCCAGTCCCTTGAAGCCCCGAATCCACACCACTCTCACAACTTTGGACACTGGCTCAGTTTCCTAGGAGAGCGTTTACGCAGGGGCCTACAGCCCGGACCTTCGGCACTCCAATAACCCCCGAAATGGCGAACTGTGGATACAAACCTGCGTCCTGTGCGGCCTACCGGCTTACTATGAATTGACCGGAAAGCCAGAAGTTCTACACGCCGTCGAGGGTGCTGTCCGGTGTTCCATATGCTACCTGCTTTTTCCGCAAGCAGCTTGACGTTACCCTGCGTATTATCAGGTGGATTTCTCTCCTGAAAAAGGAGTAGTATTTTTCGGCAACCGAAGCGGAGGGCAGTTTGCCGGTTGAAATCACCAAGCGCGATTACAGTCTCACCGGGCGCGAC
>JBELAJ010000601.1:0-5009 GCA_049508935.1 Terriglobia bacterium | reverse complement strand
GCGGAGCCAACGCCATCCTGGCCCTGCGCTGCGCTTATCTCAATGGCGGCTTTGAGGATTACTGGGAGAGCCGTCGGGCGGCTATTGCCGCCTAATTCCAACTTCTATGTCGCGCACCCCCTGATGAGTGAGGGATTCCGCGCTTGAAGAGCAGGAGTCAGGAGTCAGAAGTCAGGAGTCAGAATAAAACCGTGCCGCTCGACCTCTCGACCTGCCTCACCCTGGACACTCTTGGCCAGCGTCGGAAAGTCTGCCTTCTGACTCCTGACTTCTGACTCCTCCGCGAGAATCATGTAAAATGGACTGGATTGAGGGAGTTTCGTAGAGGGGCTAGCGGGAAGCGATGGTCATCACGGAGATTTTCAAGTCGATCCAGGGCGAGTCAACGTATGCCGGCCTGCCTTGCCTTTTCGTCCGGCTTACGGGCTGTAACCTACGCTGCCACTGGTGCGACACCGCCTACGCCTTCTACGGGGGGCAGAAAATGTCGGTTGGGGAGATCCTTGCCAGGCTCCAGCAACTAGGTGGCAACTTAGTGGAATTGACGGGCGGCGAGCCCCTTTTGCAGCAGGAAATCTATCCGCTGACTGACCAACTACTTGCCCAGGGCTTCCGCGTGCTGATTGAAACCAGCGGTGAGCGCAGCGTCGCCCAATTGCCTCGCCAAGTCGTCAAAGTGGTTGACGTGAAATGCCCGGAAAGCGGTGAGGAAGGCAAATTCTGTTTTGACAATCTGGGCTTGCTGGAACGAAAAGACCAGATCAAGTTCGTGATTCTGAACGAGAATGACTATTGCTACGCGCGAGACTTCCTGGCCCGGAACAACTTGCATCAGTATGTCGATGAGGTGATTTTTTCGCCCGTCTTCGACCAGTTGTCGCCCCGCAGCCTCGCTGAATGGATCCTGCGCGACGATCTGGAGGTGCGCCTGGGACTGCAAATTCACAAGTTCATCTGGGGACCCGAGGTGCGAGGCGTGTAGGGGCACGCTGGGGCGTTTCCGTGCCGGGATCAGGCAGCAAGCAGAAGGCGGTAGGCAGAAAGCAGTGGGCAGAAAACAGCAGGCGCCCGGCAGAAAGAACCAAACACACTGGTTGCAATTTGAGCGACGACAACGGAATGAACGCAGCCCACGGACGAGTTACAACGGACAACGGACCACGGACGACGGACCGGCCGCTCGCCATCATCCTCGCCAGTGGTGGCATGGACAGTTGCGTTACCACAGCGATTGCAAACCTCGACTACCGCTTGGCAATGCTCCATGTGGCCTATGGCCAGCGGACCGAAGCGCGCGAACTTCAGTCCTTCAACGCGCTCGCGGATTTCTACCAGGCAGAACATCGCTTGGTATGCCGTGTGGATCACCTCCGGCAGATCGGCGGCTCCTGCTTAACGGACCCTGCCTTACCCGTCGAGCCGGCCAATTTGGATCGCAAGGAGATTCCTTCCAGTTACGTGCCTTTTCGCAATGCCCACTTTCTCTCGATCGCCGTTTCCTGGGGCGAAGTCCTTGGCGCCCGCAAGATTTTTATCGGGGCGGTTGAGGAAGACAGCTCCGGTTATCCCGATTGCCGCCCCGCTTACTACGAGGCGTTCAATCGTGTCATTGCTGCGGGCACCAAGCCGGAGACACAACTGGAAATCGTTACGCCCGTCATAAAAATGCGCAAGAGCGAAATCGTCCGGCGGGGAATCGACCTGGGCGCGCCCTTCGCTAGCACCTGGTCATGCTACCAGGCGGAGGATGCGGCGTGCGGGGTGTGCGATAGCTGCGGGCTGCGGCTTCGGGCTTTCGCAGAAGCCGGGATCGAAGACCCCATACCATATGCCCGCCGACCACCGTACACCCGGAGGGAGCGTTCGACGCACTGACTTGATTCGCCAGAGACTTGATTTTCGCGCTTCCTGCGCTATCATAAGCAGCCGAATAGGGCAGCCGGGTGGTGTCCTAATTTGAATGTAGCGCCGACCTTCAGAGCCTGCCCTGGGCAAAGCGAAGGGTCGGCACAAGCTGGCCGCAAGGCCGGCGCTGCGACTCAAATTATGGCGCTGCTGGGCAGCCGAATGGGGTTGAGTGGAACCGCAAGTGGCGCTAGAATGTGATTCTGACATATGACTGGAGGAGGAATTTATGCTTAGTTCATGGAGGCGGAGACTGTTCGCGGTGGCAGGTAGCTTGGCGGCTATGGCAATGGCAGTTTCCGCATTTGCACAAACCGGTGGGTTGACCGGTAAGTGCATGGGTGAGGACGGCAAGCCGCTGGTGGGCTATACAGTCCAGGTGGACCGGCAGGAAATGAAGTGGAGTCAGCATACGAAGACCAACAAGAAAGGTGAATACGTGTACATTGGCCTTTCGCCTGCGACCTACAAGATTACGCTTTTGGACCCGAGTGGCAAACAGGTCTTTTTCCAGACCCAGCACGTGGGGATCGGGGACCCCACCGAAGTCAATTTTGACATGGCTAAGGAACGTGCCAATACCATGAAGGAAAACCCCGAAGCAGTGAAGAAAGTTGAAGAGGCGCAGAAGGATCAAAAACAATTCACGGGCCTGAAAGCAACATTTGATCAGGCTGCGGCCCTGTTCCAGGCGAAACAGTATGCCGATTCCGCTGCCATGTTTGAGAAGGCGCTGCCGCTCGCGAAAGATAAGAACGTCCCCATTGTGCTTTCCCAGATGGCACAGGCCTATTCAAAGGCAGCCGATGTCGAACAGAACCGGGACCAAAGATTGCAAGACCAGCAGAAGGCCGTCGAGACTTACCAGAAAGCTTTAGCGTTATCCCCTAATGATGCGGGGCTTCACAATAACCTCGGCAGCCTTTACGCCAATATGGGGAAGGTCGATGACGCCAAAGCGGAGTTCCAGAAAGCGGCGGATCTCAACCCCACCCAGGCGAGCAACTATTACTACAATCTGGGCGTCGTCATGGTCAATCAGGGCAAAATGGATGATGCCTCGGTGGCTCTGAAGAAAGCCACGGACACCGATCCTAACAATGCCAACGCCTTTTACTGGTATGGAATGGCCCTCCTCGGCAAGGCCGAGACAAAGCCCGATGGCTCGGTCGTTCCCGTTCCGGGGACGATTGAAGCGTTCCAGACTTACTTGAAACTGCAACCCAATGGCCAGTGGGCGCAAGCCGCCCAGGCCAGCATCGACCAACTCAAGGCCACGGTGCCGACGGAGTATAAGAAGTCGCCGAAGAAAAAGGGCTGATCGCGGCACCTTTCCTCGGGCCCCGCAGTGCGATCGAAGTATCGTGGCGGGGCCCGTTTGTTTGCGGGAGTCCCGGAGTGCGAATCAAGTGGCTCTTGCTCTCTTCACTGCTGAGCATGGCTTTGCCATTGGGTGCGGACACCATCTATCAGATGACCGACCAAGGCAAGCAGGTCGTCGTCCAGCGTGACGCCATCGTGATCAGCGAAGACTCCTCCTTCGTGGTTTACAAACACTTCGAGTTGAGGGACCGCAGGGTGGAAGTCGTTCGCCTGAACAGGGGAAGCCTGCCTTACGGCGTTCAAACTGCCAGCCCCGAGCAACGACGCCAGATCGTGGAAGTCTGGAAGCGCTTCGGCTTCAAAGCGACGGTGACCGATTTGGCCGGGAAAGCCACGTCACTCTCTGACGTTTACCTGGACTTTTACCCACCGGGCGGGCGAGGCTCCTTGCTTGAGTCAATCCCCCCTACGACCAGCTTCAGCGTCCTCATGGATAACGGGGGCGCCGACGACGTCGACATTGTCAAAATCAAGAGCGTCCAGATTCAGGGTGACCGCCTGAAATTGACCCTTCGCGACGGCAAGGTCATAGAGGGTAAGTTCCTGATGCCGACGAATCAACCCGCGGAGGTACGATTCCTGGGCATCTCCGACCAATACGATCCCTCGAGCGACCGAGTCTTCGATTTCTCCCTGCCGCTCGCCCGCATCAAGGAAATAGACTTTGAATAGAAGTGAAGACCGTCTAGCCCTTCACTGCGTCTTGTGTTGCAGACTGCCGCAGGCGCTACAAGCACCCGTAGGGTCGATCGCTTCCGAGCCTTTTTCTACGTGCTGTATCACCCCGTCTTTGTCGATCACGAAAGTTACCCGGTTGGCAAATAGGTGAGTGATATTGAGAACGCCGTAAGCCTTTGCGGTCGCCTTCTCAGGGTCGCTCAGGACCGGGAATGTCGCGCCCACGCTCTGCGCGAACTTCCGGTTTGCCTCCGGGTCATCGATGCTGATACCCATCACCTGCGCGCCGGCCGCGTCGAATTTGGCAATATCAGCCTGATACGCCGTAAGTTCTTTCGTTCAACCCGGCGTGCTGGCCTTGATGTAAAACGCCAGGACCACAGATTTCTTACCCAGGTAGTCGCTGAGCGCAACTGTCTGGCCCTTTTGGTCCTGCAGCACAAAATCGGGCGCGCGGTCGCCCACCTTCAATTGCGCCTTGGAAGTTAATGAAAACAACAGGCAAAGTACCACGAGAGCAATAGTCACCAAAAGCCATCGGATCATCACCCCTCCTCAAACTGGCGAACCGTGGTCGTTTGACCTCACTACTTCGCGACTTGGTCCAAGATAAAATGCCCGAACGTAAGTATAGCACTATCAGACAATGCGAGAGATTGTCGCCACCGGGCCATGGCGTCCTACCCCGCCGTCGGATCACCGTGAAATTCGGGACGCTATCCTTTGGTCGCAACCATCCCAACGAAGGCGGGAATCTAATAACAAGTACACTCCCGGGTTGGGAAAAAGATTCGCAAGGGGCTCGAGAGTTTGGCAAAATGGCTAGCATGTGTCGGGTGATCGAGTGCGACTGCGAGCCGTTGACCGTTCCTTAAATGGCGTGGGCGAGGGTTGTGGTCACCAGGAGCGCGGCCAAGTTGCTTGTAACGGGTGTTCACCATTGAGTTGGAGTGACGCTTTACGTGCAAGTTGCTGCAAGCTAACGAGGTTTGCGACGCTCGGGCAGTTTTTTGCGCGTGACTACAACAATCTTCCGGTGCGGC
>JBELAJ010000600.1:0-5035 GCA_049508935.1 Terriglobia bacterium | reverse complement strand
AGAATGACGAACGCTGCGAGTAAAGAGACGCTCCTGTTCACAGGTTTAAGCAACTCATAGATGAGAAGCGCCCAAGCGATATGGAACCCAACCCCGATGAGCGAGGATGAGAACCCCAGCCGGAATAACCGCTCGTGTCCCAGGATATTGGCCGCTGTAGCCGCAGCGTTGCCAGCGACAACAAGCCTGCCGAGAATGATCACTTCACCGGATGCTGCCGTCACGGCTTCGAGCAGTTGGAAGACGCCGGCCATTCTGGCCTTGAGACGCGGCGACGCTTCTGCAATCCGTTGCAACATTTCGTAGCCTCCAGGAGTGGCCGTCACATGAACGTGGCGACCGCGAATATTCCCGCACCCATAAGGGCCGTAAGTGCGACGAGTCCGCCCGCTGGGACCACACTGGCTGTCATTTCTATTGCATTCGATTCGTCATGGAGGTCTTGTCTGGATCCCTCCCCATCAATCCATCCCTGCCTCGGAGAAGTGTCTCTTGACGAGCTGTCCTGCCAGCAATCCTTCGAGTACCCCGTCCCGGCCATCCTATTCTTCGGCACCTTCCTGAATTGGGTTTGCAGCCAAGTGGATGACATCCGAGTACGCCGTTTCTAGACCACTTTTCCGACCCCATGAATAAGTTGCCCCCACAGTTGCTCTAGAACCGTGTGTTTTCCGCCGTAGAGTTTATTGACCTGGCGGGAGACTTGCCCAGTTCAGAACGACGTCCTAGAAAAAGGCCATAGTCCGCAAGCTTTTAGCCAAAGAGGAAATGCCGGAGGTCAGAAGCGGCGCCTCCGTCAGTGCTCCAGCGGGCCGGTGTTGGAGCTGCGAGCGGGCGCCGGTTCAAGCTGGACCCGCGAAGGAAGCCCCGGCCCTTGCGAAAACCGCCTTTGCCTGCTTTTACGACTGCTTGAAGGTTCGCAGGAAGTCAATTACGGCGCCCACCGATTTGGGATCGAGAAGGTGCTGCAACGGGCCTTGCCCCATCCGGACAGGATCCATGTTCCGCCTGCCCTGCGTGATAATGCCCCTCAACTCCTTGTCCGATTTTGTCTGTACATACGCGGAATTGAGCCGGGGAATCGCAACCCGGAGAAGGGGCCTCTCAATTTGTGGGTACACTTACCATGAGGATCCGCATGATGCTGGCGGACAGGCGACTTGGGCCGTTGCTTGTTCCCGTCAGACGTCCTACCGGGCATCCGTTTCGTTCCATTCATCCCCAGCGCCCGGAGGCGTTTCATCTCGATGAAAGACTACCCTTTCATAATCCGGTCCAAGGTGCGAAATCTGGACTAAGGTCTGACCTTGAAGACGAAATTGAGGGTCTTGGTTTCGTTGCCGGAGATGGTGACTTCCTTCGACTGGTCGCCATACACTTCGTGCCACGCGGTAATGGTGTACGTGCCGGGAGGCAGGTTGGCCAACCTAAACGTGCCGGGACGGCCAGTGACGGCGTAGCGGGAGTTCTTGAGCACCGCGAACGTGGCATGCATCCAGGGGTGGAGGTTGCACTTCACGGGGATCATTTCCGCGTGGGCAAACTTTTTGTTCAAGATGGAGGCCTTCGCCCCGGTCGCGTTCCACTCGGGGTTCAACTTCGGCATCGGATGGACGTTATGGATGGTCGCCCCGTCCTCGTTCTTGACGATGAGTTCCTGGTTGACGTGCAGGGCAAGCACGTGAGGGATGAAGCGGCAACCCTTCTGGGTGAACACGGCTGGCGTGGAAGGCGCTTCATCGTCCGGGGCGCCGGCAGAGACATACACTACGACGTTTTGCAGGCTATCGCCGCGGCCGGTCACGACGTCTTCCGCCAACGGGGGCGGCGTGTTCGAGTTCCTGTACAATCTGGCGCACGACTCGTCCCTGGTGATCTCAATCGGTTTCATTTGGGGGGGGGTTCCATCATACTGCACCTTACCAATCACCGTACCGCTCGCCTGCGACTGCCCGGCGGCTACCATCGTTGAAGCGGCGAGCATGGCAAGCCCTGCAAGGACTACATGCTTCGTTTGCATTCGTTTGCTCCTCCTGAAAGTCTCGAGTTACTTATTTATCCGGAATTTCGATTATGGGCTTGGGCCTGACCAGCAATATACGCTTGGTCGCCCCCGAATACAATAGCCAGTCGCGTATTCAGCGCTCAGAGCATCCAGCGCCCACGGAAGGGGCCAGTCTTACCACTTGTGAGAATGACCGGCATGACCCTGCCTCTCTCCCGACCGATTCCTGCGACACCTTTCCGCCCCGTGCCTCTCTCGTCATCGAAATCTTCTGTGGTGTGCGGCGCACCCTACCCCGATGCCAAGGGCAGAAGGGCGATCCGCCGCACCATGCTTCCAAACAGTCGCCGCGTCAGGTGACTCTCGGCCAGGAGGAGCCAGTAGTAGCGGGCTTGCTTGACCAAACGTCCGCCGGTCTTTACCAACCTTTGCTGCAAGCTGGTGAGCGTCCAGTTCTCGATCCTCTTGGGCAGCACCAACCGTCGCCACAGGTTCCCCAGATTGTACGCGATCGTGCTCAGCCATAGCCGTATCTCGTTGGGTCGGAACCGATGACAACTGAGCCGCGTCATTTTCACGGCCTGCTTCCCCTCCTTGATCCACTGCTCGGCGGTGCCTCGCTTGTTGTAGAACCGCACCACCGCCCGGCTGTCCGTCTCCAGGTTGGTCACGATGAATCTCACACGCGGGAACAACTCTCCAAAGTTGAACTCCGCCTTGGCCACCACTCGCCGCGCCGTCTTCCAGCTCGCCGCCTGATAATGGAAGCCCTTGTACCGAACCACCGGCTTGTGACTCGGTCGTCCCACCGGGCGCTGCAGCAGTTCGGCAATGTCCCTTCATATGAGTTTCTCCTTGCAGATTTGGGGGAAGTAGAAGTCGAAGCCGTAGCCTGCCCAGGAGCGGCAACTGTTGGCGCTGCCAGCGCCGCGACTGCGGTACCAGGACCACGCGTGCGGATGCCGTGGCGTCTTGCCTAATCAGTAATCAAGATGCGCCCTTCCTGCGCCCTTCGTGCTGTTGGCCGCCACGAATTCCTTTAGCCGGGATTTCCATTTTGGGCTCCCGACTGGCTGCCGCTACACCCACAGGCTTTTCATTTTCTAGTTTCCCACAAAGTTTATAGCATTCTCGTGAAGTCGTTGTCTGTGTCGAATTGCTCACCTTGGCAAATAAATCTCCAGAGCCAGAATCTGCCGCTCGTTGCAGTCGATACCTCCTACGCTTCTCCGTTCCTGGTAGCGCTGGGTCGATTTCCCGACCCCACAGCTCTCGTCTTACCTCTTATCGCGAATGCCCAATCTAGATACGAGGGTTGGTGGCATTTGTGCAGGCACCTGTGCAAAATTGGACAGACACGCGTCTTCACCGCTTCTATCGTGATGTTCAGGGAAAGAGTGAGGAAAACTTCCTTTTACAATTGGCGGGTGGACATGGGAACCACCAGGAAACCCGGGAAAGAATCCAACAAAGCGACACTCGCCCGCGTCAAGAAAGAAATGGCGCAGCCGCGCATCGTCAAGTCTGCGAGAAAGGGGGCGTCGACCGGAAAAGACTCGCAGTGACCGCGTTATAACCGATTGTCGCCGCAGCTACTTCCTTGAAAGCTCGGGGTCGAAACGCGCTTCAACGTCTCTACGACTCAGCTTAGTTTCGGCTTTATTCAACAGGATCGAATAAACGACTTCGTTGCCTTCGATCTGAGCGGTGATAAACGTGGCGCCCCTCAGCTCGTCCTGATTGAATTTCACCTTTCTGCCGTCTGCAAGTGTCCTAATCCACTCATCGTTTGGCATTTTTGTTATCCCCCAAACTTCAAGTGTAGGAGACGCCTTCAGATTCTCGGTGAAGGGGGCGGGGCAAGAGCAGTCCGCTCCAATCACCCACACACGCGACAACGCCAAGAGTGCTTAAGGCAGTATAAGCTACCCGTCCCGATCAACTCAATCTGCTTCCCCAATTAACAACACGTGGCGCTGGTGAAAGTCAGCGCACGTACCACGAAAAGGAGGTTCTGTGTCCGTTGAACTCATGCCGCTTCTTGCCGGCCGCACGGTGCTCACCAAGGTGGCCAAGGTGGATGACAAGACAATTCGTGTTAACGTCATTCCCGCTCTGGCAAAGGCCGACCAGGACCCAGTTCGTTGTAAGCCACTCACCTAGCCCGGACCGCTTGAGGAACTCGATGCTTAACACGGGGAGCATTTAGCCGGCTTCGTCCAAATCCACGAGCAAACCCCCAGCACTCTCGCTAAAGCCAAGCCCAACCTGGAGGCTGCCGCCAAGGCAGCTCAAGAGGAAGCGAAGCATGGAAATCCGAATGAAAGACGCCAGAACGGGGCCGCGACAAGAGTTTTCAATTTGGATTGACAGGTCAGTTTATTAAGTAGTATCTTCCTTAATCAGTAAGGAGGGGTTGTATGATCCACGATGTACTACTCATTGAGGACGATCCTGCTGTTGCCGGGGTGATCCAAGAGGCCCTTGCTGACGCAAGCGACAGCCCATTCATCGTGGAATCGGTCAGGCGACTCTCCGACGGCCTCGAACGAGTGCGCAGGGGAGGAATAGAGGCGGTCCTACTAGATCTGTCTCTACCCGACAGCCAGGGTATCAACACGTTTAGCATGCTGTCCCTAGCCGCGCCTGGCGTCCCAATTTTGGTCCTTGTTGATGTGGGTGATGAAGACATCACTAAGGAGGCCGTGAACCGTGGCGCCCAGGATTATCTTCTGAAGATTCGCCTCGACAATTACTCATTGACGCGGGCTCTGCATAGCGTGATCGCGCGCAAGGCGGTGGAAGACACGTTGTTTCTGGAAAAGGAACGCGCCCAAGTCACTCTCAATTCCATTGGGGACGCCGTAATCAGTACCGATATCTCGGGCAACGTAACTTATCTCAATCCAGTCGCGGAAAGGATGACGGGCTGGTCTGGGGAGGAGGCATCAGGCCGGCCGTTTGCCGAAGTGTTCCAAATCATCGAGGGTGTTACACGCGAACCAGCGCGCAATCCCATGCAGTCAGCAG
>JBELAJ010000060.1:0-22749 GCA_049508935.1 Terriglobia bacterium | reverse complement strand
CAACGCCGTGACTCACTACTCCAGCAGGAGAAAGAGAGAGAAAGTACGTGAAAGAGAAACCTGAAAAAGGGGACATTTCTATTCGGTTAAGGATGGGGACATTTCTATCCGGGCTTGACACCTGTGAAAATCAGGACTTGACAAATGCGGCGCGTTATGGTAGGCTATGATGATGGACTTTCTGTCGGAGCCCACACTGCTTGGGGTCAGTTCCCCTCCTCCTCTGCCTCGCAAAGCCTGGATGACAAAACCGCTCCTTGCCGAAGGCTCCTGCGCGCCTAAGCGACACAGGAATCCCAACCAGAAGCTTACTCGAAGGGTGGCATTGAATGATTTCGACAGACCCATCCGACACTCCACAACAGACCTTGAAGTAACCCGAACGACGCTACAAGGTCTTTTAGAATTAACAAAGGTCCCAAAGAACGAACTCCCAGTCCTGCCAAAACCGAAATCAAACACTTGTTTAAAACGCCAAGAAGTCGCCAAAAACCGGCAGCGCGGGACGTTGGGTGCGGTCTGTAGGACTCGAACTCGGCGAACAAACCGAGAATGTCTATGAAAACAAAGGAAGAGGCCAAAAAGTCGAGAAGTCAAGGAGTTGAGGAGTTGAGGAGTCGAACAACGGAGGTCGACAGCCTACTCCCAGCGCCAGCTGCATGACGGGGCACGCGGACTGGCTTCTCAACTCCTCGACTTCTCGACACCTCGAACTCAAAATCGCGGGAACAAAGCGAGAATGTCTATGAAAACAAGGGATAAGGTCAAAATGTCGTGCAGCCCAGTGGCGCTGACCTTCAGCACAGTAGCGCTGACCTTCAAGTCAGCAGCGCTGCCATGCCGGCCTGAAGGTCGGCGTTACAAAATCGCGGGAACAAAGCGAGAATGTCTATGAAAACAAAGGACCGAGATGAGCGGCTTTATGCTAATTGAACCACTCCGCGCCAAGATAGACGGACAGCGCGATCCAAAGTTTCTCGATGGTGGGCAGGCGCACGCGTTTGCCAAACACGTTGTAGCGGCGCTTCTCGATGCGCCCCAGAAGACGCCAGTAGATTGCTGCCATTATCTCGGCGGAAACCAAGGCGCGGCGGTCCTGCGGGGGAAGGAACTGGCGCGCTACGGCAAACAAGCTGCGCGCCCGGTCACGCTCGAACCCCATGAGCTGGACGAAAGGTTCCCGATAAACTCCCGAGAGCAGTTCGCTGGGCCGCACGCCGAATCGGTCCAGGTCCGCCCTGGGCAGGTAAATGCGTCCGCGTCGCGCATCGCTCTGAATATCCCGCAGGATGTTGACGAGTTGAAGGGCCTTGCCCAGATTCACGGCGTATTCGCGCACGCGCAGGTCGGTATAACCGAAGATCTCAATCGCAATCAAACCAATGGTAGAGGCCACCCGATAGCTGTAAACCGAGAGGTCATCAAAGGTCTCATACCGCGTCCCCGCCAAATCCATCTCGAGCCCGAGGATGAGGTCCTCAAAGGGCTGGCGGGGAATTTTGAATCTCCGAATACTCTCAGCAAGCGGGGCCAGTTCGGGATCGTCAAAAGCCGCGCCCCGCTCGGCGAAGCAGGCGTCGAGCGCCTGCCGGTAGAGAGCAATCTGGCGAGTGGCTTCGGCTGGCGGCAGGCCGCTATCCACAATATCGTCGCCGCGGCGGGCAAACGCGTAAACGGCCTCGATGGCGCGCCGCTTTGCGCGAGGAAGAATTACGAATGAGTAATAGAAATTGGTGCGGCGAAACGAGGCAGCGCGGGACCCTTTCATTCGAGCGCTCCAGGCGGAGTCGTGACAACGGAAGCGTGTCCACCCTCTGCCGGCGGAAAAGCACGCCGGGCGCGGAAATACAGGCGCACAAAGTCGAGCGTCGAGAGAGATGGCCGGCGCCGAAAAACATTGTAATCCGTCGCCTCGATTTTGCGAAGCACCGTTGTGCCGCCCAGCCAGGTCAAGCGCAGTTGGCGGCGCAACTCCGGCACAACCCTCTCCGGCAGAGCTTTGCCTTGCTCGAACAACGCCCGCGTGCGGGCGATTTCGAACTTCAGCAGCTCGCGCCAACGCCCGTCCGCACGCCCAGCGCGCAGGTCGTCCAGAGTGTACTCGAAACGTCCGAGGTCTTCCAAGGGCAAATAGATGCGGTCGCGCTCGAGGTCCACAGCAACGTCCTGCCAGAAGTTAGTGAGCTGGAGCGCCGTGCAGATGCAATCCGAAAAAGCAAAGAGCTCCGGCTCCCGGTGCCCGAAAAGCTCGAGCACGAGGCGTCCGACGGGATTGGCGGAGCACGAGCAATAGGCGAGCAGAGAGGAAAAATCCTGATGACGATTCACCTTCACGTCGGATTCAAAAGCTTGAAGCAGGTTTTCAAAATTCTGGAGAGAAAGGTGATATCGCTGCGCCGAATCTCCGAGCGCTACGAAAACCGGATGCTCTGCCCGGCCGGAAAAGCATTCGCGCAGCAGGTCGCGCCAGGCGGCAAGTTTTTCAAGCCTTCCTTGCGCTCCCGGCTCATCGGCAACGTCGTCGGCATAGCGGGCAAACGCATAGATGGCGGCCAGGGCCTCCCGCTTGTCGCGCGGCACCAGCCGCGAAGCAACCGGGAAGTTTTCGTAATGACGGCGCGCCAGGCGCCGGCACTCAGCATAGGCGGCGCGGAGTCTTTGAGATTGAGTCATTGAGCCATGGGGCCATTGAGTCATCGGGTCATTGAGTCATCGAGCCATTGAGTCATTGCCAACACCCACTGGTTTACTGAATCACCAATTGGGGTCTCAATGGATCATTGAGGAAATGAGTCAATGACTCAATGGCCCGATGGCTCAATAACTCAATGAAATCTACTCTTTCGTTTCGGGCTTGCGCCGCCGCAGAAAGGCAGGAACGTCGAAGTCATCTTTGGGGATCTCCGTGGTCATCTCCGGCGGTTCCTGTTCCAGGGGGTGCTTGTCCTTCTTCGCAAGGGCTGACCGGACGCTTTGCTGCGCGCTGCGCATCGCCATCGAGGAGCCGCTGAGAGGCTTGATGCCAAATCTCTCGGATTTTATACCCGTAGCGATCACGGTGACCTTCACGGCATCGCCCATGGACTCGTTGAGAACCGCGCCGAAAATGATGTTGGCATTTTCGGCGGCGGCCTTCTGCACAATGCTGGAAGCTTCGTGGACTTCGAACAGGGTGAGCTTGCTGGATCCGGTAATATTCAGCAAGATGCCCTGGGCGCCGTTGATGTTGCCGTCCTCGAGCAGCGGGCTGGCAATGGCGCGATTGGTGGCTTCCACGGCGCGGTTCTCTCCGGAGGCCTCGGCGGTTCCCATGAGTGCGTATCCCATGCCCTCCATAATTGTCTTAATATCAGCAAAATCGCGGTTAATCATTCCAGTAATGGTAATGATATCAGAAATACCCTGGACACCCTGGCGAAGCACATCGTCGGCTTTCTTAAACGCCTCGAAGAAGCTCGTATCCTTGTCCACGAACTGCATCAGGCGTTCGTTGGGTATACAGATGACCGTGTCCACGCTCTGGCTCAATTCCGCCAAGCCCGTTTCGGCCTGCACCATTCGCCGCTTGCCTTCGAAAGCGAAGGGCTTGGTCACCACGGCCACCGTGAGGGCATGAAGTTCGCGCGCCAGGCTGGCGACGATGGGCGCTCCTCCGCTGCCGGTGCCCCCGCCCAACCCGGCGGTGACGAACACCATGTCGGCGCCCTCCAGCGCGTCGATCACCTTGTCGGTGTCCTCGAGCGCAGCGCGCCGGCCGATTTCAGGATTGGCTCCCGCACCGAGGCCTTTCGTCAGCTTGGCGCCCAGTTGAATTTTCACCGGCGCTCTCGAGATGCGGAGCGCCTGCGCATCGGTGTTGGCCACCATGAAGTCCACGCCCGTGACGCCGGCTTCGATCATGTGGTTCACGGCGTTTCCGCCGCCCCCGCCCACGCCAATGACCTTGATCTTGGCGCCCACGCGAAGCTCATCTGAAAAGTCCACGCGAAGGTTATTGTCGGTTTCTTCGATCTCCATTTTGCCTCCCACTCAAACACCTCGGCTGTCGGGCCCCTGGCCGCCACAACGGAGTTCTGTGCTATGCCCCGCTCTTCCCAAACAAAGCCCGCCGCAATTTCGCCACAAACCCTGTTTCCTTGGCGTCCCGAAGCAAGCGGCGACGGTTCGCGTAGACCACCAGGCCGACCAGGGTTGCATACTCCGGCTCGGGAAGCTCCTCGCCCATGTTCTCGAGTCCCGTACAACGGCCCAGGCGCACAGGGAGGCCAAGGTTTTGCTCGGCCAAATGCAGCAAGCCGCCCTGCTTTGCTCCCCCCCCAACCAGAATCACGCCCGCGCCCAGTTGCCGAAAATGGCCGCAGCGCTCGAGTTCATCATGTATCAATTCCAGCAATTCAAGGGTGCGCGGCTGGATGATCTCATCCAGCACGTCGTAGCTGACCACGCGGGCGGGGCGCTCCCCCACGCCGGGGACTTCCAGGACTCCCCCCGGCAGGTTGGCGAGTTCGCGCTCCGCCCACGATCGTTTGACTCTCTCCGCTTCGGGAATCGTGGTGCGCAGCCCCACGGCGATGTCGTTGGTGAAATGTTCGCCGCCTACCGGGATGGAGGCCGTGTGCCGGACGCTTCCCTCGGCGTATACGATCACGTCCGTGGATCCGCCCCCGATGTCCACCAGCGCTGCGCCCAATTCTCGTTCGTCCGCCGTCAGGCAAGCGGCCGCAGCGGCGAAGGGCTCATAAACCGTGTCCAGCACCTTGATCCCAACCAGATTCGCCGCCGTAACCACGTTCCTCAAAGCGGTGGAAGAGCCCGTAATCAGGTGGACGTTGGCTTCGAGCCGCGACCCGCTCATGCCCACCGGATTGCGAATACCCTCATGAGAATCCAGAACATAGTCCTGCGGCTCCAGGTATACGATTTCACGATCCGGAGGCAGGGTGATGCCGCGGGCAGCCTGGAGGACTTTAACAATATCCTCCTGGGTGACAGTTCCTGTGCCGTCCGAGCCTCTCGCCAAGCTCACAGCGCCGCGCGAGGTCACGCCTTTAATGTGCGAGCCGGCAACCCCCACGTAAGCCGAAGCAATGGAAACGCCGGCAGCGGCTTCAGCAGCTTCCACGGCCTTCTTGAGACCCACTACGGTAAGATCGAGGTTGACGATGACGCTCTTCCGCCAACCTTTCGACTCCGCCACGCCAAAGCCTGCCACCTGGAGTTTCCCGCCTTCCTTCGGCTGACAGACGAGCGCGCAGGTTTTCGTACTGCCGAAATCCAAGCCTACGAAGAACTGATCGTTGCGTGCCAAGGTCCCTATTCCTTTAGTGTTTGCGGATGCTCGACGCCACCCGCGGAAGAGGCCGGAGTTCTATCCGGCGGATTCACCACAACCTGATTACGATAACGCAAATCGACCGAGTCAAGTGGCGTGGCGGACTTGCGCAACTCGGGGAGCAGCGCCAGGAAGGTGTGAAAATGCGGGAGAAAGTTCTCATGCCCAAAGTGGACCTGCAAAGTCTCGCGGCCCTGGACAAGCAGAGCTTTGAGGTCGTCACCGTCCGAAAGATCGGCTTCCGAAACTACCCATCCGGAGTGGACGATCTCAGCACCCAGTTCGCGTATGAAATCCTGGTACAGTGAGATACGAGCCTTGCACTCCTGGGGGCCGGCATTTGGGTCGAGGCCCGTGATTACAGGGAAGTCGAAATAGGCGCTCTCGGGCTTCTCGAGAAAGACCCCCTCACTGTCGACCAAACTCACGCGACTGCCCACGTTGGCGTAGGCCACGGGCTTCCTTTCAACCACACGAATCACCAGACGGTTGGGCAAAACGCGCGTTAATGTCGCACTATGTACCCAGGGTATCGCTTCCACTTGTTTGCGTACCTCCTCCAGAGAAAGGCGCAGCACTTTCAGGCCGAAACCGTTGTCCCCGCGCACAGGCAATCCCAGAGCGGTGGCAACGTCCTCGCGGGTAACAAATTGATTGGCGACCAACTGAATATCGTCCGCAGAGCGCAATTCGAATCTGGGGGATGTCAAGACGAAGGTTGTCAGGAAATAGCTCGCGATTCCGAGTGGCGCCACAACGGTGACGACAAAAATCGCCCACTGCCCGCTCCACGAGAGCCTGCGGCGACGCACGGTCACGGCCTTCTGTCGGCGAAGATAGGGAGATTCCTCTTCGCCGTCCAGACCTTGTGCCGAGAGCGTCGCTTCCTCTTCAATCAACTTCCTGGCCATTAGCTTTGACCCACTCCCAAGCGAGCCGGGCGGTTCCGGATCTCCGCCGCCAAAGCATCGCCAATCCTCCATACGCTTCCCGCGCCAACCGTCAAGATCAAGTCGCCGGACCGTATGTCACCCAGAACGCCGTCGATCACGGCTTGTTCTGAAGGCGCATATTCGGCGTGGTGATAACCCAACTCGGCCATCCGCTCAACCAGGCGCTGAGCGGTGACACCCTGGATGGGCTTCTCACTGGCCGGATAGATATCCAGAACATAAACGTGATCGGCAGCCTTGAAACACTGCGCAAAATCATCCATCAGGAACTGGGTGCGCGTATAACGGTGCGGTTGGAAAATGGCGATGATCCGTTTGGCGCCCCAAAGACGGGCCGCCTCCAGCGTGGCGCGAATTTCCGTCGGATGATGTCCATAATCATCTACGATTGTTATGCCTTCCAAATCCATTTTGACCTGGAACCGCCGGTCGGCGCCGCGGAAACACGCCAGTCCCTCACGAATCTGCTCAATGCTCAGTCCGAGTTCCAGTCCCGTGGCAACAGCCGCAAGAGCATTCTGCGCGTTATGCCGCCCCGGAACATTGATGCTGAAGCTGCCTAGCTGCTTCCCACCCGCGTCCACTTCGAAACTCGATCCGTGCGGTTGGAGTTCGAGCGAGCTTCCTCTCACGTCGGCGCCTGAATCGAGCCCATAGGTCACGACGCGCCGCCGGATTTGCGGCAGCAGCTCTCTAAAACGCTCGCCCCAGGGTGCATCCGAACAGGCTACCACCGCGCCGTAGAACGGCACCTTGTTCGCGAAGGCAAGGAAAGCGGAAGTTATTTCGTCCAGGTCACGGTAATGATCCAAATGCTCGCGGTCAATATTGGTAATCACCGCAATCGAGGGCAGCAGATAGAGAAACGAGCGATCACTTTCGTCGGCTTCAACAACCATCAACTCGCCCTTGCCCAGGCGGGCGCTCGAGGCGAAGACATCCAAGCGTCCGCCAATAACGGCCGTCGGGTCGAGTCCGGCTCGCGTCAGCATCACCGCGATCATCGAGGTAACCGTCGTTTTCCCATGAGCCCCAGCCACCGCCACGCAGAATTTCAGGCGCATCAATTCCGCGAGCATCTCGGCCCGGGGAATAACGGGGATTTGCAGACGTTGCGCCTCCTCGACCTCCGGGTTGTCAGAGGGGACCGCGGAAGAAACCACGAGCACTTGGGCATCCTGGAGGTTTCTCGCGGCATGGCCCTCTGAGACTCGCGCGCCCAGCTTTGACAACCTCTCCGTGACCGGTGTCGCCTTGAGGTCAGAGCCTGAGACCGTAAACCCCAGGTTGAGCATTACCTCGGCGATACCGCTCATGCCTATGCCGCCGATGCCCACGAAGTGTATTCTGCGAATCTTGCCCAACATAGTTGTTGCCTGAAACGCTCGAGCTACGTCTGTGTCGCAGCCAACCCTTCGACCAGGTCTGCAATCTGCGCAGTCGCCTCCGGCCGCGCCAGAGTTTTCGCAGCCCGCTCCATTTCGATCAACCTCAGCGGCTCACTGATCAGATCACTGATTTCCCGGATCAACCGCTCCGCTGTCAGCTCCGCCTGGAGTATGACTCGGGCAGCGCCGGCGCGCTCGAAGGCGCGGGCATTTGCCAGTTGATGTTGGTCAGTGGCCGCCGGAAAAGGTATCAGTAATGCGGCCCGTCCCGCTGCCGCCAACTCGGCCACTGCGGCGGCCCCGGCGCGCGCCACCACCAAATCCGCGTGTGTCAAGGCCTCCGGCATATCCTCGACGAAAGCACAGACATCAGCAGCCAGGTTGTGTTTCAGATAAGCCTCGCGCACTGCGTTATAGTCCGCTTCTCCCGTCTGATGGACCACCTCGATCCGCCCAGATTCACGGTTCAGGAACGGAGCGCATGCGACCATCACCTCATTGATAGCCTTCGATCCCTGACTGCCCCCAACGACCAGGATACTGAAAGGGGCATGGTGGTTCTTCGGCGGGATCGCATGGAAAGCCACTCGGACCGGAAGGCCCGTGACGCGAGCCTTCTCACCGTAGAATCGTGCGGCCTCCTCGAAGCCAATCGCCGCCACGCGCACCACTGGCGCCAAGACGCGGTTTGTGAAACCCGGCAAAGCATTGGGCTCAATGAGCACAGTCGGAATATCCTGGAGGGCGGCTTCCAGCATCACCGGTCCAGCCAAATACCCCCCCACGCCCACCACCACCTGGGGCCGAAAGTCCCGCAGGGCCCGAGCTGTTGCCGCCGCGGTCTGAGGAAGCACCATTAAGTTGCGCAAGCCCCGAATCCCGCCGATCCCCTTGAGCCCCGCCGCCCTGACGGTACGAAGCGGAAAACCGGCCCCCGGAATCAAGCGCGCCTCGAGCGGTCGCGTGGTGCCGAGAAACTCGATCTCATACTTCACCCCAGAGCGTTCCAGGCGGGCGCCACGAGAGCGCAGTTCCTGCGCCACAGACAGCGCCGGAAAGATATGACCTCCGGTTCCCCCGGCGACCATCAGAAATCGCATCACGCGCTACCCATCTAGGCTTCGTCTTGCGAAATATTCAGGAGCATGCCCACCGCCGCCAGTGTCACGAAGAGCGACGATCCACCGTAACTGATCAGCGGCAATGGGATGCCCTTGGTCGGAAGCAGGCCGAGCACCACGCTCATGTTGACGAGACCCTGTCCGACCACCATCACGGTCAAACCTATGGCCAGCAGCCGGCCAAACTCACACGAACACCTGGCGCTCGCCCGCAAACCTCGCCAGAGAATAATTCCAAACGCCACGATGAGTATGGAAGCCCCGATGAACCCCAGTTCCTCGCTCACGACGGCAAAAATGAAGTCGGTCTGAGGTTCCGGAAGATAGAAGAGTTTCTGTTTCCCCTCCATCAATCCCACTCCGGAAATTCCGCCGGTGCCCACCGCGATAAGGGACTGAATGATATGAAACCCTTTTCCGAGCGGGTCGGAATATGGGTGCAGGAACGCCAGCAGGCGGTTGTACCGGTAGGTCGAGTGAAATATCAGCCAATAAACCACCGGAGCAGCCCCTAGCGCCGCGCCGGCGAAATACCTGGCTTGGAGTCCTGCTATGAAGAGCATCGCCGCTACGATCATGGCTATGGCGAGTGCGGTTCCGAAGTCAGGCTCCACCACCACGAGCGCCATGGTTGCTCCGCTTACCAAGCCGACCGGAAGCAGCGTGTGTGCAAAGTCGTTCACCTTGCCGGCCCGCTGCTCGAGGAAATAGGCCATAAAGATGACTATAACGAGCTTGGCGAATTCGGAAGGCTGCAAGCTGGCGGGCCCCAAATGGAGCCAGCGGTGTGTATTATGGGTGCGTGGAGCAAACAAAACCGCCACGAGGAGCAACATCTCGAAGGCCAGCGCCGTAAACACCACCAGAGGGCTCGCCAGACGGCGATAGTCCACATACATCATTATGACCAAGGCGGCAAACCCCGCCCCAGCCCAGGCCAACTGGCGAATCAGGAAATAACTGCTACTGCTGAACTTCTCTGCAGCTACCACCGCCGAAGCACTGAAGACCATGAGGGCCCCGAAGAGCGTCAATGCCACCACGGTGCCGAAGAGGACTTTGTCGGATTGGAGTCGTCTTGACATGCTTCACTAATCCATTCGAGGCAGCCTTAGTTGAGCCGAGTCGGTTCGGCCTGTCGACTTCGACTTTTTCTCCTCCGCGATCTTCGGGCCCGGGTCTGCCTCGTTCCTGCTGGTTTCGAAGTTGTCGACGTCCGATGAATTGGCGGCGGGTGGAGCTTGCTCCTCGAACCCTCCCTCGTAGGGCAACGGAGCGCCTTCAATTCTCTCCGGTGTAGCCGGAGTTCGGAGTTGCCGCGTTTCCGACCGGTCCGAGTAATCTACTTCCAATTCGACGTCCGCCGGGAAATACTCGTCGGCGTTGGTTTCGTATACCAGGGTCAATTCACGAATCGGTGCCTCGGCGCGGGGAGCAATGTCAGCGAGCCGTTCCGCGTGCTCGAGGGTGGGGGCGGGGGTTTGCTCGTCTTCGAGCTCCTCCGCCGGTACCTCTACTTCCGGCTCTTCGGTCACCTGGGGGGCCTCTTGACGTGAGAAAGCCGGGGCGGCGGGTCGCTGGTCTTCGACCGCGGACGCGGGTGTCTCGACTTCCGGCTCGGCGGTCACGTGGGAAGCCTCTTGAGCTCGGGAAGCCGGTGACTGCGCCTTAGACTGGTCAGCGACCGCGGGCGCCGCCTGAACGCGCGGGGAGACATCCGCAATCCTACGCGTCGCTTCCCGTTTCTTCCATCTCCATTCGACCGCGCCCGATCCCACATCCTGCGCCAGCCGGCCCACCAACTCCTTAAACACGCGGCCTCGATGCTCATAATCCTGGAACTGGTCAAAGCTCGAACAGGCCGGAGCAAGCAGAACCACATCCCCGGGCCGGGCTCGCTGGAAGGCCTCCGGCACGGCCGTCTCGAGGTTGCCGGTGTGAACCAATTCCACAGCACCCGAGAGTTCCCGGGCAATGCGGTCCGCCGCCGCGCCGATGAGCAGAACTTCGCGCACCCTGTCCTTCACCAAGGGCCGCAGAGGCGCGTAGGGAGCGCCCTTGTCCTTGCCGCCCATAATGAGGTGAACGCCGCGCTCAAAGGCCTCGAGCGACTTCGCTGTGGCATCGACGCTGGTGGCCTTCGAATTGTTGTAAAACTCTACCCCGCAGACGTCCCGCACATACTCGAGGCGGTGCTCGACACCTTTGAATTCCCGCACCGCCTTGCGCACGGCGTCGAAGTCCGCTCCTAAAACGCAGGCTGCAGCCGCCGCTCCCAGAACGTCTTCCAGATTGAAACTGCCGCGAAGCCGCACCTCCTTCGTCTCCAGAAGCACCCGCTGCATGTGTCCGGTGCGGTACACAATGTTTCCATTTGATACGAAGAGGCCGCAAGGAATCTGCTCCAGCCGGCTGAAGAATACCTTGCGGCTCACCAGGGCGGGACCGAGGCTGCGTACCCAGGGATCATCGGCATTCAGGACGGCGAAATCGTCCGCCCGCTGATTGCGGAAAATCTGCCGTTTGGCCTGGGCATAGGCCTCAAACGTGGGGTGGCGGTCCAGGTGGTTCGGCGAGATATTCAGCAGGACAGCTACGTGGGGGCGAAAGTCACGAATTGCTTCCAACTGAAAACTGCTCAATTCGGCGACCACGATCGAGCCGGGCTTGACCGATTCCACGGCGGTGCTCAAAGCCACTCCAATATTCCCGCCCACAAAGGTTGAGAACCCGGAGGCCTCGAGCATTTTGCCCAGAAGAGTTGTGGTCGTGGTTTTGCCGTTCGAGCCGGTGACACCCACGATCGCAGCGTCCATGTACCAGCCTGCAACTTCAACCTCAGGCACAACAGGTATGCCGCGCGCTCGCGCGGCCACGAGTTGCGGCAATTCCCACGGCACTCCCGGGCTGACTACCACCAGATCGTGCGTGAGAAAAAGTTCAAGCGGCTGCAATCCAAGCGCCAGCCCGATCTTCTCCGCCAGAAGCCCTGACAGCGAGGCTCCGAAAGTCGCTGGAGGCTTGATGTCGGTCACCGTCACGATCGCGCCCTGCCGTCGCAACAAGAAGGCAGCGGCGCGACCGCTCCTTCCTAAGCCAACAACCAATGCGCGCTTGTTGCGTACTTCAATCATGCCAACCCCCTCGGCCGGGAGCGCATGCTCTTGCGGAAATGGGAGTCCAGAATCTCAGAGACAAGCTCTGAAAGCGATCGTCTGGCCTGGCGGGCAAGGCGCCGGGCGGTCACCAGCGTCTCCCTGTTGAGTGTCAAACTCACGCGCCTCGGATTGCGAAAGGATCTCGGCCTACCCATATGAATTATCGCGCATTTTATGCGCAAAAATGCAACGCGTCAAGCGACTGTGTGGCGCCGCGTTGTAGCGCTGGCCTTTAGGCCGGCAGTTGCCGACCCTTCGCTGCGCTCAGGGCAGGCTCTAAATGTCGCCGCTACCTGAGCTTCAAAGTCGTCAGAGCCAGGAGCGCAAAGACCAAAGCGGCAATCCAGAAGCGCACAATGATCTTTGACTCCTTCCACCCCGCCAACTCAAAGTGATGATGAATCGGCGCCATTCGGAACACCCGTTTGCCCCACAACTTGAACGACGCCACTTGAATGATTACCGAAAGCGCCTCGATGACGAAGATTCCCCCAATGAACGGCAGTAGGAGTTCCTGTTTGATAAGCACTGCGACACAGGCAATCGCGCCGCCGAGCGCCAGGGAACCAACGTCGCCCATGAAGATTTCCGCCGGATACGCGTTGTACCAGAGAAATCCGAGACTCGACCCCACCATCGATCCGCAGAAGATGGTCAGCTCACCCACCCGCGGCAGGTGCTGCAAATCCAGATATTCGGAAAAGACGGCATGGCCGGTGACGTAGGTCAGCACGGTCAATGCCGAGGCGGCGATAATCACACACCCTATGGCTAGCCCATCCAGGCCATCGGTGAGGTTCACCGCGTTCGAGGAACCCACCAGGACCAGGATTACAAAAAGCAGGAAAGGCATGAAGGCCAATGGGTAGGTCCAAGCTCGAGACAAAAAACTCGTGATCAGGAAATCAGGACGGAAGCGCTTGAAAAAGGGAACGGTTAAAGTTGTCGAGTAAAGGCCGCGCGCCGAAAAGAGAATCAGCACCACTCCGAAAACGAAACTGACAAGGATTTGCAGCAGGAACTTGGTCCGCCCGGTCAGGCCGAGATTCTTCTGCTTGCGAACCTTCTGGTAGTCATCCCAAAATCCGATCGCGCCAAAGGCTGCCGTCACCCCAATAACCAGCCACACAAAAACGTTCCCCAGGTCAGACCAGAGGAGGGTCGGAACAAAAATGCAAAGATTGATCAGCACGCCTCCCATGGTGGGAGTGCCTGCCTTGGACATGTGGGACTTTGGCCCGTCTTCTCGAACATACTGCCCGATCTGAAACTGCTTCAGGACCCGCACAACCCACGGCCCAATCACTAAGGAGAGCAACAGCGCCGTCAGGCTGGCATATGCCGTTCGGAAAGTGATATAGCGAAAAAGATTGAGGATGTGCAGTTGGCTATGAAGTTTGATGTAGAGGTAGTAGAACATGTGCGTTCACGGGTAAGTCGAAAGTCGAGAGTCGAAAGTCAAAAGTTCCGACTCTCCTCCGCATGACCTTTTAACTCTTGAGTTTTCAACTCCCGGCTAAACCTTTCGACTTTCAACTTTCGACTTTCGACTGGTTTCGAAGCGTCTCGACCGCCGCTTCCAAATGAACCCCGCGCGACCCTTTCACCAGGACCACGTCCCCCGGTTCGAGTTGGGACAGGCAGAACTCTCCCGCCGAAGGCGCGTCGGGGAAGAAGCAAATCCGTGCGGACGCCATACCGGCCGCCACGGCGCCTTCGAGAAAGAACCCGGCATCACCCTGAACTGCGATCAGCCACGCAAGATCAGCCTCCGCGCACTTGCGGCCGACCTCTTTGTGCAGCTTCGGAGACTGCGGTCCCAATTCGAGCATTTCTCCCGCCACGACAATCCGGCGGCGAGCGCCGGGCCATGTCCGAAGCGTCTCGAGCATGCACTCCATGGCCTGCGGGTTCGAGTTGTAGGAATCGTTGATAACAGTCACGGGTCCCGGCAGCGTGAAACTCTCTCCCCTTTGCGGCATGCTTTGGAATTCGGCCAGAGCGCGGCGCATTTCCAGCGCCGGGATATCGAATTCGGAGGCCACAGCGATAGCGGCCAGTGCATTCTGAACGTTGTGGCGTCCCGGAATGGGAAGTAGAAAGTCGCAATCCAAGTTCGGCCCCACGACACGGAACTCACTTCCGATCCCTTCACCGGGCTTGACCCAGAGGGCCTGAAAGTCGGCGCCGGATCCCATTCCGAATGTCACCACTTGTCCCTCAAACCCCTCTGCGAATTTGCGCACGCGCACATCATCGTAGTTCAAGACGGCAGTGGGCGGGCCGCCGCGCGACGAAAGGTTTTCAACCAGTTCTCGCTTAGCTTTGGCGATGGAATCCACGGAATCAAAGAACTCCAGATGCACAGGGGCGACGTTCGTCACCACACCGGTTTCCGGCTCCGCAATCAATGTCAAATGGGCAATCTCACCGGCGGCAGACATGGCGAGTTCCATTACGGCAATCTCATGCTCGGGATCGAGCCCCAGCAGAGTTAACGGCAGGCCGTAGTGGTTATTCAAGTTTCCGGCAGACCTGTGCACCGCGAAGCGCCGGCCCAGCAAAGCGGCGATCATTTCCTTCGTGGTACTCTTGCCGGTGCTGCCCGTCACTGCGATCAGCGGACGCCCCCACTTGCGGCGCACGGCCCGCGCCAAATGCTGGAGCGACTCGAGCGGGCTTTCGACTGGAATGAGCGCCGGCTTGAGTTCCGGCGGCGCCTGGTCAAAAAAAGCGTTTTCCACTACCGCCCCGGCAGCCTTGCGCTCAAACGCCTGGGCCAGGAACCGGTGTCCGTCGAATCGAGGCCCGCGCATTGCGAAGAAAAGCTGACCAGGCCCGATCGACCGTGAGTCCAGCGAATATCCATTTACCATTCGTTCCGAGGCGCCGCACTGGGAACCGAGCAGTGTCGCGATGTCGCCCAAGGTGAGTTTCATATTGATTCCCCTCCTTGGTTAAGGAGGGGGCAGGGGGTGGTTGGTCGGATTGCTGCTTCGCTAACCCACCACCCCCAACCCCTCCTCCACCGAGGAGGGGCGTGCACAGCCTTAGCTGTTCTGCCCGGAATAGCCCATTTCACGGAGCACTTTTCGGGCTACTTCACGATCGTCGAACGGAATAGGCCCGCCTTTCAACACCTGGTAGGTCTCATGGCCCTTTCCAGCCAAGACTACGACATCACCTTCGCGGGCTTCCTCGAGAGCCTTGCGGATGGCCTTTTCCCGGTCCACTTCAGCCCAATAGGGCTTACGGGCCTTCTGTAAGCCCACCAAGGCGTCATTCATGATCAGCAGCGGATCTTCGCTGCGGGGATTATCCGAGGTAAGCACGGCAAGATCGCTCAACGATCCGGCCGCCTCGCCCATCATTGGCCGTTTCGCGCGATCTCGCTCGCCTCCGCACCCAAACACCACGATGAGCCGGTTGCGCGTGAGTTCGCGCGCCGTGCTCAAGACGTTCCGCAATGCGTCATCCGTGTGCGCGTAATCCACCACGACCAGGAAGGACTGGCCTTCATCGATACGCTCGAAACGCCCTGGAACTGCTTTCAGATTCCTAAGTCCCTGTTCGATCAGTTCGAGCGGAACGCCATAAGCAATGGAAGCTGCGGTAGCAGCCAGGATATTTGCCAGATTGGCCCGGCCCACCAGTGAGGATGCAAGCTCCAGCCTGCCGGCTGGGGTCACGATCGTGCCCTCCAACCCGTCAGGGCGGCTGTCGAGACGCTTCACTTTGACCTGGGCACTCGAGTTCATGCCGTAGGTCAACTGGCGTGAACCGCGTAGGTCAAGGAGCTTCCTGCCCCAAGGGTCATCGATATTAATCACCGCAGAGGCGGGTGGGGGAGTGCCAAGACCCTCGAACAAGCGACGCTTGGCTTCGAAGTAATGCTCGAAGTCTTTGTGATAATCCAAGTGATCGCGGGTCAAATTCGTGAAAACAGCGACATAATAGGGGAAGCCCCATACCCGCTCTTGAGCCAGCGCATGCGAGGACACCTCCATCACCGCGGCGTCGCCCCCAGCCTCGACAGTCTGAGCGAGATAAGACCACAAATCCAGCGACTCCGGCGTGGTGTTGAGCGCCGGCAGCGTACGGCCTCCAACTCTGTACTCGATTGTCCCGAATAGGCCGGTGCGGATACCCGCAGCGCGCAGAACACTATCCACCAGAAAGGCTGTCGTCGTCTTTCCGTTTGTGCCGGTGATTCCTACCAGTTTCAGGTGTAAATCAGGCTGCTCGTAGAAGCGGCGTCCGGCCGTAGAGAGCGCCCGGCGAATTCGAGGGACGCGCACCCAACGTGACGCCAATTCCTTGGGCGGCAGGCGCTCGCTGACGACGGCCACCGCGCCCCGGTCGAGGGCTTGGGGGGCAAACGTATGCCCGTCGGCTTTCTCGCCCTGAATAGCAAAGAAAAGACTTCCCCGCTGAACTTGACGAGAATCGTAAGCCAAAGAGGTGACCTCGCTCTCGGCTTCCAGGCCTATCTCGAGGCCATCCAGCCCTCGCAGCAAATCGTTCAGTTTCATTGCCCACTCGCATTATATCACTGCGCGAATCTTGACAGCTTTACCACCAATCTTGTTCCCGGCGTCACCTGCGAATTCGCAGGGATGCTCTGCGCGACGGCCAGTCCGCTGCCCAGAAGGCTGAGCTCGAGGCCCAACTTCTGACACTCCTGGGCGACATTGCGCGCCGCCAGTCCGGAGAAGTCCGGAACGTTTACGTGAGGACCGTTGTCCAATAGCACCGTAGGGCGCGCAGCGGCAGCGTCCGGTTCCTGGTCCATTGCGACTCTGGCCGGCTCAGTCCTCGAGAAGGATGCAGTTTGTACGGGTGAAGTGGCAGATCGTCGGTGCTCAGTGCCCTGGGATGGGCTCCCATCAAGGCTTCCGAGTTTCTGGCCCGGAACCCCAGCGGGGGTTGAGGCTAAAAATTGCGGCTTTGGGGCGGGAAGGTCTTGCGGAACGTTCATGTACCCTAGAGTCTGCTCTGCGACGGACTTGAACACCGGGGCTGCCACATCAGTCCCGTAAATTGCTCCCACCGGAGTGTCGATAACCACCAGAATGGTTACCGCCGGTTTCCCGACAGGAGCGAATCCGACAAACGAGGCCACATAGTGTGAATGGGAGTAGGCGCGAGAAGGATCGATCTTCTGCGCCGTTCCAGTCTTGCCGGCAGACGTATAGCCGGTGAGTTGCGCCGGCTTGCCGGTTCCCCTCTGCACTACGGCCGTTAGAAATTGCTTCATGAGGCTTGCCGTCCGTTCGCTGATCACCCGGTGCCCGGGCACGGGGGGCGCGGGGTCGTGCGCCTGGCCAAGAAAGAGGTCACGGACTATGCGCGGCTCGAACAATACTCCCCCGTTGGCCACCGCGGAGTACGCGCTGACGAGTTGAACGGCGGTCACCCCAACTTCCTGCCCCATGGAGATTTCGCCGATTGATAGTCCTGACCAGTAGGTGGGGGACTTTAAGAGTCCGTGTTCCTCGCCCGGGAGTTCGACGCCCGTCTTTTCGCCAAATCCGAAGCTACGGATATACCTGTAAAGCCGTTGTTGTCCCAACCGCATTCCCAGCTTGATGGCTCCCACGTCGCTGGAATTCACAAGCACGTCCTGCACTGTCAGCGCCCCGAAGCGTTTATGATCGTGAATGGTGTGGCCCGCAAGTACGATGCTGCCCATCTGGCAGTCGATGATTTCCTCGGGCCTCGCCAGTTTCTCCTCCAGAACGGCGGACAGCGTGATGAGCTTAAAGGTCGAGCCGGGCTCGTATACCCACGCCACGCCGCGGTTCTCGAGTGCGCTTGGGGGGCTGTTCGAGAATTGGTTGGGATTGAAGGTGGGCTGGCTGGCCATGGCCAGGATTTCACCTGTATTGGGATTCTGGACCACCACCACACCGCCGGCGGCGTGCCATTTATCCACCGCTGCCGCCAATCCCTTTTCCGCGAAATATTGGATTGTTTGATCCAAGGTCAGAACAACATTCTTGCCCGGCTCACCCGGCCATTCCTTAGATTGAAACGACTTACGCCGAGCATCCGCTGTCAGCAATACGCGTCCCGGACGGCCCCGAATGGTTTTATCCATGCCGTATTCAAGGCCCGCGAGCCCTTTGTCATCCAAGCCCACGTAGCCCACGATGTGGGCCGCCAAATCGTCTTTGGGATAAAAGCGCTTGTTCTCCGGCTGGAAGTAGACTCCTTTCAGGTTGAGCGCGCGGACGCGATTGGCTTCCTCGGGAGTCACCTTCCTTTTCAGCCAGCAAAACGAACGGGAGTTCATGAGCCGGCCCAGGAGGCCGGGCGCATCGAGGTTCAGGGCCGACGCGAGTAAATCGGCCGCCATTTTGGGGTCAGGCATTTCACTGGGATCCGCAAAAATGGAATCCACCGACAGGCTCATGGCCAGTGGATTCGTCTGCCGATCGTAGATCTCGCCGCGCCGGGGCGCGATCTCGATCACGTGTTGTTGCTGGCGCTGCGCTTTCGCCAGCAGATCGGCATAATCAATGACTTGTAAGTGATAAAGTTGGGCGGCCAGGCCGAACATCCAAAAAACCAGCAAGCCACCCAACATCAGATCGCGTTTCGCGGGGTGGGACTTATGACTTTTTTTCGGCTGCGAGTGGCTTATGCGAAGCACCATGAGACTATGGCCCGCCCGGAATACAATCGCCGACGATGGGAAATTACAAGTAAGCTGCGCGCTTTCCGGCGATTACTGTGCCGGCTCGCCCGCCGCGCTCCACTGTATGACTTGTTTCGGATTAGGCGAGACCATGCCGAGACTCACCGCCAAGGCGCCAATCCTTTGCGGATCGGCCAGCTTGGCCTGGGAAAGCCTCAGTTGATGGTTCCATTCCTGCTGCTGGGCGTACTCTTTCTTCAGCCCTTGAATCTCGTACCCGTCCTGCACACACTGTAGATGCTGCCACGAGAAAACCAAACCGAGGACAAAAGCCAGCATCACCAACACGACCAGTTTGAAGTATTCGCGCCACTTCCCCAAAGCCGCCTCCCGCACCAGGCGGGAGTTGTCAATGTGCTTGGTGTAGTAGATCTCGGGGAAACTCGCCCGGCCTGCCGCCAATGCGTTTATCGGACGCCGCCTTAGTTTCGGCAATGTGACTGCTGCTGTCGCCATATTCCAGACCCGGGAGGCTCACGAGCAAAAGCCGGAAGCATCAACCCCTGCCTCGTCTTCCCCCCTTCTCCTTTCCGATGAATGCCTATTTCTTTGGCCGCTCGCTGCTGCCCCGAAGACCGGCTCCGGGTATTTCCCAACTCCCGAAATTACCCTGCACACCTTTCCGCCGCCCGCAGCTTGCCGCTGCGTGAGCGTGGATTTATGGCTATTTCCTCTTCGGTCGGACGCACCACGTGGCGCGTCAGGAGCGTGGCCCGTCCGTCCCGCTGCCAGGCTTTAAAGGCCCATTTAACCAACCTGTCTTCAAGCGAATGAAAACTCAGAATCACCACTCGCCCCCCCGGCTTGAGCACGCCCGGCAACTGGGCCAACAGTGACTCCAAACACTCGAGTTCTCCGTTCACCGCCATGCGCAAGGCCTGGAAAGTGCGGGTCGCCGGATGAATGTGGCGGAGGGCCGTCCGGGAGGGGATCGCTCGCGTCACCACCTGCGCCAGTTCGGTGGTTAATCGAAACGGACGGCCCTTCACAATGGCTCGCGCGACTCGGCGCGAGTGGCGCTCTTCCCCAAGCTTGAAGACCAAATCGGCCAGTTCCCGCTCACTCAACTCGTTCACCAGGTCTGCCGCATTGGGGCCCGGACCAGGACCCATCTTCATGTCGAGGGGCGCTGGCGTGCTGAAGGAGAACCCGCGCGATGCGTCTTCGAGTTGCATCGTGCTCATGCCCAGGTCGGCCAGCAGGCCGTCGGCAAGCGGAAACCCGCTCGCCGCGTGCAGGTCGCCAATCTGTGAGAAGTTCCCGAGCATGGTGATCAGCTTTTCCCCAAAGCCCTTCAGCCGCTCCCGAGCGAAAGCGAGCGCCGCCGGGTCGCGGTCGATTCCTAGTAGTTTCCCTTTTTCCAGACGCCGAAGAATCTCTTCGGCATGTCCCCCTGCCCCCAGGGTCGCGTCAATGTAAAATCCGTTAGGCTGCACATTCAGAATCTCGATTACTTCTCGGCACAGCACCGGCACATGAGCGTGCATCGAGCTAGATCCCTAAATCGCTCAAAACTTTCATGTCGTCGTCAGTGAACGGGTCTTTTTCCAGGTACTCACGGTAGCGCTGGTTGTTCCAGACCTCGAGGTAGTTCAAATAACCGAGCACTGCCACTTCTCCTTGCATGGCCGCCGATTCCCGCAATAAAGACGGGATGAGAATTCTCCCTTGACTATCGGATCGAGCAGCCTGACCATAGTAGTTGGTTCGGTCGAGGAACTTCTTCACTGACCTATTCATGGAGGGCTGCTGTTTTAATTTGTCCTCGAGCTTCAGCCACTCCTGAAAGGGGTAGATCCGTACCGATTGACCATCATGACTAGTGACGTAGAAGTCGGTGGTGTGAATGTCGTCCAGAATGGCCTTGATGGCAGCCGGGATTTTCAACCGGCCTTTGCCGTCTACGGTCGCGGGATAATTGCCACGGAACATGCGGAATCCCGAAGTGCCACGGGGCCTAAGGGGCCCATCCCCTGAACACCACTCTTGGCCACTGGTGACTACTTCGCTCCACAAACATACGTTTTTGGCCTTTTCTTGTCAAGGGTTTTTTAGATTGCTCTCAGATTTTTCAGACAACCCGTCTTGTTTTATGTAAGTCTTTTAGAATCAACTTTATACCGTATTTATCCGTTTCTTTCCCGAGAGTGACATTGCCCGTTAGTGCTTGCTTGCGACAGAATTCCGCGTGCTAAGTTGCCGGTGCGATGCATTGCCGCTATACTGGCAAATCTTGCGGTTACCAGCGGCGGCCACAGTGGCGGTCACGGGATCAAGTCGGGTCCCCGTTGGATTCACGGGTAGATTCGAAACGAACACATCAACAGGCGGGTGGATATGAGAAATGTCCGAATTACAGCCGATACGCAGGTGTCAGCGCAGTCGCCGAACATCCACTCAGGTCACTGGATAGCCGCCATCTTATTATCAATATTTCTATTTTCAATGCTACTATCTCAGGCAATAGCATCAGACAAAATGGCTGAAGAGGCTGTCAAGAACGTGGACAGCGTAGTTGCCAAAGGCCCCTTCGCTGCATCCTGGGATTCTCTGGAAAAATTTCAAGTTCCCAAGTGGTATGAAGACTCCAAGTTCGGAATCTTCATTCATTGGGGTGTTTATTGCGTGCCGGCTTTTGACAGCGAATGGTATCCCCGCAACATGTACCTGATGGATAATCCTGTATTCGCGCACCATCTGGAAACTTACGGTGCGCAGTCCCGGTTCGGCTACAAGGACTTCATCCCCATGTTCAAGGTCGAGAAGTTCAACGCCGACCAGTGGGCGGAACTATTCAAAAAGTCCGGTGCGAGATACGTGGTGCCGGTCGCAGAGCATCACGATGGCTTTCCGATGTATGCATCCGATCTCACGGAATGGTGCGCGGCGAAAATGGGCCCGAAGCGCGACGTAGTCGGCGAATTATCGGTTGCGGTGCGCAAACAAGGCTTGCACTTCGGGGCGTCCTCGCACCGCGCCGAGCACTGGTGGTTTTTCAACGGCGGCAGAAACTTTGACTCCGACGTTAACGATCCGCGCTATGCGAGTTTTTACGGTCCGGCACGATCCGATAAGGACCAGCCCGATCACGCCTACCTCGACAATTGGCTGGCGCGCATCAGCGAGATTGTGGACAAATACCATCCGGACCTCGTCTGGTTCGACTGGTGGATCGAGCAGCCCGTATTCCAGCCTTATCTCCAGAAGTTTGGCGCCTTCTATTACAACCGCGCCGCAGAATGGAAGAGCGCGGTCGCCATCAACTACAAAAACAAAGCGTTTCCAGAACGCGCCGCCGTGCTGGACATCGAACGCGGGCAACTCGATGTGCTGCGCCCCATCTTCTGGCAGACGGACACTTCGGTGGGCGAGAAATCGTGGGGATACATCAAGGATGAAAAGTTCCGCACCGCGGAGTCGCTGATTGATGAACTGGTGGATATTGTGAGCAAAAACGGCTGCCTGCTGCTGAACATCGGACCCAAGTCTGATGGCACTATTCCCGACGAAGCCCAGAGGGTCCTGCTGAACATGGGCAGGTGGCTCGCCGTCAACGGCGAAGCAATCTACGCGACAAGGCCCTGGAAGACTTACGGCGAGGGTCCGACTAAAGTGGTGGGAGGTTCTTTCAAAGACACCGCCACCAGTGGATACACAGCGGAGGACATCCGCTTTACCGCTAAGGGTGACACTCTCTATGCAATCGCATTGGCGTGGCCGCAGGATGGCAAACTGCGCATCAAATCGTTGGCCGCAGGTTCGGAGTTGACGAAACGAGAGATTAGGACAGTCCTGATAGTGGGGGCAAAGGCTCCACTCAAGTGGACCCGCACCGACGAGGGCCTAGTCGTCGAACTGCCGAATGAGAAACCGAGTGCTTACCCGGTCGCGGTGAAGATTTTCCCGGTGGATCGAGCTTCAGGAGAGACGCGTTAAGGCCAGCAATTTGCCCCGCTACGCGGCTTCGCTCTTCCCAGCGGGTGTTCACCATTGAGTTGGAGTGACGCTTTACGTGCAAGTTGCTGCAAGCTAACGAGGTTTGCGACGCTCGGGCAGTTTTTTGCGCGTGACTACAACAATCTTCCGGTGCGGCAGCA
>JBELAJ010000006.1:0-42053 GCA_049508935.1 Terriglobia bacterium | reverse complement strand
TACTACATGGGCGTGGCGCCGCACAATCCTTTGGGCCCCGTGGCGAATGCCGCCGCACTGCATTTCGCGCTTTCCACTCCGAATTTTCTTATCCAGGAAGATATGCTGACAGATGTCCCGTGGCGGTGGGATGTCGTCCGTCATTCTCTGGAAACGCGTGACGGCTATTGGCTCAAAACAGGCCAGCCCGGCCTGGGCGTGGAAGTCAACGAAGAGGAAGCGCGAAAGCACCCCTTCCAGCAAGAAGCGATGCTTACCACTACCATTCGCGCACGCGATGGGGCCATCCTCGATTGGTGAGGGCTTGCATAACGGTGGGGGGACGGCAAGCCTTCCCCTACCTCTGATTCACTGCCCTCTGCCTTGGGGAGAGGGTGTCCCGCTCCGGCGCTTGCGTTAGCCGGAGCGGGACGGGTGAGGGGTCCTTTCCGTATCCTCACAACGTGCCTGCATTTAGGATATAATCCGTCACCGCGAATTGTGTCGCCGCGGGAGACCTTTTCCCGAAGGAGGTCGATTTGAACAGGCTTCTTAGTCTTTTTCTTCTCTTTTTCATGCTTGCATCGGGCGTGGCGCTAGGCGCGGAGGATACGCCTCCCGTATTGCCGATCGGGTCAAGCGCGCCTGACTTTTGTCTGCCCGGGGTCGACGGCAAGGTGCACTGTTTGAGAGACTTCGCTTCCGCCAAGATTCTGGTGGTCATGTTTACATGCAACCACTGTCCTACGGCGCAACTTTATGAGACCCGAATCAAGCAACTAGTGTCCGACTACCAGAACCGAGGCGTGGCGTTTGTGGGTATCAATCCAAACAACGCGAACGCTGTACTCCTGGACGAGCAGGGCTACACGGACCTTGGCGACTCGCTCGCGGAAATGAAGATCCGCTCCGCCTATCGGCATTTCAACTTCCCCTATCTCTACGATGGCGAAACCCAGGAAGTCGCCCGCGCATACGGGCCGGCGGCGACGCCCCACCTTTTCATTTTCGACTCCGAACGTAAGCTCCGCTATGAGGGTCGCGTGGACAACAACCCGCGCGAGCCATTAGTGACAAGGAAGGACGCTCGCATGGCTCTCGACGAGCTTCTTGCCGGCAAGCCCGTCTCGGTCGAGAAGACCCCGGCCGTCGGCTGTTCGACCAAGTGGATGTCCAAAGAAGAGTCGCGCGAGGAAGAGATGCGCCGCATCGAAAGCGAGCCCGTGACGGTTAAATCTGTTTCTGCAGACGAATTGAAAGCTCTGCGCAAGAACAACACCGGCAAGCTGCTCCTGGTCGACTTCTGGGCGACTTGGTGCGGGCCTTGCGTCGCGGAGATGGCCAAACTCGAAACCATTTACCGCATGTTCCGCGCTCGCCCCTTCGATTTAATCATGGTGAGCACGAACTACCCGGATGAGCAGAAAGGCGCTCTCGCGGCGCTTCGCAAGGCGCACGCCAGCAATACAAATTACATTTTCGGCGCGACGGATATCTACGGCCTGATGGCAGCCTTTGACGCCGATTGGAACGGCGCGGACCCGTACACGCTGCTGATTCGGCCCGACGGCCAAGTGGTGTACAAGGTTCAAGGCCCGATCGACGAGTTGAAAGTGAGACGGCTCATTCTTGCCAACCTGCCCGACGACGACAGCTACAGAGGGATTCAAGCCTATTGGCGGTCCTCAGTCTATGGCAAGTAAGAAGGTTCACCACAGAGATCACAGAGTACAGCAGAGGGTTTTCCTCTGTGCCCTCTGTGATCTCTGTGGTGAATCTTCTTGTGCGGCAAGGAAAAAAGTGGATTACAGGAGAGAATTCCAATGAGGCACAGAAACATATTCATGATTTTGGCGTTGGCCATTTTTCTTCCGTTGTTCTCCTGCAATAAACAATCGCCGGTTCAGAAACCCGAAATCAAGATCGATGGCTCCAGTAACGGAAGAATCTTCGAGGGAATCGGCGGCGTTAGCGCTGGGGCCTCCTCGAGGTTGCTGATCGATTACCCCGAGCCCCAACGGAGCCAGATCCTTGACTACCTCTTCAAACCGAATTACGGGGCATCCCTTCAGCACTTGAAAGTCGAGGTCGGCGGCGACACCAACTCCACCGACGGCTCCGAGCCGAGCCACATGCATACCCGCAACGACGAGAACTACGAGCGCGGATACGAAGGGTGGCTGATGTCGGAAGCCAAGAAACGGAATCCCAAGATCATGTTGGACGCTTTGCCTTGGGGCGCTCCGGGCTGGATTGGCAACGGCAAATACTACTCTCAGGACATGGCGAACTATCTCGTGAAGTTCATCCAGGGCGCCAAGAAGCATCACGGCCTGGACATCGAATATGTGGGCATTTGGAACGAGACGAACTACGATACCAATTACATCAAGATGCTCAAGAAAACGCTGGTGGCGAACGGTCTCGAGACCATGATCGTCGCGGCGGACCTCTACGAGAATCAATGGAAGATCACCGATGACTTCAAGTTGGACCCCAGCCTGAAAGAGGACGTCTATGCGATTGCCGTCCACTATGCGCGGGTGAAAGGAAACTTCTATGTCACGGGAGGCGCCTTAGAGTCCGGCAAGCCGTTGTGGTCAAGCGAGGACCAACCCTTCGACGAGACGGGAGTGATTCTCGAGCGAGATTGGAAGCCGGGGGCGAGGATCTGGGCCAAGGTCCTGAACACGAATTACATCGACGGCAAGGTCACCAAGACGGAAACCTGGAGTCCGGTTACCTCTTATTACGATAATTTGGCCGCACCGAACTCCGGCTTGATGTACGCCAATACGCCCTGGTCCGGTTACTACAACGTGCAATCCGCCATCTGGGTAACGGCGCATACGACGCAATTCGCACAGCCCGGGTGGCAGTATCTCGACAGCGCTTGTGGATATCTCAAGGGCCAGGGGAGCTACGTCACGCTTAAAGCTCCGGCCTCGAACGACTACAGTGTCATCGTCGAGACTATCGATGCCACCGAGCCGCAGGAAGTGGCGTTCAGCGTCGCCGGTGGCCTTTCGACCGGCACCCTACATGTTTGGCAGACCAATGCCTCGAAGTCGTTTGAGAAACTGAGCGATATTACGCTGCAGAATGGCTCCTTTAGTATTACCCTCGAGCCGGACTCGATTTATTCGCTCACGACGACGACAGGCCAAGGCAAAGGCACCGCCACGCCGCCTGCGCAGGCGTCCTTCCCCTTCCCGTACAGCGACGACTTCAAGAGCACGCCCTTAGGCAAGACTCCCAAATACCTCGCGGACCAGGACGGCGCATTCGAGGTGGCGCCCTGCACCGGGCGGCCCAGCCAGTGCTTGCGGCAAGTCGTCCGGCAACGTCCGATCGCCTGGGGCGGCATCAGCCCAGACCCGCTGACTTTCCTCGGCAGCGCGGATTGGACCGACTATGAGGTCAGCACGACAGCCATGCTCGAGGAGCCCGGCGACATCGCACTCGCGGGCCGAATCGATTCCGCTGACTGGTTCCAGGATGGCAAGGCGCGCTGGCCCAGCGGTTACGTGCTCAAAGTGCAGCAGGATGGTAGCTGGGAATTGGATAACTCAAAGTTCAAAACTCCAACTGCCAAGCTTGCTGCGGGCAAGGTCGCGTTCTCGCTCAGGACGTGGCACCACCTGGCGCTCGCCTTCAGAGGCTCGACGATCGAGGCCAGCATCGACGGCGCCCGGGTTGCAAGCCTGAGTGACGAAACCCACAAGAAAGGCATGGCGGGGATCGGCACCGGTTGGAACAACGCACAGTTTGCGGATTTCGCAGTGAAGTAATTCCACCACAGAGGACGCAGAGTTCGCGGAGGAGAGCAGTAGTACCCTTGTCAGTGATCTCTGTGCGTTCTGTGGTGATCTTTGGGCAGGCACAAGGCCTGCTCCTACGGGATTGCACGAACAGGGAGTATTTAATGAGCGATCATTTCTGGCTCGGCATGGCCGTCATATTCATCAGTGGCGCCTTGAACGGAAGCTTTGCGCTGCCTATGAAGTTCACACGTCAATGGAAATGGGAAAACACCTGGCTGGTTTTTGCCGCTTCTGCCTTGCTGATCATCCCATGGCTGTTGGCGGCCGGTTTCGTGCCCCATCTCGGAGATGTCTATCACGGCGTTTCCAGCCGCGCGCTTCTGGCCCCGCTGGTCTTCGGCTTTCTCTGGGGAATCGCACAGGTGACCTTCGGTCTGGGAATCAGCGCCGTGGGCATGGCGCTCGCGTTCGCAGTGGTGGCCGGACTGTCGTGCCTGTCGGGCGCGCTTGTGCCCTTGTTGGTACTCAATCCTGCGGACGTGCTTCGGCCTCGCGGCATCCTGCTGCTGATCAGCATGCCTATCCTCTTCGGAGGCCTCGTCCTTTACGGAATGGCGGGGCGCCGCCGCGAGAAGGAGCAGACCCCCGCAGGCCCCGCGGCCGGCGCGGCCGCCATGACTTTCATGTCCGGGCTTGCCATCTGCATCTTCACAGGGATCTTCGGGTCGAACATCAACCTCGGCTTCGCGTTCAGCGGCCCGATTCTCGAAAAGGCCGTGGCCTTGGGGGCGATCCCGGTCACTTCGACCTACGCATCGTGGGCGCTGGTGCTGGGCGCCGGATTCATTCCTAATCTGCTCTATTGTTTCCTGCTGCTGTTTCGCAACGGCACCTGGCCGCATTTCCTGAAGCCGGGGTCGGCAAGAGAAACAGGCCTGGCCGTCGCCATGGGTTTGCTCTGGCTTTCCGGGATGGTGGGTTACGGTATCGGCGCCACGCTGGTGGGAAAGTACGGAACGTCGCTTGGCTACACGCTGTTCATCACAGCCATGATTCTCTCTTCGAACTTCCTCGGCATCCTGACGGGAGAGTGGCGGGCCACTTCGTCGGCAACCCGGCGCGTGCTGACCGCGGCGGTTGTCGTGATTCTCGTTTCTGTAATTGTGCTGAATCTCGGCGGGCTGTACTAGTCGAAAGTCGAGAGTCGAAAGTTGAAAGTGCGGCGCTGACCCCCTCACCCGGCCCGCCCCGGCTGATTCCCCTGCGAACTCAAAAACCTCTTGACCCATCAACTATATAAATAGTAGCATCACATACGGAGATAGTAGTGAACAATGACTCAACCGAAACTGACCAGACTCGAATTGCAAATCATGGAAGAGCTTTGGACTCGGGGGCAACTCTCCATTCGCGAAATTCAAGAAGCTTTCCCTGAAAAGAAGCGGCCGGCCTACACCACCATTCAGACCACCGTGTATCGATTGGAGGGGAAGAAGGCTCTGCGCCGGGTCAAGAAAGTCGGCAATTTCCACATTTTCGAAGCAGCCATCTCGCGCGACCGCGCCCGGCGGCGGCTGATCGATGATCTGCTGGCGCTCTTCGGCGGGCGCGCCCAGCCGGTGATGGCGGGTCTCGTTGAATCGGGCAAGCTCACGCTCGAGGATGTGAAAGAAGCGGAGAAGACATTGCGCAAGCTGGGTCGGACGTAGCGACCTCCTCACCTGGCCCGCCCCGCCTGACGAAAACGCCGTCGCGGGCCACCCTCTCCCCCAAGGGGGCGAGGGCAGTTCGTCCGTCGGAGTGAGGGGAGGCGTCGTAGGGGCGGCCCTTGTGGCCGCCCGCGGGCGACCACCGGGGTCGCCCCTACGTCCCATTCTTCACGAGCGCTGAGAAAGGACTAGCCATGGTGCTGAAATACTTCTCGACGATCTGGGCGGCGATCGCGCCGGGGCTCGCCAATCACCTGTGGCAATCGACGTTGTGCCTGGCCGCAGCAGCACTGCTGACGTTGGCTCTGCGGAAGAACCGCGCCGAGGTGCGCTACGGACTTTGGCTGGCGGCGTCGGTGAAATTCCTGATCCCCTTCTCGCTTCTGGTGGCGGTTGGAATGCGCTTGGCGCCGCCCAAAGCACAGCCGCGCACGACGGCGGGCGGGTTTTATTTTGTGATGGAGGAGGTCAGCCGGCCGTTTTCGCAGGTCTCTCCCGGATCGCAACCTGCGACCGAAAGCCGCAGACCTTGGAAAGCAGGTTTGCGCCACCAGTTGGTCCGTGCGCTTCCCGCGGGACTCGCGGGCCTGTGGTTGTGCGGATTTCTTGGTGTTCTCGGCTTGTGGTGTATCCGCTGGCGAAGAATGACGAAAGTGTTGCGCGGAGCAACGCTTCTGCGGCAAGGGCGCGAGGTGGAAGCGCTGCGCCGCGCGGAGCAGCTTACCGGAATCCGCGCACCGATCGAGTTGTTGTCGTCGCCGGCTTCTCTGGAGCCGGGGATTTTCGGCATCGCGAAGCCTCGGCTGGCGTGGCCACAACGGATTTCGGAGCGTTTGGAGGACGCGCAAATCGAAGCTATTGTCACGCACGAAGTTTGGCACGTCCGCCGCCGCGATAACCTGGCCGCGGCGACCCATATGCTGGTGGAGGCCATTTTCTGGTTTCACCCGCTGGTTTGGTGGCTGGGAGGGCGGTTGGTGGAGGAGCGCGAGCGCGCCTGCGACGAGAAAGTTCTGGCATTGGGCAGCGAACGGGAGGTTTATGCCGAGAGCATTTTGAAGACGTGCGAATTCTGTGTGGAAGCTCCGCTGGCTTGCATGTCTGGAGTCACCGGCGCCGAACTCAAGGAACGGATTGTTCGAATCATGACGCAGGGTCGCGCAAACGCGCTCACTTTCCCCCGAAGACTATTGCTGGTCGCGGCCGGCATGGCAGCCGTTGCCGGACCTGTGATGTTCGGCCTCTTGGAAGTTCCGCGAGCCCGCGCGCAATCGTCGCCCACAACCGGCACGCCGGCAGCGTCCTTCGAGGTGGCTGCGATCAAGCCGAACCGTTCGGGAGATTGGCGCGTGATGATGAGGTTTGGTCCGGGCAGGTTCACCGCCACAGGGATATGGATAAGGCATCTGATCACGTTAGCGTACGGCGTGAGCGACTTTCAAGTAACAGGCGGACCAAGCTGGATCAACTCCGAGCGCTACGACATTCAGGCGAAGGAGCCGGACTTGATCATCGCGGAAATGCAGAAACTTTCCGAAGACCAGCGGGAGGAATTGTCTCGTTCGATGGTTCAATCGCTGCTGGCGGATCGATTCAAGCTGAAGCTTCGTCACCAGACGAAGGAACTTCCCGCCTATGCGTTGGTGGTCGCAAAGAGCGGTCCTAAACTTCAGGCGGCAAAATCCGACGCCGACTTCAAGGCAATCAAGGGCGCTGAGGGGCGGGGACAACGAGGCAAGATGGTCTTTGGAATGGGCGACCTAACGATTCCGGACGCGCCTTTATCAATGTTGGCGCGGATGCTGTCACAGCAACTGGGCCGCCCCGTTCTGGACCAGACCGGTCTCGAGGGCAACTACGATTTCACGCTCAAGTGGACACCGGGGCAAGGTGAGGGAATGATCGGCATGGGGCCTGGAGGCGGAGGTCCCGGCAGTGGCAAGGCAATGGTCGGCACGGGGCTTGGAGATGGCGGTCCCCAACTTGGCAGCCCGCCTCCACCTGATATGTCGGGCCCCTCGATCTTCACGGCGATTCAGGAACAGCTTGGGCTGAAGCTCGTGTCGCAAAAAGGTTCGGTGGAAGTGCTCGTGATCGATCATGTCGAGCGACCTTCGGAGAACTAGCGGCGGGCAAACGAAGGTCCGACAGATGCGTCAAACTGGGGGTGGCAGATAGACTCACGGCGATGTGCGCGAATTCCTAAGCGTAAGGGAAATCTGCCCTCTCCCCAAGGGAGAGGGCTGGTCGATCGCAGGGGAGAGGGCTGTGACCAAAAAGGAGAAGCCATGATTTCGGGCCGGTCAAAGAAGGTGCGATTCGCAACAGAGGTCGTATTAGCTGCCGTCGGCGTAACAGCCGTTGCGGGGCTCGTGCTGTTTGGTTTCCCGGGCAGCGTGCAAGCCGGGGCGCAATCACCGCAGACCGCCGTGGGGCAAGCGCCCGCGGCCGGCAGCGCGCAATCGGCGCCGATGTCGACCCTACCCACTACGGCTTCCTTTGAGGTTGCCTCGATCAAGCCGAATCACTCAGGCGACCAGCGCTTTTTCGTGTCGTGGCAGCCCGGCCGGTTCAACGCGACCGGCATGACCGTAAAGTTCCTCATTACGACCGCGTATCACGTGAAGGACTTTCAGGTTTCGGGAGGACCCAGTTGGGTCAATTCCGAAAGATACGATATTGACGCGAAGGTACCGGACTCGATGGCGCAGCAAATGGATAAGCTCTCTCGCGACGAGCGGGGCAAGTTGGCTGAATCGATGCTCCAGGCGCTGCTCGCGGACCGGTTCCAATTGAAATTGACACACGGGACGAAGGACCTGCCCGCCTACGCGCTGGTGCTCGCAAAGAACGGCCCGAAACTTCAGAAGGCCGCGCCCGTCGATACGCCAGCCGAGGCGCCGAGCGGGCCTGGCGGCCATCCCCACGGACCCATGATGCGCATGGGAAGGGGCGAGCTTAACGGCCAAGGGGTTGAACTCTCGTTCTTGGCGAGCGTGCTGTCGCAACAACTGGGCCGCCAAGTGCTGGATCAAACCGGGTTGAAGGGCAACTATGATTTCACGCTCAAGTGGACACCTGAACAAGGCGAAGGAATGACGATGGCAGGACCTGGGCCTGGAGGCGGCGGTCCTCCGCCAGACGGCGCGCCGCCACCCGATGCTTCAGGGCCTTCGATCTTCACGGCGCTTCAGGAACAGCTAGGGATGAAACTGGAAGCCACCAAAGCGCCTGCGGAAGTGCTCACGATCGACCACGTCGAGCGCCCTTCGGAGAACTAGATTGTTTTCACCATTAAGACACGAAAGTACCAAGCGGATCTTTTCTCTGGTTTTTTGTATCTGCTTTTTCTTTGTGCCTAGGTGTCTCGGTGGTGCGCCGGCTCCGTACACGGGGCAGGTGACTTTCGGCGGATTGCCGGTTCCGGGAGCGACGGTAAAGGCCACGCAGGGCTCGAGCGAATTCTCCACGACTACGGATCAGCAGGGTCTCTACTCGTTTTCCAATTTGACGGATGGGACCTGGACGATTGAAGTGGAGATGACCGGCTTCGCAGCGCTCAAGCAGGAAGTGGTGATCGCGCCGAATACGCCGCCCAGAAAATGGGAACTGAAGCTTCTGCCGCTTGATCAAATCAAGGCGGAGATTAGCTCGACCGGCGGGCGTGTCGATGTAGGGGCACGCCATGGCGTGCCCCTACAGGCCAAGGGCGGGAATGACGAAGGGAAAACGCGGGGGAATGAGGGAGGGAAGGAACGCGGGAGTGTGGAAGCGAATAATGCAGGGAACAATCGCGTGCGAGAGGAAGCGAACAACGCAGGGAACAACGCCGGAAATATCAACGAAAACAATGAAAACGGCCAAGCCGCCGGCGACGAACTCAATCAGCGCGCCGCGGACGGCTTGCTGATCAATGGTAGCGCGCTCAACGGCGCCGCGACGCGATTCGCGCAAGCGTTTGCTTTCGGCAATTATCGCAACCGCGGAAGCGGGCTCTACAACGGCGGGCTGGGCGTCATTTTCGATAACTCCGCCCTCGATGCGCGTCCTTTCTCCTTGAGCGGGCAGAACACTCCCAAGCCGGCCTACAACCGGATCACGGGCGTGGCGACGTTGGGTGGCCCGCTGCGAATTCCCCATCTCTGGCAGCACGGCCCGGACTTTTTTCTTTCTTATCAGTGGACGCGATATGTTGATGACACCACGCAATCGGCCCTGGTGCCGGATGCGGCAGAGCGGGGCGGAGATTTCTCGCAGGCCCTTAACGCGCTGGGACAGCCAGTCGAAATCTTCAATCCCGCCACGGGCCTGCCATTTCCGGGCAATAAGATTCCCACGGCTCAGATCAGCCCCCAGGCGCAAGCCCTTTTGAATTTCTACCCCCAGCCGAGTTTCAGCGGAGAGCAGAAATACAATTATCAGATTCCGATCAACACAGACACGCATCAAGACGCGCTGCAATCGCGTTTTGACAAGACGATCAATGCCAAGAACCAGGTCTACGGCGGCTTTGCTCTTCAGAGCGCACGCACGGCCACGCCGAATCTGTTCGGCTTTCTCGACACCAGCGACGTGCTGGGACTCAACAGCCGCATCAACTGGTCACATCACCTCGGGACACGGCTGTTCCTGAATCTTGGTTACCAGTTCAGCCGGCTGGCGACGCAGACCAATCCGTACTGGGCGCGCCGCGAAAACGTTTCCGGCGATGCCGGGATTCTGGGGAACAACCAGAACCCAGTGAACTGGGGGCCGCCGAGCCTGGCTTTTGCGAGCGGCCTGGCGGGGCTTTCCGACGCGCTAAGCGCTTTCGATCGCAACCAGACGGATGCGTGGTCTTATTCGCTACTATGGAGCCGAGATCGCCACAACATCACAATCGGGGGCGACTTCCGCCGGCAACAGTTCAATTACCTCGGGCAGCAAAATCCGCGCGGCACTTTCACATTCACGGGAGCGGCCACGCAGAGAAGCGCGAACGGGGCGGCGGTCGGCGGCGACGATTTTGCAGACTTCCTGCTGGGGATTCCGGATACGAGTTCCCTGGCTTTCGGGAACGCGGATAAATACTTCCGAGAATCCGTTTACGACGCTTACTTCACGGATGATTGGAGAATACGCCCGGAGTTCACTTTGAATGCGGGGATGCGCTGGGAATATGGCGCGCCGATTACGGAGTTGTATGGACGCCTGGTAAACCTCGACATCACGCCGGGATTTGCAGCCGTGGCGCCGGTGGTGGGGACTGAGCCGCTGGGGCCGCTGACCGGACGCAAATATCCGAGCTCGCTAATCCGGCCGGACAAGACCGGCTTCGAGCCGCGCATCGGGATCGCGTGGCGGCCGATACCCGGCTTGTCTCTGGTGGTCCGGGCCGGCTATGGCGTCTACTACGACACCTCGGTCTATCAGACCATCGCGCAGCAGATGGCGCAGCAGGCGCCGCTTTCGAAGAGTTTGAGCGTGCAGAACAGCCTGGCATGCCCGCTGACGCTGGCGAGTGGATTCGTCACCTGCTCCGCAATCACGCCGGACACGTTTGCCGTCGATCCGAATTTCCGTGTGGGATACGCACAGACCTGGAACATGTCTTTGCAGCGTGACCTTCCGGGTTCACTGCAGTTGACTGCGAACTATCTCGGCATTAAGGGCACGCGCGGAGTGCAGGAGTTTCTCCCCAACACTTTTCCGCCCGGGGCGGTGAATCCCTGCCCAAGCTGCCCCACGGGATTCGCCTACTTCGCCTCGAACGGAAACTCGACGCGCGAAGCCGCGCAGATTCAACTACGGCGAAGACTGCACAATGGATTTACTTCCACGGTTCGATACACTTTCTCAAAATCCATCGACGACGATTCGGTTTTGGGGGGCCAGGGAGCCATCATGCCGACACAGATTTTCGGCGTGCCGTCAGGCGGACCTGGGAATAGTGAAACTCAAGTGACCATAACACCGACCACTGGAACGGGGGCCTCCAGTCCTACCATCGCTCAGAACTGGCTCGACCTCGAGGCGGAGCGTGGGCTTTCCACGTTCGATCAACGGCATCTTCTGAACGTGCAGTTTCAGTACACGACGGGCATGGGGCTGGGCGGTGAAACTCTATTGCGCGGCTGGAAGGGAACACTCTTCAAGGAGTGGACTTTCCTCAACCAGATCACCGTGGGCAGCGGCTTGCCTGAGACGCCCATCTATCTTACCGCTGTGCCGGGAACCGGCGTGACGGGGAGCATCCGGCCGGACGCTACGGGAGCGCCCGTCTACGCCGCGCCGCAGGGCTTGTTTCTGAATCCCGCCGCGTACACACCGCCGGCGAGCGGCCAATGGGGAAATGCGGGAAGGGACTCCATCATCGGTCCATCGGAGTTTACACTTGACGCCTCTATAGGAAGAACCTTCCGCTTGCATGGCCGCTTCAACCTGGATTTTCGAATCGACTCTACGAACTTTCTCAACCACGTTACTTTTACAACTTGGAATACGAGCATTACCAGTACGCAATTCGGGCTGCCGGCTGCGGCCAACGCCATGCGCAGTTTACAGGCGACAATGCGGGTGAGGTTTTGAAGAGCAGTGACGTGTGACGAGTGAAGAATGACAAGTGGCGCAGAAGCAAAGTAAATGTGCCCTTTCCCTTGGGGAGAGGGAGTGGGACAGGCACTCTTGCGTGTCTCGAAGGCCGGCGTATGGCGCGCCTCCTCGCAGGCAAGAGCGCCTGCGCCACGAGCCCGGCCGGAGCACGACGGGTGAGGGGTTATTTCGCTAACGGCAGAGGGAGTCTAGACGTAAGTGAGAGTTCAATTGGAAAATGGATTGCCATTTGAATTCGTTCTTTCCTTAAAGAATGGAAGGGACCCCTCACCCGTCCCGCAGCGGCTGACGAAGGCGCCGTTGCAGGACACCCTCTCCCCAAGGGAGAGGGCTACGATTTTCTCTGGGGACCCCTCACCCGTCCCGCGGCGGCTGACGAAGGCGCCGTTGCAGGACACCCTCTCCCCGAGGGAGAGGGCTGCGATGCTGATTCTGTTTATCGCTCTCTTGCCGGGACGGGCTGCCGCGGCCCAGCAGATCGGGCAGAACACGCCGACCGGACCGAAAGAAACAGCCACCATCAGCGTGAGCACACAATTAGTAGTGGAGTCGGTGGTGGTGAAGGACAAAAAAGGAAATCCCATTCGGGGATTGACCGCCAAAGATTTCGCGATCACTGAAAATGGGACGCCCCAGACCATTAGTTTCTGCGAGCAGCAGCACCTGTCGAGAGCTGCGAGTCCGCCTCAGGCTGCTCCGGCCGCGCCGGAAAACATTACGATCTACGACAAGTTGAGCCGCACTCGCATTTCCCCCGAAGCGCCCGGCAAGTTTCGATACCAAGACCGCCGCCTTCTGGCGCTCTACTTCGACATGACGACCATGCCGCCCGCGGACCAGTTGCGCGCCCTCGAAGCGGCGAAGCGATTCATCAAAACGCAGATGGCGCCGGATGACCTGGTTGCAATTCTAAGATTTGCGGGCGGCGCTGTGGATGTTCTGCAGGATTTCACCGACGACCGCACCCGGCTGTTGAGCATCCTCGAAACCATGATCGTGGGCGAGGGCCAGGGATACGGGCTCGCGAGCGATGACGCCGGTACGCCCGACACCGGGTCGGCGTTTGGGCAGGATGACAGCGAGTTCAACGTCTTTAATACTGACCGCCAATTGTCCGCCCTCCAGACCGCGTCGAGGCTGCTGGGCCAGATCAGCGAAAAGAAATCGCTGATTTACTTTGCCAGCGGCCTCAGGTTGAATGGGCTGGACAACCAGGCGCAGCTTCACGCCACCATCGACACGGCCATCCGCGCCGGCGTATCGTTCTGGCCCATCGACGCGCGTGGTCTGGTGGCCGAAGCCCCGCTCGGCGACGCCACGCAAGGATCGCAGGGCAACATTGGGATGTATTCTGGGGCGGCGGCGCTGGCTGTGACCACAAACTTCCAGCAGTCGCAGGATACACTCTACGCGCTGGCCGGCGACACGGGCGGCAAGGCCTTGCTCGATTACAACGACCTCGCCAAGGGAATCGTGCAGGCAGAGCAGGCGACCTCCAGCTACTACATTCTCGGTTACTACACCACCAACACGGCCCAGGACGGCAAGTTCCGCCGCGTTAAGATTTCGCTGAACTCGGACTTGTCCGCAAGTCTGGATTATCGCCAGGGCTATTACGCCGACAAGCAGTTCAGCAAGTTCACTCCTGCCGACAAAGAACGGCAACTCGAAGATGCGTTGATGCTCGAGGACCCGATCACGGAACTCACCATCATCATGGAGATCGACTATTTCCAACTGAATCGCGCCGAATACTTCGTACCCATCGTGGTGAAGATTCCGGGCAGGGAATTGGCCTTGGCCAAGCGGCGTGGCGCGGAGCACACGCTTCTCGATTTCATCGGTGAGGTCAAGGACCAATACGGCTCAACCATCACCAACCTGCGCGACAAGATGAATATCAAGCTGAGCGATGCCACGGCTGCACAGTTGGCCAAGCGGCCCATCGAGTACGATGCCGCATTCACAATTCTTCCCGGAAAGTACACCATCAAGCTTCTGGCGCGCGATGACGAGACAGGAAGAATCGGGACGTATCAAACCAGCTTCATCATTCCCAACTTGAATAAGGAAGAGAAGCGAATCCCAATCAGCTCGGTGGTGCTGAGCAGTCAGCGCGTCGATCTCCGCGACGCGATTTACAACGTACTGAAGAAAAAAGACCAGGAGGAGACGGCCAACCCGCTGGTGCAGGACGGGCAGAAGCTGATTCCGAGCGTCACCCGGGTGTTCAGCCAGGGCCGGGACATCTATGTTTACCTGCAGGCTTACGAGCAGGGCTTGCCCAACTTCCAGCCCTTGATCGCCTTTGTGAGTTTTTATCAGGCGGAGAAAAAGGCGTTCGAAACGCCCCCTATCGAGGTGACCAGCGGGATGAATAACCGCGTGAAAACCATGCCTCTCAGCTTCAGTATTCCTCTCCACCAACTTCCCCCGGGCAAATACGAGTGCCAGGTAACAGTCCTGGACCCCACTGGCCAGAAGACCGCCTATTGGCGCGCCCCGGTAATGCTGGTGCCGTAGAACAGTTGAGAAGTCGAAAGTCGAGAGTCGAGAGTACAGCACGGAATGTAGTAAGATTTGTGGCGGGTCTCGGTATCCGGCGCAGTTCGACTCCGGCAGCCCAAAAGTGCGATGAAGCCAAGGGGCGTCATCCAGAGTGGTCACGGGCTTACGGCCCATCCACAAAAATGGAAAGTCAGCATTCGTCACCCCCGCGAAAGCGGGGGTCCATCGTCAGTGCACGGACCAATGGATTCCCGCTTTCGCGGGAATGACGTAACTTTCGACGGAGCGCAGCGGAGGATCGCCGCAGTTGTGCTTCAGGTCAACGATGCAAGGACGATTAAGGGGCTCTTTGCGGCGCTCAGGATGACAGGGATTGTGAAGCCGGGGCGGGAGGTCTCGCATGAAATTCGGGGAGCGGCATTCTAATACCTTAATCGCCGCGGCGGCAGCGTTGCTCATGTGTGTGACGGCGGCGCGCGGCAGCGCCGCCGAATTGCAGGCTTCTTCTCAATCGCAAGCTCCTCCCGTCTCTGGTGCCGCTGCCACTTCGCCAGCAGCCAATCCGGCCGATGTAAGCTCCATCGATGCCATCGTGCATGCCGCCTACGACACGATCTCCGGGCCCGCCGGGCGACAACGCAACTGGAACCGCTTCCGTTCTCTTTTCATCTCCGGCGCTCGTCTGGTCGCCGTGGTTCCAAACCACACAGGCGGATTCCGTACCGTGGTGCTCAGTCCCGAGGATTACATCCGGCACGATGATCCCTATTTCCAAAAGAACGGCTTCTTTGAGCGGGAAGTGGCGCGACGCACCGAACGATTCGCAGGCATCGCGCAGGTGTTCAGCACTTATGAATCGCGCCACGCCGCGGACGACCCGAAGCCGTTCGAGCGCGGGATCAACAGCTTCCAGTTGATGAATGACGGAATGCGCTGGTGGATTGTCACCATTTTCTGGCAGGGCGAGACTCCCGCAAGTCCGATTCCCCAGGAATTCCTGCAAGGGGTGAAGTGAGCCGCTGCGATGGGGCGAGCTGATTCTCGCCTCCGTGTTCTCTGTGCCGGAAAAGATCAAACACAGAGGCCACTGAGGCTCTCTGCGTTGCCTGTGTTGAGGCTTGGAGCCACGAAGAGCACGGAGTAGTTTGTCCGGGCTGCCGCTACCAGTCTGCTCTACAAAACCAAACGTCTATCGGAAAAATGGACAGGCGCGTTCAAAAGGTGTACATTCCGTTTTTCCCGCAAGGCGCATTTCATTTTCGACGATAAAGGAAAACTATGAGACGAACACTCTTAGCCTTGGCCATGGTGTTTCTTCCTGTGCTGATTTTGGCCCAGGAACCTAGTGCTCCGCCGGAGACCAAACAGACACCGCCCCGGAAATCTTCCGCGCAGACGGCTGCTACCCCAACCCAGAATCCGTCCGAACGACCTCAGCGCGAGGAACGCGAGGCCAAGCCCTCCACTCCACCTACGCAGCCTGAAACGACCCAGCCTGGTGGTCCCGGAGAAGGGATTCGGCCCATGCATTTCGATATGGCCGAAGTTCCTCCCGTGGAGACGCACCATGAGCTCAGCATCGGCGGAAAGGTTTTGCGGTACACGGCCACGGCCGGCCGCCTGCCCATCAAGGACGCCGAGGGCAAGATTGAGGCGGAGATGTTCTTCGTGGCCTACACCCGGGACGGCACGGATCCCGCCACGCGTCCCTTGACCTTTGCTTACAATGGCGGCCCCGGTTCCGCCTCCGTCTGGCTGCACATGGGGGCGCTGGGGCCGCGCAAAGTGGTGCTGGAGCAGGAAGGATGGCTACCCCAGTCGCCCTACCGCCGCGATGACAATCCCAATACTCCGCTGGACAAAACTGACTTGGTGCTGGTAGACGCTATCGGCACCGGCTACAGCCGGCCGGCAGACCAGACCGCAGCGCGCAAGTTCTGGAACATGAGCGGCGACATCGCCGCCTTCGGCGAGTTCATCCGCATCTATATTTCGCGCTACGAGCGCTGGTTGTCGCCCCTCTATCTCTTCGGAGAGAGCTACGGCACCACTCGCTCTGCAGGGCTAGCCGGGTACCTCAACGAGCGCGGCATCAATTTCAACGGAATCGTGCTGCTCTCCACGGTCTTGAACTTTGAAACTCTGGAATCCTCGTTTACCAATGATGTGCCTTACCCCATGCTTCTCCCGTCGTTCACCTCGATCGCCTGGTATCACAAGAAGCTGCCGCCGGACGTGATGGCCGACCCCAACCGCGCCCGGCAGGAATCGATGCAATTTGCCCTCGGAGAATACACCCAGGCGCTGGCTTCGGGCGATACGCTGACTCCGGAGCAACGGCAGAACATCGTCGACAAATTGAATCGGTACACTGGCATCTCGAAGGAAGTGATCGAGTGGGCGAACCTGCGCCTGGATGTTGGCACCTTCACTCACTTCCTGCTCGCCGATCAAAGGCTCCGCGTGGGCCGCCTGGACGGCCGCTTCAAGGGGCCGGATCCGGACGGCTTCATGAATACCCGGTTTTTCGATCCCTCGAGCGCTGAAACCGGGCCGCCCTTCACCAGCGTTTTCAACGACTATGTGCGCCGTGAGCTGAACTACAAAGTGGATATGCCTTACTACGTCTCAGGGCAGCAGTCGGGACTCTTCCAGTGGAGTTTTAGTCCTCCTCAGAGTACCCGAGGCGGCGGTAATCCCTTCGAGATGGAGACTTCCACCCCGCTGCGGGAAGCCATAGTGAAGGACCGCTATCTGAAGATCCTCAACATGGAAGGTTACTACGACCTCGCTACGCCCTATCTTGCGGCTTGGTATACCTTCGACCACCTCGACCTGCCGGCAGAGTTCCGAAAGAACATTTCGCACGCCCAGTACGAATCGGGACATATGGTCTACTTGGATTCGAAGGCCCACGCTAAGATGAAGCAGGATTTCGCCAACTTCATCGACGCAACGACCAAAAGGTAGGAAGTCTTCATCGCAGAGACGCTAAGACACAGAGACAAGACCTTTTGTTTTCAATAATTTGTGCCATCGTGCCGGGGAGGTACCGCGGGGCGGGATCGGTTCCGGTCTATATAAACTTATTACTGTGTAGATTCTACATAGGTATGTCAAAAGTACACGGGCCTTTTCTGGCGGCCCCATTTCACCTTGGTGTGCAAACTAGTAAAGTATTTATTTTACTTATGTTAAACTCTATACACTTTTTTGCGTTTTGGCAAAACACCTGCCGCTTCCAATTTGCGTTTTATAATGCCCTCGACAGAAGGAAAAACAGCAAAGCTGAGTGGATTCATCGGTCATGCGGGCGCCAAGGTGCCAGTCGAAGGCTCTTCTGTCGATAAGTCTTTGAGGAGGAGTAATAACTTATGCTAAGAAAACGGCAGGAAGATTCCGGACGTGCCCGGCGTTTCCCCGTTCACCTCCCCGTTCGTTACCGCCTGGCCCGAAGCCGACAATGGTTTGAGGCTTACACTGAGAACATCAGCCGCTCGGGAGTTTTGCTTCGGACAGAACGCGTCTTTGAGCCCACAACCGCTCTTGACCTCAGGCTTGAACTCCCCGTGATCGACAATGGGGAGGGGGTGAGAGGCGAGGTGGTCTGCAAGGGCGAGGTTGTCCGATCGGACCCGCCCGACGATCCGAAGGGAATCCCATCCGGTGTGGCTGTCACCTTTCACCGCTACTGGCTGGCGCAGAAACGGGAGCCAAACTGAAACCCCCTCAACGCACCATTGGGACACTTTCAACCCGAACGGTCATAATCTGAAAAGGCTTGATCAAGAAGGAAAGCCGGTGGTCGCTGGTCGATAACTGCTGCTGATTCTCCTCCATTGCATTACAAATCCAAGCGGCCTGGATTTGAAGAATCGGAACCTGGATATTTACCTGGCCCGTTTGTCCCGCCACCTCGAGGAATCGGAGAACCGTACGGCGTCCGTCCTCGGCGTTCTTCCAATTCACCAGAATGACATTTGGCTGGCTCACCTGGAGAAAGCTCGCCTGCGCTTTATCCAGCGGCCGCGGCGGGCTGACTTCCTTGTCGTTTTCGATGATCTCGTTGGTTTCGAGGGGCGTCATTTCCTCCCAGCCTAGACGGCTGGGCCGCCCCGGATCGAGATTGCTGCCGCTGGTCAGCACTTTTTGCAAAATTCGTGTCATTTGGGCGCAACTGTGGGCCTTCATTGTCACGAATTGTGCAGGTTCGTTAGTTTGTTTTCATAGACATACTGGCTTCGGTCGTATAAAAAAACAATCTTTTTTTCAGTAATCCTGCGGCGGGGGCAGTCTGCCATACCGCAGGGCCACCCCGGCTTCCGCTTGGCAGAGTATTTCTACCAGCTCAGCAAACAAAGGGTGCGCCATCTGGGCGGGAGTCAACGCCGCCCGGGCCGTTCGGAGGACCGCACAAGGCGGGGCATCCATCAGGGCCTTCAAGAGGTCGTCATAGAGGCGCGAGCGGCTCCCGCTCCGCAGGCCATTCATGCGCGACTGAGATTTGCCGTGCGTCGTGCACGGCCCCGTGGATTTTTGAGAGTTGCGGCGGTTGGCTTGGAGGCGGGCGGGAGTCATGGGATTCTTCCGTAGGGACATAATGGCTCCTAGCAATCTAGCATATACTTGTTGGCTACATTTGTCAAGGAAATTCTTCTCTGTGTTCTCTGCGCCTCGAAAGACTGAACTCAGCGCGGCGGAGCCGCAATTCAAAATTCGAGATTTGAAATTCGAGAGCATGTAACGAGAACGATTGCCGGCAACAATCCTGGCGCCGCGAAGAAATTCGAGAATAGTAGTGCGGCGCGGGTCGACCGCCTCAACCAAAACGAACTTCTCCGTGTCCTCTGTGGCTTTACAGGCTCAACACAGAGCGCGCGGAGGGTCTCAGTGAGCTCTGTGTTCAGTCTTTCGAGGCACAGAGATCACGGAGAACGAATCCTCGCAAGATAACGTCGCGCAACAGTTCTTGCGTCTAGAAGTTCCACGGCTTATGATAGCCCGTCACGTCAAATCAGATCGAGGATACACGCCAAGGACCGGGATAGAAGCGGGGTTTGGGGCTATTCAACCCAAAAGGGGGCACATGAAACGAGCGACGGGCAAATCGAATTTCGGGATCAAGTACTACCCTTGGAAGTTTGCGGCGGGTCTCATGATATGCGGGCTCGCTTTGGTCGGGCTGCACGGGATGACCGCGGCCCAAACCGGCAAAGCGGGCGCCGAACCTGCCGCCAAGCCTTCCACCATGGATCTTACTCACCAGCCCACACTATTCGTGATCGGCTACGCGCATCTGGACACGGAATGGCGGTGGGAATATCCGCAGGTCATTCAGGAATACCTCAGCAAGACGATGCGCAACAATTTCGCCTTGTTTGAAAAATATCCGCACTACATCTTCAATTTCACTGGCTCTAATCGCTACGAAATGATGAAGGAATACTTCCCCACGGATTTCGTCCGCTTGAAACACTATGTCGCCATTGGGCGATGGGTCCCGGCGGGGTCATCGGTGGAGGAAAACGACGTCAACTCACCGTCAGCCGAATCGATCATTCGCCAAGTCTTGTTTGGAAACGAATACTTCCGGCACGAGTTCGGGAGGGCAAGTGAAGAGTACATGCTGCCGGATTGTTTCGGCTTCCCCGCTTCGCTGCCCAGCATTCTGGCGCACGCCGGTGTCCGCGGTTTCTCTACTCAGAAGCTTTCGGCGGCGTGGCAACCTGCGCCCCACGTAGGCGGGCCCGACTCGCCCGAGAAAACGCCGGAAGGCATTCCCTATAACGTTGGGATCTGGGAAGGCCCCGACGGCAAGACCGTGATCGCGGCCCTCAACCCCAGCAGCTACGACAGTGATGTCTATACAGACCTCTCGAAGAACAACACTCCACCCGCCGGCCATCAGGACGAAGACTACGTTTGGGATTGGCCGGACCGCGTCAATATCGACGGCACGGTCACGGGAATCTTCGCCGACTATCACTACGTGGGCACGGGCGACATCGGCGGCTCCGCCAGGGAGGATTCGGTGAAGCTGATGGAGGCGATCGCGAACAAAAGCGAAACCTCGCTTCCTCCCCTGCCTGCTTACGGCCCTTTCGGGGAGGAGACCCGAGGTAAGCCCGGCCCGCTCGTGCAGGTGGGAACCGGCCCGCTGCGCGTGGTCTGGTCGGATGCCGACACCATGTTCCGCGAAATCAAGCCCAGCCAGACAAGCCGCATGCCGCGCTGGAAGGGCGACCTCGAATTGATCAACCATTCCGCGGGATCCCTCACCTCACAGGCGTATCACAAGCGATGGAATCGGGTGAATGAAGTGCTGGCGGACGCGGCCGAGAAGGCTTCGGTGGGTGCCGCCTGGCTGGGAGGCCGGGCGTACCCTCAGACGCGCCTGAACCGCGCCTGGAGGCTGGTCCTGGGCGGGCAGTTTCACGACATCATGGCCGGGACCGCGACTCCGCAGTCGTACGTCTACTCCTGGAACGATGACGTGCTGGCGATGAACCAGTTCGCCGGCGTGGTGACCGATGCCACGGAGGCCATCGCTTCCCTCATGGACACGCAAGCGACCGGAACACCGGTGGTTGTCTTCAACCAATTGAATATTCCGCGCCAGGATGTGGTGGAGGCCCAATTGTCATTCCTGAATGGCGTCCCAGAGGGAATTCGCGTTCTGGCGCCGGACGGCCAGGAGGTTCCGGCACAGCTTGAGCCGGGAAGCGACGGTTCTGCGAAAGTGGTGTTTCTGGCAAGCGCACCTTCGGTGGGCTACGCGGTGTACGACGTGCAGCCGGCGTCCGCGCCGCCCTCAGCTTCAACGCTACAGGTCAGCAACTCTTCTCTCGAAAACGCCCGCTACAAGATCCAGATTGACGACAACGGAGACGTTTCGAGCATCTTTGACAAGCAGGTGAATCACGAGTTGCTGTCTGCCCCGCTGCGCCTGGCGATTTCAACGGATAATCCGGAACACTGGCCGGCTTGGAATATGGATTTCGAAGACGAGCAGCGGCCTCCCCGCGCGTACGTCGGCGGACCCGCGCATGTTGAAATTGTCGAGCACGGGCCGGCGCGCGTGGCCCTTGAAATCTCGCGCGAGGGCGAGAATTCGAAGTTCGTGCAGACGATTCGCCTTTCAGCGGGTGATGCGGGCAATCGCGTCGAGGTGATGAATGCCATCGACTGGGCGACGAAGGGCGTTAATCTGAAGCAGACGTTTCCGCTGAGTGCTTCAAATCCCAACGCGACTTACAATTGGGACATCGGCACCGTCGAGCGCCCGAACGAATTCGACCGGCAGTTCGAAGTGGCCACGCATCGCTGGATCGACCTGACCGACCAGAGCGGGTCGTACGGGGTGACGGTCCTTACCGACGCCAAAACCGGTTCGGACAAGCCCAGTGACAACACCCTGCGGCTTACCCTCATCCGCACTCCCGGGACTCGGGGAGGTTATGAGGATCAGGGCACACAGGACTGGGGACGGCACGAATTCGAGTTTGGGTTGACCGGCCACCGAGGCGACTGGCGACAGGCGCAGACCGATTGGCAGGCTTATCGCCTCAACGAACCGCTGATTGCTTTCCAGCCTTCCGCACATGTCGGCGCTTTGGGCAGGAAATTCTCGTTGCTCCAGGTCAGCAACAACCGGGTGCGCGTGCTGGCAATGAAAAAGGCTGAGGAAAGCGACGCCGTGATCGTGCGTCTGGTGGAGATGAGCGGTCACGAGCAGCCGGACGTTCACCTGACGTTCGCAGGTCCGGTTGCGGATGCCCGCGAGGTGAATGGACAGGAGCAACCCACCGGTTCGGCAAAAATCACGAACGGCGACCTCGTGGCTTCGTTCAGTGCGTACCAGCCCCGGTCGTTCGCCGTGAAACTTGCGCCACCGCACGCGAAAGCCGAAGCAGTCGAGTCGAAAGCCGTAGCGCTGAGTTACGACGCCTCAGTCGCCACTCTCGACGGTAAGCCTGGCGAAGGCTGCTTTGATTGCGACCTGAACCGTCAAACTGCTGAGCAAGGCAACGCCTTGCCGGCAGAAATGTTGCCCTCTCAGATCACTTACGGCGGCGTCCAGTTCCGGCTTGCGCCCGCCGGCCTCGGCAAACCGGACGCGCTCACCGCTCACGGCCAGTCAATCAAGTTACCGGCAGGCGATTTCAACCACTTGTATCTCCTTGCTGCCGCCTACGGCGGCGACCAGGAAGGCACACTCGAGGTGGCAAGCCCTTCGACTTCCTCGCGCGTTGGGCTGAAAGTCGAAGACTGGAGCGGCTTTATCGGCCAGTGGGACACGCGCACCTGGACCGAGAAGAAGGTGGAAGTTCAGGTGCCGCCCGAGCCCGCGGCGGACGACCAGAGCCGGCGAGCCGAGCGGGCGCGGCGAATCCGCGCCTACGTGAAAGAGCACGGGCCGATCATCCGAACCGAGATGGAGTACACTGGCCTCAAGCCGGCTTACATCAAGCGCGCCCCCGTGGCGTGGTTCGCCTCCCACCGGCACAGCCCCGGCGCGGCCAATGAGGCTTACAGCTACTCCTACCTGTTCGCATACGAAATCAACCTGCCCGCCGGCGCCACAACGTTGACACTCCCTGACAATGGGAAGATTCGCATCCTCGCGGCCACGGTAGCGAAGCAGCCGCACACGGTCAAGTCGATTCACGCGCTTTACGATACCCTGGACCGCGCCAACTTCGATTTGGCGCGCTGGAACCGCTGACTTGGAGAGCGGCAGCGAAGCTGCCGCCGTGGAATGGACCGGGAAGTTTGGTACTCGATACGAGATAGCATTTCAGTCAGCCTGATGTCGCGAAACGCTGCTTGCGGGAAGGTAGCGGCTTCGCAGCGGCAGTCAAGGGCGGCAACTTCGGTGCAGCAGTCCAAGGCGGCAGCTTCGCTGCCGCACTCCAGGGAGGACCCGAAATGGCGAACCAGGTATCGCCTGCTGAAGTACCGCGCGTTCCCCCAACCCCAGCAGAGGGTGCTCAAAAAGCGTCCGCAAGCTCAGAGCGTCTGCTTTCCCTCGATACTTTTCGTGGGTTCACGATGTTCTGGATTGTTGGCGGTGAGGGTCTGATGCTCGGCCTTCAGCACCTGGGCCATAATAGAGTCATTGACCTGATCGTCCGCCAGTTGAACCACACACCTTGGATCGGTTTACGATTTGAAGATTGCATCTGGCCCAGCTTCATGTTGATGGTGGGAGTGTCGGTGCCGCTATCTCTCGCCCGGCGGTCTCTTTCCCAACCTTACGACCAACAACTGGCGCACGCCATCCAGCGCGCCGCGGTTTTGTTTCTGCTTGGCTCGGTGCGGGAATCACTTTATCTTCATACCCCCTGTTTGATCGAGCTGAGCAGCGCACTCCAGCCGATCGCCGTCGCTTACCTCGTAGCTTTCCTCGTGGCGAAGAAATCCTGGCGATTCCAAGCCGGCTTGGCGGCCGGTATTCTGGCGGGATACGCATGCCTGTTGGCGTTCGTGCCCGCGTCCGGCGTTCCGGCCGGCAGCTACGTTTTGAATCACAATCTCGTTCATTCCGTCGATATCGCGCTGCTCGGGCAGCACCGCTGGGACACCTGGCCGTATCATGATGAAGGCTGGGGAACTTTTCTCTCGACGATTCCGACTATCTCAACTACTCTCTTTGGCCTGGTAATTGGCAAACTATTGTTGGCCGGACGCTCGAAAGCGGACGTCGCAAAGGTAATTGGGGGCATGGGTGTGGTATTCCTGGCGCTCGGGTTCGGCCTGAGCCCACTGATCCCCATCGAAATGAAGATGTGGACAACCAGCTACGGCCTGGCGAGCGCGGGAGTGGCTTGCCTCGAGCTACTTTTCTTCTTTTGGCTCGTCGATATAGCCTGTTACCGGAAGTGGACCATCATGTTCAGGCCGTTTGGGATGAATGCGGTTTTTATTTATATGCTGGCCAGCATTATCCCGATTGGAATAGGTGTAGATGTTTTTACCGGCCCCATCGCCGCACACGTGGGTAAGGCCGGATTCCTCTTCCAAGCTCTCGCGATCGTATTCGTGGAATGGGCCATTCTATTCTGGATGATGAAGAATAAGGTCATTGTGAAACCATGAATAGCTGTCGTCATAATTGAGTGACAACCCTCTACCTTGGGGCGAGGGTGTGGGACAGGCGCTCTTGCCTGTCTCTAAGGCTGGCGAATGGCGCACCGCCCCGCGGGCAAGAGTGCCTGCGCCACTTCATCAGCCGGAACGGGACGGGTGAGGGGTTTCTTGCAGAGTTCAGCATCACCCATTTTCAAGACAAGTGAGGCCTCATGTCTGGAGAGAGAACCTTCATAACCCTGGCAATCGCGTTCATGACGCCTGGATTGATTGCGGCTCAACACCACCCGCTGCTACCTCGCCCACAGGAGGTCCGTTACGGAACCGGAGAGCTTGCCTTACGGGGACTGGAGATTTGCTCTGCATCTGCGCCAGCCGCCGAAGATTTGTTTGCCGGGAGTGAGCTTTCGAACCAGCTTTCGCTGCAAGGTGAAGCCAGCATTCCAATCAGGGAAGGGAATTCCTGCCCACACGGAATCCTCCTCGAGCGTACGGGAGGGATCGATCCACTGCCGGTTCCCGGCGAACATGCAGGGCCGGACTCGCGCGAGGCGTTCACCTTGAAAATCACTACGGAGGGCGTCACCGCGAGCGCTCGCTCATCGGCGGGGTTGTATTATGCAATTCAAACTCTGGGGCAGTTGGTGGAAGGTAGCGGCGCTCATGCCGTCTTGCCCGTGGTTGAAATCAAGGATTGGCCGGCCCTGGCCTATCGAGGCGTGATGGTGGACATGAGCCACGGCGCGCTGCCCACCGAAAAAGAAGTCGAGCGCCAACTCGATTTCATGGCCCGCTGGAAGGCGAACCAATACTATTTCTACAGCGAGGATAGCATCGAGCTGAAGGGTTATCCGCTTCTGAACCCCGGAGGACGCTTCAGCCAGGACGGGTTACGAAGAATCATCGCCTACGGGCGCGCACGCCACATCGACATCATCCCCTGCCTGGAGCTTTACGGGCATCAGCACGATCTGTTCCGGGTGGAAAAATACGCCACGCTTGCCGATATGCCTCACGGCACCGAATTCGACCCGAGAAACCCCGAAGTCAATCCCCTTCTCACCGACTGGGTGACCCAGTTGGCGCAGCTTTTCCCGAGCCCCTTCGTGCATATCGGATTCGACGAAGCATTTCAAATCGAACAGGCCACGCGCCAGGGCGGCATGGCGGCGCAGCCTGCGCAACTGTTCGTCCGGCAACTCAACACCGTCGACGAACTTTTCAAGAAATACGGGAAGACCGTGATGGCATGGGGAGACATCATGGTGAAGTATCCGGAGATTGTCTCCGAGCTTCCGCCTGGTCTAATCGCCGTGGCCTGGGAGTACGATCCGGGCCCCGAGTCGCACTACCAGCACTGGCTGGGACCGCTGGCCGCCCAACACACTCCCCATATGATTGCATCGGGTGTGACCTGCTGGAACCAGGTCATGCCCGACTATGCGCGGAGCTTCGAGAACATCGACACATTCCTGGCTTCGGGACGCAAGTCGGGAGCGCTGGGTCTGATCAATACACTTTGGACTGACGACGCTCAGAACCTGTTGCGGACGGCTTGGCCAGGGGTAGCTTACGGTGCGGCGGCGGCTTGGCAGTCCAAGCCTGTCGATCGTCAGAACTTCTACGCTGATTACTCCGGGCTGATGTACACGCCTGCTGCTGCGCCGGAGGTAGCGCTTGCTTTAAAGGACCTCGAAGGCTCGGAACTCGCTTTACAGAAGGCCATCGGGGACGAGACCATGCTGGCACTGTGGCGAGATCCCTTCGCACCGGCGATGTTAAAGCAATCGACCGATCATCTGAGCGATCTCCGGCAGGCCCGCCTGCTTGCGGAGGACGCCGAGACACGGCTGGAGCACGCGATTTCCGAGGGAGGCGATCGGACCACTCTCGAGTGCCTTCTGTTTGGCAGCCGTCTGCTCGATTACGCGGGCGAACGATTCCAAACCGCGCCGGAGCTCGAAACCATGTGGCGAAACCTGGGGCCAAGCCGGCCGAAGGACGAGGCATGGTGGAACAACTGGGAGTCGCAGGTAACTTATCAGGATCACTCGCGGCTAATTGATTTGATGGACGCGATCACAGAGCTGCGGCCCCAGTACCGGTCGGCTTGGCTTGATGAGTACACGGCTTACCGTCTGGACTCCGCTCTGACCCGGTGGGATGCTGAAGCCCTCTATTGGCGAGCGCTTCAAGAGCGATTTCAGACGTATTCCGGCAGGTCTCACGAGGGACAATCACTGCCGCCGCTGGAAACGGTGGTTGAAGGACACTAGACGGGCCGATGCCAGTGCCCCGTTCGGATCGTCATTCCCACGAAAGCGGGATTCCATTTTGGGAGTGATGCAAATGGATTCCCGCTTTCGCGGGAATGACGTATGTCCCGGGGCGAAGAGCAGGAAGTTAAGGGAGGAACGGTGGATGATTATTGTTGACTCACACCTCGATCTATCATGGAACGCCTTGAACTGGAACCGCGATCTCACGCGAAGTGTGGCTGAGATTCGCGCCTCCGAAGCAGGGATGGTGGGCCAGGGTCGGGGGCGGAACACAGTCTCTTTTCCTGAAATGCGCAAGGGCGAGATGGCGCTGTGCCTTGGCACGGTATTGGCCCGGTCGAGCGGCCTTGGCGATCCGCTGCTCGATTATCGAACGCGGGAGGTCGCCTGCGCCATGGCCAGAGGCCAGCTCGCCTACTACCGCATCATGGAGTCCCGCGGCATACTGCGAATGCTCAAGGATTGGCGCTCCGTCGCAGCCCACCTCGAAGAGTGGAAAGGGAGCAACGGGAATTCCACCCCGCTCGGGTTCATTCTCAGCATGGAGGGCGCGGACCCCATCCTCGAGCCGAGTTCTGTGGCTGAGTGGTGGGAGGACGGGTTGAGGGTGGTCGGTCCCGCCCATTTCGGCGTGAGCGCCTATGCGCACGGCACCGGCACAGAGGGGGGACTGCCGCCGAAAGGCCGGGACCTTCTCCGCGCCATGGCTGAGGTGGGCATGATTCTCGATATCAGCCATCTGTCCGACGATAGTTTTTGGGAGGCGGTGGAGCTTTTCAAAGGCCCCCTTCTCGCCAGCCACAACAATTGTCGCGCCCTGGTTCCCCGCGATCGCCAGCTAGCGGACGAGCAGATTCGCTATCTCATCGGGCGTGGTGCGGTGATCGGCGCGGTCTGCGATGAGTGGATGCTTTATCCCGGCTGGGTGTCGGGCGAGACCCCGAACACCGTGGTCACGCTCGAAGCCGTCGTCGACCACATCGACCACGTCTGCCAGCTTGCCGGAAACAGCGCTCATTCCGCCATCGGCAGCGACCTGGACGGCGGGTTCGGAACCGAGCAATCGCCGTGCGATCTAGATACCATCGCCGACCTCCAGAAGATTCCCGATCTGCTGCGCAAGAGAGGTTACAAAGAGCCCGACATCGAAGCCATCATGCACGGGAATTGGCTTCGGTTCTTCGAGCGCGCATGGGGTGCAGCTTGAAGTTAGGGCGCAGAGCTTGCTGACAAGACGCCGGTAGTGTCCTAATTCAACTCGTAGCGCCGACCTTTAGGTCGGCAGATGCTGGCCTAAAGGCCAGCGCTACGCGAAATTAGGACACTACCAAGAGGCTTGACCTTTTGCGGTGAGATGCACTAATAATGCATATGAATACACATGAGAACTACGCTCAACATCGACGACTCTCTGCTTCAGGAAGCAGCTCGGCTGACTGGCATTGGTGAAAAGACCGCGGTAGTTCGGGCGGGCCTGGAGGCTCTTATCGCACGCGAGAGCGCTCGGCGCCTGGCGGAGCTGGGGGGAAGCGAGCCCGGAATTCGGCTGCTTCGCCGACGCCGGGCGAAGCCTCGCAAACTCCGTGCCCATGCTAGTTGATACTTCCGTTTGGGTTGACCATTTGCGGCGGAACAACCCCCAGCTCCGTGACTTGCTCAACCGGGGAGAGGTGGAATGTCACCCATTCGTCATTGGCGAGTTGGCGTGCGGATCGCTCCATAAACGCGCCGAGATGCTATCGCTGCTTCAAAGCCTACCACGTGTGCCAGTGTGCAGCCACAATGAAGTGCTCTTGTTTGTTGAGCGGCGCCGCCTGATGAGTCGCGGAATCGGCTGGATTGACGCTCATCTCCTGGCCTCGGCATCGTTAGCGCGGACGCCCCTTTGGACGCATGATCGGCGACTCTCCGAGATCGCTCGGGCCTTGAATCTCGATGCTCAGCCCTAACACAATCCTGAGAACCATTGTGTTCCGTCATTCGGAGCGAAGCCAGATATCGCAGAAGTACTCGTAAGTTCGCGACCTCAAAGGCGCAGAGGAACTGGCGCGCCTGGAGGGATTCGAACCCCCGACCTTCAGCTTCGAAGGCTGCCGCTCTATCCATCTGAGCTACAGGCGCGTGATTCGAGTTTACTCCAAGTTGCTGCAGGAGAGAAGTGGCACGGCAACCTGGTGGTGGTACAGTTTGATGTAGAGGCGGCTTTACGCCGCCACGCGGCGAGGTAAACTCGCCGCTACGAGAGCAAACTGCACCGCTACCGGGCAACTTAATCAATTGACACGACCGCCCGACCGGTCGGACAATGAGCAGAATTGATTCATTGGCTCACTGAGCCATTGAATCATTGAAGGGCAAGAGCCAGACACACGGCCTGCTCGCAGGGGAGTTGTCAAGAACCTCGGCTGTCATCCTGAGCGCAGCGAAGGATCTCTGCAGTTGCTTTTCGGCCCGACAGCATGCGAGAAACTGCAGGGATGCTTCGCTACGCTAAGCATGACAGGTCTGGGGTGCCTCGCAACACCTTGTGAGACGGGCGGTGAGCATGGCAGTTCATGGAGGCGCGATGTCTGAGCAAGTATATGTTTTTGACACCACGCTGCGAGACGGCGAGCAATCTCCCGGATGCAGCATGGATTTCAAGGAAAAACTGGAGATGGCGCGGCAATTGGAGCGCTTGCAGGTGGACATCCTCGAGGCCGGCTTCCCGATTGCTTCGCAGGGTGATTTTGACGCCGTCAAGGCCATCGCCGCGGAGATTCGGACGCCCGTCATTGCTGCGCTGGCTCGAGCCAACCAGTTGGACATCGACCGTGCCTGGGAGGCGATCAAAGACGCCGCGCGGCCACGCATCCATACCTTTCTCGCTACCTCGGATATTCATCTGAAGTACAAGCTCCACAAGACTCGCGAAGAAATCTTGAAGCTGATTAGTTGGGCGGTGGGGCACGCGAAGTCTCTCTGCGCGGACGTGGAATTCTCCCCGGAAGACGCGGGACGGACCGACCGCGATTACCTGATTGAGTGCTGCCATGCGGCGGTCGAAGCCGGAGCGACGACGCTGAACCTGCCGGACACTGTGGGGTACTGCCTGGAGCCTGAGTATCAGCAGTTGTTTGCCGACGTCAAATCGCGCCTGCCGGGAGCGGATAAGGTCGTCCTGAGCACACACTCTCACGACGACTTGGGCCTCGCGGTGGCGAACACGCTGGCTGGGATCCGGGGCGGGGCGCGGCAGGTGGAGTGCGCCATCAACGGCATCGGCGAGCGCGCCGGCAACGCCGCGCTGGAAGAAGTGGTGATGGCCATTTACGTTCGCAAAGACGCCTTGGGCGCGCACACCAACATCTGCAAGGAAGAACTCTACGCCTCGAGCGCGCTTTTGACGCGTTTGACCGGAGTTGCGGTGCAACGGAACAAAGCCATTGTGGGCCGAAACGCCTTTTCTCACGAGGCGGGGATTCACCAGGATGGCGTGCTGAAGAACGCCATCACCTACGAGATCATTACGCCTCAAACCGTGGGCCTGCCTTCGAACCAGATTGTGCTGGGCAAGCACTCCGGCCGGCACGCGCTGGCCAAGCGCTATGAAGAGCTAGGCTATCAGTTGGCGAAGCCTGAACTCGAGCGCGCTTACCAGTTGTTCACTCAGCTCGCCGACCGTAAGAAAAACGTCTACGACGAGGACCTTGTAGCGATCGTGCAGGAAGGCTTCAAGCATATCCCCGAAATGTATACTCTGAAACTCCTGCAGAGCGTAACCTCCACCCAGGGTCGCAGCACGGCGACCGTCGAGCTCGAAAGGGACGGCAGAGTGATTCACGACTCGGCGACCGCGGAAGGACCCTGCGATGCGGCTTTTCGGGCCGTCGACCGGATCATCGGGATTACGGGCATCATTGCTGACTTCTCTGTCCATACCGTCGGCCCCGGGACGGACGGCGTGGCGGAGGTCTCGATTCGAGCGCGGTATGACGGACGCGAGTTCACGGGAAAGTCTACCAGCCACAGCGTGGTGGAAGCTGCGGCCCGCGCCTACCTGCAAGCGGCCAATAAGGCAGCCTACGAGATGAAACGCCGGAAGGAAGAAGGGGCAGTCGTCGCGTCCAGTTCGGTGCACGAAAATGAAGCCGTGGACCGTCTTCTTCCCGGAGGGTACTGAAGGGTAAAGTCTAACGTCTAAAGTCTAACGTCTAAAGTCTAAAGGCTAAAGGCTAAAGGCTAAAGGCTCATTCCTTTCCCCGTGCTGTGTGTATGCCTTTATCCTTTAACCTTTACCCTTGTCTTTGCCTAGCCTCCGAAGTTTGCAATCCTGCCTGTTAATCTTGTATACTATAGACCAGAAAAGCTATGCAGAGTCTCCATAGGGTCGCGGTGCTGCCGGGCGATGGTATTGGGCCGGAGGTCACGGCTGAGGCCATTAAGGTTTTGCAGGCCATGGAGGCTACTTCGGGGCCGACCTTCAGGTTTCAAAGCGGCCTGATCGGGGGAGCCGCGCTGGACGCGACAGCGTCGCCTCTTCCCGCCGAAACTATCTCCATTTGCAACAACTCCCAGGCGGTATTGCTGGGTGCAGTGGGCGGGCCCAAATGGGACTCCGTTCGGCCGGAGGTGCGTCCCGAGCAGGGTCTGCTTGAGATCCGGAAGCGGTTGGGGCTTTATCTAAACCTCCGCCCTATCCGGGTGTTGGATGCGCTGGTGGGAATCTCCGCGCTTAAACCCGACCGGGTTCGGGGCACGGATATGTTGATTGTCCGCGAATTGACCGGGGGAATCTACTTCGGCAATCCGCGGGGAATCTTCGCCAAGGATGGGGAGCGGGTGGGAATCAATACGGAGGTCTATCGTGAACACGAGATAGAACGTGTTGCGCACCGGGCCTTCCAACTTGCCAAGATTCGGCGGCGCAAGGTCACCTCCGTCGACAAAGCGAACGTGCTGGAGTCCTCGCGACTCTGGCGCGAGGTCGTTTCGCGCGTGGCACAGTCTTATCCTGATATCGAGCTGGAGAACCTGTACGTGGATAACTGCGCCATGCGGCTCATCGACCGTCCAACCAGTTTCGACGTGCTTCTCACCACCAACATGTTCGGCGACATTTTAAGCGACGAAGCCGCCATGCTCACGGGTTCCATTGGCCTCTTGCCGTCGGCTAGCCTGGGCGAGCATCATGCCTTGTACGAACCCATCCACGGCTCCGCGCCGGGCCTCGCCGGACGCAATCGCGCCAACCCCATCGCCTCCATCGCTTCTGCCGCCATGATGCTCCGGCATTCATTTCATATGGAGACCGAGGCTCAGGCGATCGAAACGGCCATCGAAAAGGTCTTGAAACGCGGCCACCGGACCCCGGACCTTCCGGGCAAATCGCGCGCCATCACGACCTCCCGCATGGGCGATTTGATCGCCGAAGCTACTCAGAAAACCTTGAAATCGAGCCGATAGCGCTGGTCCTGCGTAGCACAGGCACTCTTGCCTGTGCTTGTGAGAGCAAGAACCCGCCTGCGGCCCAGGCAGGAGTGCCTGTGCTACCCGTAGGTTCCTAAATGAACAACTCAACTGGCACATGAAAGAACCCGGCCAGCTTTTTGGCTTGGCTCTTGCTGATTGAACGGGTCCCTGCGATGATTTCGGAGACCCGGCTCTTCGAGCCAAGGACAGGCCAGAGGTGGCTCTGCCTTAATCCTCTCTCTGTCAGGAGATGCCGCAACATCTTGTCGGGCTTGACAGCGGGAAGGGGAATATTCCGGTCCTCATACTCCTCCAGAAGCATTGCCAGAAGCTTCAAAAGACGGCCTTCCTCCGGACTTATCGCGACTTCGTCTTTCTCCATAAGCTGTTCGAGGCGAGCCAACATTCGCTGGTACTCTGCGTCGGTTTCGATGACCATTGGTGCAGCTCTTTCTACCAGCCGTCCGTATTTTCTTGAGTCAATCTTCGATGGTGGTGGCCCGCCTCCTTCTGCTTGCGCGGAAGTTACGCCAAGCCTCACGGTACTCATAGCCATACTCCTTTACTGCCATATCGGGACACACATGTCAACGGAATGGTGCGCCTGCCCTCAGCGGGCTTCTCGCAATATTAGAACATGCTCTCTGGGCCATTGGGTGCGGAGCGAAACAAGTTTGGAGGCACTTTTGGAACTTTACTCAGGAAGTCAGGGTCAGATACATTAGGTGGCGAGAAAAGCCATGCGTCGGAGAGGGTTGTTCAATGCCGCGACACGCGCAGTTCTAATGTTAGTGCTGGTCTTCCTGGTCGGCTTGTGTCTCTGGCGCAGGCATCCCACGGGTTTCCGCGTTGGGGCTGCCCAAGACACATGTGATTGCGGCAGATCAGACACTATCCTGCTGCACGCGTCCGGCAAGGGCAAGCTTTCAATCGGACGACAGCAGGTGGGGCGGAGTGCACTGGCTAGCCGGCTCGCTGACATTTACGGATCGCGGCGGGAGCATGTGCTGTACCTTTCAGCAGACAGTAACCTTGCTTTCCAAGAGGTCGCTGACGTCATTGAGATTGTGCAACAAGCAAAGCAAACCCGATCAAGCCAATTCCATGTGCACGAAATTCCACTGCCTGAAGCACTGCAGAATCAACCGGGTGACAACCTGAACATCGGGGTACGTTTGGTGACACCTGGGGCCGTGACTATCCCTTGCCGTGATGGCTGCTACAACTGGTGGTACGCATTGAACCCAGCCCAAATACGTTTTGATTATCTTGTGCCCGCGCCCGGAAGACTCTGAGATTCTCACTCGGTACAGATTTGAAGGACCCTCAGCAACGGTGTGCGAGAGTCTGGAGTGCGGCAGCTTGCTGCCGCTTTTGCTCAGGCCAGCTTGCTGGCCGTGTTTTTAAGCGGCCAACGCCGGCGAGCAAGCTCGCCGCAGGAAAGCGGCAGCAAGCTGCCGCACTCCAAAGCGCTTGCGCCGGAAGATTCTTCCACTGTATATATGTCGAATGTTCATCTGGCCGGTAAAATCGGTGAATCGAGGAGCGCGCGCACTACTGACAGTTTGCTGCCTTTCCATAACCATGCTTACTAACATCACGCAAGCGCCATTGTCGGCGGAGGCGAGTGAGTTGCCGCGGGCGGTCGATTTGATACTTCTGCACGGCAAGGTCTGGACCGGTGAGTCTGCTCCGGGCTCATCTGCAACGAGAATCGTCGAAGCTGTGGCTATTGCCAACGGACGGATTCTGGCTGTAGGCAGCGACGAAGACATCCGCGCCTACCAGGGCCCAAATACGACAGTGATTGATCTCAAGGGACGCCTGGCAGTTCCAGGCCTGAGCGACAGCCATGCACATTTTATCCAAGGGGGCTTTCAACTTCTCTCGGTCGACCTGAAAGACGCACGAAGCGAGAAGGACTTCGTGCGCCGAATCGCGGACAAGGCGCGGACGCTGCTTCCTGGAAGGTGGATGCAAGGCGGCGATTGGGATGAGGAGGCCTGGGCTTCGGAGAAGTTGCCCACTCGCTGGCTGATTGATCCGGTCACGCCGCACACACCTGTTTTTATCAGCCGTTACGACGGCCACGCTGTGCTGGCGAACTCGCTGGCATTGAAGCTCGCCGGCATTACCAAGGACACACCGGACCCGTCAGGAGGCGTGATTGTCCGCGATCCAAAGTCAGGAGAACCCACCGGAGTCCTGAAGGACGAAGCGCTGGTTCTGGTGACGAAAGTGATCCCACGGCCCTCTGAGAGTGAAATGGAAGAGGCCTTGCGGGCTGCCCTCAAGGAGGCCGCGCGTGTCGGGCTGACCTCGATTCACGACATCACCGTTGGCCCGGAAGCGTGGAACGGAAACTTCACCGGTGAAATCGAGTTACTGCGACGCGCGGAACTCGAAGGCTGGCTCACTTGCCGTATCTACGCGATTACGCCGATTGCCAACTGGAAGAATCTGGAAGCGGCCGGAATCTCTCATGACATGGGCAGCGACTTCCTGGAGATGGGCGCGGTGAAGGCCTTCGCGGACGGCTCTCTGGGTTCCCGCACAGCCTGGATGTTCAAGCCTTACGATGACGATCCCGGCAACAGCGGCTTGCCGATGCCGATTATGGCTCCTCCCGCGAAGCTCGAAGAAATCGCTCGCCAGGCCGACCGGGCGGGAATTCAGATTTGCACTCATGCCATCGGCGATCGTGCCGTGGCAAGTCTTCTCGATATTTACGAGCGGATTGGCGGAGAGCACCCGGCGGCGCACCGGTTTCGCGTCGAACATGCGCAGCACATGCGCCCGGAAGATTTTGCGCGCTTCGGCAAGCTCGGAATCGTCGCTTCCATGCAGCCTTACCACGCAATTGATGACGGCCGCTGGGCAGAGAAGCGCATCGGGCGTGAGCGTGCACGCTCGAGCTATGCCTGGAAGTCCATGCTCGATGCGGGCGCCGTTTTGGCTTCCGGTTCGGATTGGCCCGTGGCGCCACTGGACCCGCTGTCAGGCATCTACGCCGCAGTTACGCGCGCCACGCTCGACGGAAAGAATCCCGGCGGCTGGTTCCCGGAACAGCGTTTGACGGTCGGGGAAGCTCTGCGCGCCTACACGCTCGGCGCCGCCTACGCCGCCTTTCAGGAGAAAGACAAGGGGACAATCGCACCGGGAAAACTGGCGGATGTGGTGGTTCTATCTGATGACTTATTCCGAATACCACCCGAAAGAATCAAGGGCGCGCGCGTGGACATCACCATCGTAGGGGGCCGGGTGGTATACAAGTCGCAATAGTTAGGGACGACCCTTGTGGTCGCCCGGTGTGCCTGCGAAACCTGCCTCAAAAAGAGGACGAAACGGGCGGCCACAAGGGCCGCCCCAACGACCAAGGGTGGATATCATTTTTGCATTGCGCTCCTGGCCAGTAGCATGTAATATATCGGTCGGTAATGTGCCACAGAGTAACGACCTAATTGGCCTATACCAAGGACGGAGCCGCAATGTCAATGTGGCGGGACAAGAAAACTCAGCCGACGGAGCCGCACGACGTGCAGCGTACGGCGCCTCCTCCGCCGCCACTACCTCCTCTTCTCCCTCCCCGACAGGAAACGCCTATGAATGAGATGACTTCAAGATCGTCAAACCCTGCGTCCGGAACGCCGCGCCAGACCGTCCTCGGTCCATCGGTGGTGCTGAAAGGTGAATTAACAGCGGATGAGGATCTGCTGATTGAAGGCCAATTCGAAGGAACCCTCTCCCTCGAACAACATTGCCTGACGGTCGGGGCGAACGGCCAGGTCAAGGCTGAGATCAAAGCTCGCCAGGCCGTGATCCTGGGCACCCTGACAGGCAAGGTTGCGGCGCGGGAGAAGGTCGAAATTCGCCGCAGCGGGCATCTGGTCGGCGACCTTGCGACAGGCGCAGTGGCTATCGAGGAAGGGGCCTATTTCAAAGGCAGCATTGAGATCCTTCGGGATGAGCCCAAGGAAAGTCCCCGAGGAGCCTCGCCACGCAGTGCCGCTCCCCCCAGTGCCGCTCCCCCCAGTGCCGCTCCCCCCAGTGCCGCCCCGCGCAGCGCCTCGGGAACGAGCGGATAAGCCGGCTACGGCTGTTGATGTTCTCAACGAAAACATTCTTCGACTCTCAAGGCTCTCGCAAAACTCCCCCGGCAGCACCGAGTCGCGCCCTCGAATGGTTGTGGCAAAACCTTCGCGATGTGAAGCACCCGCATGTCCTGGATTGTGGTCCCGTGCACCCGACCACGATCGATATCCTCCTCAAGCGTGGTTCCAAGCTTTACATTTCCGACCTGGTAGCAGTTGCCCGGGAAGCCGATCCCAAGTTTGTCCGGCGGCTTGGCAAGACCACGACCTTTCTGATCGATGCTTTTCTCGAGAACCTTCCTCCCATTCCTCCCGACTCGTTATCGGTGATTGCCTGCTGGCATCTCTTCGACTTGCTTCCACACGATGCGATCCCCGGTTTAATGACGAGGCTCTGGTCGTATCTTCGCACCGGGGGACTGCTGTTCTGCCTGCTACGCGAGCCGAGTCTGGCCAATGGCTCTGGAACGCGCTGGTGGCTCGACAGCCTTATGACACTTCGCTCTGACCCGGAAAGTAATCTGCCCTTCCGCTACCCGGTCCTCACCAATCGCGATATGGAGCGCCTGGTCCCGAACGGTAATTTCAAGACCTTCCTCACGCGGGCTGCGCGCCGTGAAATCGTGGCGATAAAATAAGGCAGTGGTAAATGTCGAGTCTGGCCAGCGGACTTTACTCCCAGTTTTGGCCACGATTAAAGTTTCTGGTGCTGAGTGCCGATCTAAACAAATGGAAAGGATTGTTTCCAGAGGAGATCAGAAATGTCCAATTTAAGCATTTCCAGCAGCATGTCCAACCAGTTGCAACAAATGCAGCAGGAGTTCCAGCAACTCGGCACGGATTTGGGATCTGGAAATCTTACTGCAGCGCAGTCAGATTTTGCGACCCTAGAGCAAGAAATGCCACAGACCAGTTCCTCTACGGCGACCGCGCAGAGCAGCAACCCGATTTCGCAGGCGATGAGTCAGCTTTCGCAGGACCTGCAGTCCGGAAACCTCTCGGCCGCCCAACAGGACTATACAAACCTTCAACAAGACCTCCAAAGCCACGCCGCACATGGGCACCATCACCATCATGGGTCTGGCGGAAGTGGACAGAGTCAGTTTTCCCAACTGTTCAATCAATTAGGTCAAGATTTGCAATCCGGCAATCTGTCCAGTGCATAGTCAACCTGGAGTTCGATGCTGCAGCTTCTGCAGAATAATTCAAACTCGACCGGGTCGTCAGGGACTACGTATACCCCTGTTTCGGTCTCAGCTTGACTCTCTTGCTTCCCAACCGGTTTTATTCTGTTGGCGCGCAATTTCTCCTGAATTGCCAGAGAACCCGTCGGCGGACGCCACCACTTCATGACGCGTGGGTCATGCTTTCGCATCGGAAGGCTGAGCTTCGTTCTGACTACCCCGTAGTCGGCTGCCCCATCCTTGTCGAAGCGAGCTATCTCCCTTTGCTCAAAATGACCGGGCGAACCAACTCCCTGACTTCTGCCCTGACTCCTGAATCCTGCATCCTGACTCCTATCTTCCAACCTGTCCGAAATTGGACAGTGGAATCCCAAAAGCGGACACTGCGCCCACGAACGGTGCCCCGCAGAATCAAATAGGTCATTGATAATCAATGAGTTAGAAAGATTCTGCGATTGGTACATTTCTTGCCCTTGCCTAAGGGGAAGGCTAAGACCTAAGAGCTGAGAGTTTTAAAGAGGCGGAGCGATGGAGACGATTGTGTTGAATCCTGAGAAAACACGAAGATCTGCCACGGCGCGAATCCTGATCGCGGATGATCAGCCGGATGTGGTGGAGGCCCTTCGCCTCCTGCTGAAGTCCGAAGGTTACGACGCCGAAGGCGTGGGCTCACCGGCTGCTGCTTTGCAGGCGCTTGAAGCCCGAGATTTCGATCTACTGCTGTTGGACTTGAACTACACTCGCGATACGACTTCAGGCCTCGAGGGCTTGGATCTGCTTTCCCGCATCAAGGCGACGGATAGCATTGTGCCTATCGTCGCAATGACTGCCTGGGGCAGTGTTGAGCTGGCCGTAGAAGCTATGCACCAGGGAGTGGGCGATTTTGTCGTAAAGCCGTGGAACAACTCCCATCTGCTCGAGATCTTGCGGACGCAACTCGAGCTGGGCGCCTCGCGCCGCCGGCAGTTGCAGGCTGAAGAGCGGGAGCGTGAGGACGTTGAAGCGGTCCAGCGCGGATTTCTCCCCAAAGAGATCCCGCAGATGGAGGGCTTTGAGATTTCAGGCGCGTGGCTGCCGGCCCGCGTTGTGGGCGGCGATTACTTCGATGTCCATGCCTTCAGCGAAAACAAGCTTGCTATGTCTATCGCCGACGTCTCAGGTAAAGGAATGTCCGCCGCGCTCCTGATGTCCAACTTGCAGGCAGCGCTTAAGGCCACCGCCTCTGAGCAGGCGTCCCCCGAAGAACTTTGCGGCAAGGTCAATCGGATCATTTGCGACAACATTTCCCGGGACAGGTTCATTACCGCCTTTTACGGCCTGCTCGACAGCACCTGCAACCGTCTGGTCTTCACCAATGCAGGGCATAATTCGCCCATCCTGGCGCGTCGAGACGGCTCGTGCCTGCGCCTAGGCGAGGGCGGCGTTCCTCTGGGGCTATTCCCCGATTGGAAGTACGAAAGGGGCGAGGTACAGCTCGCCGCCGGTGATCGGCTGGTCCTCTTCACGGATGGTGTGACGGAAGTCAGCGGCGGGAGCGGGGAAGAATTTGGCGAAGAGCGTTTGGCCACCGTCCTTTTGGAGAACCGTCATCTCAGCGCGCGAGAATTGCAGGAGAGAATCCTAGCCGAAGTAGACAAGTTCAGTGGCGGCCGGTTTGAGGACGACGCCACGCTCGTCGTCGTGGCAGCTAAGTGAACGATTGCCGTTTGGAGTGCGGCAGCGAAGCTGCCGCCGTGGTTTGGGTGGATAGCGCTGACCTTTAGGTCGGCACGGCAGTTGCAGACGTGAAGGTCGGCGCTACTGGCCGCTCTTCCGCTGAAAGGCGGCAGCGAGGGCTGCGGCACTCCAAGAAAGCAGGACTCATGACGACTCTCATCCAGGATTTGCGCTACGGCTTGCGTACGCTTGCCCGGAATCCCGGATTCACAGCCGTGGCAATGTTGGCCTTGGCGCTCGGCATCGGCGCAAATACAGCGATCTTCAGCGTTGTGAACGGCGTGTTGTTGCGTCCGCTGCCGTACCCTGATCCGGAGCGGTTGATGATGATCTACGAAAAGACACCGGATTTCAGCCAAAGCTCCGTCTCCTACCCGGATTTTCTCGACTGGCAGCGGGAAAATCACTCTTTCACGGACATGGCATGCTTCCGCAGGAATGACTTCAACTTCACCGGTTCCGGCCAGCCGGAGCACCTTCAGGGTGAGCATGTATCCGCCGCCCTGCTGCCCGTCCTGGGCGTGAATCCATTTCTGGGCCGCAACTTCTTGTCTCAGGAGGACCGGGAAGGTGCAGGCGGCGTCGTCATCCTCGCCTACAGTCTGTGGCAAAAGCGGTTCGGCGGCGACTCGAACATTCTTGGCAGGACGCTGACTCTGAATGCCAAGAGCTACACGGTGATTGGCGTTTTGCCCCCGGATTTCCGGTTCCGTGGGCAGTCCGACCTTTACGTTCCGCTGGGCCAATGGGACTCCGTGGAGCTTCGTGATCGGGAAAATCATCCTGGACTGCGCGTGGTGGGGCGGCTCAAGCCCGGCGTCACCATGGCTGCCGCGCAGGCTGAGATGACCTCCATTGCCCACGCGCTTGCCCAGAAGTATCCCAAAACCAATGCGCGGGAGGGGGCGACGGTGGTCGGCATGAAAGAGGATATGGTGGGGCGCATCCGGCCCACGCTGCTGCTGTTGCTGAGCGCGGTGGGATTTGTGCTGCTCATCGCCTGCGCCAATGTAGCGAACCTGCTGCTGGCGCGCTCCAGCGCGCGCAGCCGCGAATTTGCCATCCGCTCAGCGCTGGGGGCAGGCCGCCGGCGGGTGGTGCGGCAGCTCTTGACGGAAAGCATCATGCTGGCTTTTGGGGCTTCGCTCCTCGGCTTGCTGCTCGCCAGTTGGGGAACGCGCCTCGTGCTGGCTGCGGTCACCGACGCTTTGCCGCGCAGCCAGGACATCGGACTCGACCCTTACGTGTTGCTGTTTACATTGTTAGTCTCGGTTCTCACCGGCATTCTATTCGGCCTTGCCCCGGCATTTCATACTTCCAAAGTGAATCCGCAGGAGGCGCTGAAGGAAGGCGCTCGGGGCAGCGGAGGCGGACGCCATCGCGCGGAAGGGATCTTTGTGGTTGTAGAGGTGGGCTTGGCCGTCGTGTTGCTCGCGGGAGCGGGATTGATGATGCAGAGCATTTGGCGGCTGTTTCGGGTTGACACCGGCTTCGACCCCCACCACGTGTTGACAACTGCCGTGGCGCTTTCTCCTAGCGTGGTAACTAGTCCGGCAGACATCCGGCTCGCTTACCAGCAGTTGCTCGATCGCGTGTCCGGCATCCCGGGCGTCCAGTCGGCAGCGATTACGTCGTTGGTCCCCCTCAGCGGTGACAGCGAGATTCCATTCTGGCTGGGAAAAGGGCCTCAACCGCCGCAAGACCAGACGGCTTCAACTCTGATTTACATTGCGACGCCCGGCTACCTCCGCGCCATGGGCATCCCGCTCAAGGAAGGACGCTTCTTTACCGATCACGACACGCTCGCCTCGCCGCTTGTGGTAGTGGTTGACGAAGTGATGGCCGAGCATCTCTTCCCCGGCCAGGATGCGCTGGGCAAACAGTTCAACCTGATGGTCATAGGCCCGGTCCAGATTGTGGGTGTGGTTGGACACGTGAAGCACTGGGGCCTCGATTCCGACGACACGGCCAAAATCCGCAACGAAATCTACTTCCCCTTCCTCCAAGTGCCTGACAAATTCATGTCCGAAGCCGTGGCAGGTTTGACGCTCGTCTTGCGCAGCGGTCCTGATCCCTTGAGCTTGGTTTCGGCCGTGCGCGCGCAGGTGGCAGGGCCTACCGAGGATCAACCCATTTTCGACGTCGCGAGCATGGAGCAGATCATTTCGGACTCGCTCACCGAGCGGCGCTTTGCCATGCTGCTGTTGATCATCTTTGCTTCCACCGCTCTGGTCCTGGCGGCGGTAGGGATTTATGGAGTGATGTCGTACGCGGTCAGCCGGCGCACGCATGAATTGGGCGTGCGCATTGCCTTGGGTGCGCCGCGGGGCGAGATTCTGAGGCTCGTTGTGCGGGACGGAATGGCGATGGCGGCGGCCGGAGCTGCGGTTGGCCTGGCCGGGGCGCTTGGGCTGACACGTTTCCTGGCGAGCCTGCTCTATGGCGTCCGGCCGGCCGACCCGCTAACGCTCGCGGCCGTGCTGTTGCTCTTCGGGGGAATTGCCGTGCTTGCCTGTTACATTCCCGCCTGGCGTGCGACGCGGGTCGATCCGCTGGTGGCGCTGCGGTATGAGTAGGTGCGCCGGGATAAACCGGCGTGGAGGAGCGGATGAAAGAGCCGTACGGTGAAGGCTTAGCGAGCCACACCGACCCCGAGTCATGCGTGGTCAGTCGTAAGGCTGGGCGCGAAGCG
>JBELAJ010000599.1:0-5074 GCA_049508935.1 Terriglobia bacterium | reverse complement strand
GCAGGGAGGCGGAAGCCGGCCCTGCGGCAGATGGGCGTGGATGAGATTTATCTGGGAAAGAAGCAAAAGTTCATGACGGTGGTGAGCAACCTGGAGACGGTCGAGCCCTTGTGGATGGGGCCAGAGAGAAAGAAAGAGACGCTGGACGAGTTCTTCCGCACCCAACTCCGGGAAAGGCAGCGGCGGGAGATCGAGGCCATCTGCGTGGACATGTGGAAACCCTATCGGCTAAGCCTGGAGCAATGGGCACCGCAAGGCCGCATTATCTATGACAAATTCCACGTTCTGCAGCACGCCCAGCAAGCCGTCGACGAGGTGCGGCGAGCCGAGTTTTTCCGCCAAGGGGGGCGGAAGCGGAAGTTGGTGAAGGGGAAGCGCTGGTTGTTGCTGAGCCGCTGGGTGAATCTGGACACGGGCCAAAAGCGGCAACTCAACCAACTCTTCAGCCTGAATCGAAGAGTGATGAAAGCTTACCTGCTCAAAGAGAGTCTGGATCGACTTTGGAACTATCGCTATGAAGGGGCGATGCTGAGATACCTACAGAGTTGGGTCGATCAACTTCGCTGGCAGCGTTTGAAACCGTTCGAAAACCTGGCCGGGATGCTCCTGGACCACCTGGAGGGCATTCTCAACTACTGCCGGACGAGGGTGCCGCTGGGGGTGGTCGAAGCCGTGAACGGAAACCTCAAGTCACTGCTACGACGCGGTCGGGGCTACAAGAATCTGCGCTATCTGCTCCTAAAGGCGCAGCGAATGGCGGTAACCAAGACGGAATTCATCACTCTCCAGAAAGCAGCCTAAAATGCGACTTTCACCAAATCCTTGCGCAGAACCGAAAAGACATTATCTATCGATCCAGAGGACCTCGAAGCGTACTACAATGTAATGCTTTGCTTCAACGCGAAAGGCGATCAAGACTCTCCGAACGATGCCCATTGGCAGCAGTGGCATGGCAGGAAACGGGAATTTATCTCTCTTAGGCGTGAGGGCGGACCACAGGCCTTCGATTGGTGGACTGCGGATCTCGGCGATTACCTGCGAATGCATCCTGACGATAACAACGAGCGGCAGCCGATTCATGAGCACTTAAGCATTCCATTGAATCACGCGAATGTCCCTAAAAGATGAGAACGGCCTCCATAATCCTTCTTCTGGCCGCGAGTGTGGGCGGCTCTATTGTCCTTACCCAACCAGAATCGCGTCCCAATACGGTTCGTTTCACAGACATCACAAACTCAGCACACATCAACTTCCAACACAACAATGGGGCGTCTGGTAAGAAATACCTCCCGGAAACACTGGGAGCAGGATGTGCGTTTCTCGACGTAATGAATCAGGGCTGGCAGGATATCCTCTTGGTAAACGGGGAGAGCTGGCCCGAGCTCAACAGCGGCTCAGCCACGACTCTGAAACTATACCGTAACAATCATAACGAAACATCTACCGACGTCACCCAGGCTGCAGGATTATCGATTCCGATGTACGGCATGGGAGTTACTGTCGGAGACTACGATAACGATGGCTACCCAGATATTTTTGTGACGGCCGTCGGTCACAACCATCTATTTCATAATAACGGCGACGGAACCTTCAGCGATGTCACGCGTAAAGCTGGACTGTGGGGTGATGAGCGGTTCAGTACAGGTGCTGTGTGGGTTGACTACGACCGGGACGGGTATCTCGATCTGTTTGTAGCTAACTATGTGAAGTGGTCACCGGCCACCGATGTGTTCTGTACCCTCGATGGGAAGCGAAAGTCGTATTGCAACGCCGAGCCATATAAGGGAGACAGCCCACGTCTATACCACAACAACAGAAATGGTACGTTTACGGATGTCACACGCGAGTCTGGTGTTTACAAACCGACCGCAAAGGCCTTGGGCGTGACAGTCGTTGATGTGGACGGTGACGGATGGCCAGACCTCGTTTTGGCCAACGATGGCGAACCGGACATTTTCTTCCACAACAATCGTAATGGTACGTTCGAAGATGCGGGAGAGCTAGCCGGAATTGGCTACGCGGAAACGGGGACTCCTCACCTCGCGACGGGAGTGGACGCTGCCGACTATGACGGTTCCGGTCGGCCGAGCCTCGTATTCACGTCAGCCGGAAGAGCTTTCCTATACCGCAACGAAGGCACGGGGTCCTTCTATGAGGGTAGGAACTTTTTTCTCGATGTGAGCGAGAGTTCCGGGTTGGCTTCTGCAACAGCCTTGACCATGGGATTCGGCGTCGTGTTCTTTGACTTTGACTTGGATGGACAACAAGACTTGTTCATCGCTGACGGGCACATTGATAGCGACATCCAAACCATTCAGCCTAGGGTGAGCTACGCACAGTCGCCACACCTGATGCGCAACGAAGGAAATGGGCGGTTCCGCGATGTTATCGACGCAGTTGGCCCAGACCTTAGACGGCCGCTCGTTGCCCGTGGCGTCTGTTACGGAGACGTTAACAATGATGGCCACCTGGATCTTCTGGTCACCACGAACGGTGGCCCCGCCCATTTATATCGCAACGACGGAGGGAATAATAACTCATGGATTGGATTCAAACTGGAGGGGCGTTTCAGTAACCGAGACAGTATCGGCGCGCAAGTGCGTGTCTTATCTGGCGGGAAGACGCAAACACAGACGGTGAAAAGTGGCACAGGATACTTATCACAGAATCAGTTACCACTTGTGTTCGGCCTTGGCGGCAATTCAACGGTTGATAAAGTGGAGATTTCTTGGCCGAGCGGACGTCGTAGTGTATTTGGGACCATGAGTATACGACGAACACATGTCATCGTTGAATCGGATTCTGCTCCTTCTCCTAATGACACAACTCATGGAGACTAATTGGGTTAATCGGATTCCCCTTGGGTTATATGCAAAGCTCACGTTCGCTCCGTAGAGGGTGGGTCAATAGTCGTGGGCTCAGCAGTCATTCTCGAGTTTGGAACTGGGAACGCGGATGCGGCTTCCTAATGGACAGAGCGTGGGAACGAAATCTAACAGGGTATGGAGAATCACGCCTTCGGTTCACGTGGAGTCTATTTTGCGGGCCTCCCGATCGGAGGCAACCCTTTGGTTTGCTCACGGAGAATGTGAGGAGCTGCTGGCGAATCGGACCGCCTCCCAACATGCTGCCTTCCTGCTGCCTCACTTGAAGCCACGGATGCAGTTGCTTGACTGTGGCTGTGGTCCGGGCACAATCACTGTAGGGTTGGCGAACGCCGTAGCGCCCGCGCTTGCTGTTGGCATCGATCTTAGCGGTGCTAGTTTTTACCGAGGCGATGCGCTCGCAAACCGACTAGGCATTTGCAACATTACGTTCGCGGTCGCCGACGTTTATGAGTTACCGTTTTGTACGAGCCGGTTCGATGTTGTGTTCGCGCGTAATGTGTTTCAGCATCTCACTCAACCACTGAGGGCGGCGAACGAGCTGCGCCGTGTGCTAAAACCGAATGGTATTCTGGCACTGTCTGATGACGACTGGGATAGCTTGGTGTTTACTCCGTCCAGCCCGATACTGCGACAATCAATCGTGCTGTTTCGAAAGTTGTGGCGTCACAGATTTGGTAAGCCGACGTTTGCCAGACACCACCGCAGACTCCTGCGAGATTGCGGATTCCAGCGCGTTGAGGCTACAGCCTCTGTAGAGTTTTACGGGACTCGTCTGCGCACCGAGCAGTGGGGTCGAAGGATGGCAAAACTGCTTTTGGATGGAAGTTTTCGCGACGCAGTTCTGAAGCAACGATGGATTGATGGCGCCTGCCTCACGCACATGGCAGATGAGTGGAGCGCCTGGGGTGAACGCCCGGATGCCTTTTGGTCGATGACCGCATGCGAGGCTGTTGGGTGGAACGACGACTGACCAGACACCTGGACTACGAGGCAACTCGCACGTCGCGATCACGAAGCCCGCATTTGTACCACTCAGCGACCCAGACGCAGATCAAAATCTGATTTACGGTGATACAGAAGACGGGTAACCGTCTGCTGAACCCATACGGGGAGGGCTGCGGACGTGCGTGCTGTGGCAGAGGGGAATGTAGGGCTACGGTCCGCAATAATCGTGTACGTCCCGATTCACACCTTCAATGACGACAATGCCCCAGGTGTGCGATCCCGTAGTGTCCAAATACGGGCTCCTTTTGAAATCGCAGCGGGATGGTGAATTCGCTGACAGCGGGTTTGGGCGTGTCATGACACGTTACCGGCGTGTTACGCTGACACCATGTGCCCGACTTTGGATTCGTTTCGACTACAGCTGATTTCCCTCGCTGGCTGGCTGAACCAACAGCAGCAAGAGGTCATCGAGTAGCTCCAGGGGGAAAACCGAGTTCTTCGGGAACAACTCGGCGATCGACGGCTGCGCCTGAACGACTACCAGCGCCGTCGCTTGGCGGTCAACGCCCAGAAACTGGGCCGCGGGGTGCTTCACTAACTGGCCACCCTGGTCACGCCGGAGACGCTCTTGGCCTGGCACCGCAAGCTCATCGCCCGCAAATACGATGGCAGCCAGCAGCGTGGCCCTGGCCGTCCGCGCACCCCAATCGAGATCCAACAACTGGTGGTCCGCATGGCCACGGAGAACCGCGACTGGGGCTACCGAAGAATTCAGGGAGCGCTAGCTAATTTAGGGTATCCGTCCGGTGGACCCAGGATACGTACTGCGATGGCTCCCATAGTTGAGAACGATGCTTAAGGGGTAAAGAGGCCGCCGGCTTCGATTTCGGCGAGGCATTCTTCCAGGGAGAGAAGTTGGGCAATTTCCCACCACTGTCCAGTGTGACGGAAATAGGCCAGGTTGAACCGCTCGCCTCCAGCGTACTGAAGTCGGGCGAACTTCGACTCGAAGAAGGGTGAAAGGGCGCGGGGTCCGGGCGAACAATAGCGGGAGCAGAAGTAAAAGAAGGGACCTCGCCAGCGGGCGTGAAGGCCCACCAGGTAGTTCAACTCGGCTTTCGTATCCGTCCGGCGAACCCAGGCAACATGTGTTGGCGATGACGAGTGGCAGTGCGCGGAGGGAGGCCGTTCGGAACGCAGCTTAGGGGGTGAAGAGACCGCCCGCTTCAATCTCAGCGAGG
>JBELAJ010000598.1:0-5078 GCA_049508935.1 Terriglobia bacterium | reverse complement strand
GAACTGAGCACGTTGGTGGGGCTCAATCCTGCCCGCGAAAGTGGCGCGGGCGTCCCGCCCGCGGTCGCGGGGGCGTCCCGCCCCCGCAAGAACTCGCGGGCAGAGCCTGTCCTGAGCGGAGCGAAGGAATGCTCGCGCCACAGCGGGCGGGACGCCCGCACCACGAGCCTTGCTGCGGACCTCGGCGTTGAAACATCAAAATCGCCGGAACAAAGCGAGAATGTTATAGAAAACAAAGGCCCGGCTGCACAAGGGGCCACCGCACGAGGGGCATAGGCGTTAAACTAAGCGTTTCTGGCGGGTCCCGAAGGGACCTAAGATCATTAGCCGTAGGTGAAACCTACGGAAAGTGCCGGCTACCAGATTCAGCCAACCCCGCAGGGGTTGAATTCGACCCCTCCAGGGTCCGGGCAAGCACAAGGAAAGGGTCATTTCTCCGTAGGTTCCACCTACGGCTAATGATATTAATGCCCTTCGGGCATTCAAGCTGCAGAGCCTCCGCTTAGTTTAACGCCTATACGCATGCATGAGGGGTAGCGACCAGGCTACGCGAGACGGAAAACATGGGCCAAAACATCTACGACTTGCTGATCGGCAGCCCTTCATCTGGTCCTTCACTGCCCTGCCTCGAGCTGCCAAGCGGGGAGGTTTTTACTTACGGCGATGTCGACGCGCAATCGGCTCGCATCGCCAATCTTCTCGCCTCATCTGGAATTGCGAAGGGCGACCGAGTCGCAGTCCAGGTAGAGAAGTCGGCGCCGGCAGTTTTTCTTTATCTCGCCTGCCTCCGCATGGGCGCGGTCTATCTGCCCCTGAATACCGCCTACACACGCGACGAAATTAGCTATTTTCTGGCAGACGCCCAACCCCGAGGCGTGGTCTGCCAGCCGGAACGCTTCGAGGAAATGGCGGACCTCTCGCGCCAGACCGGCATTCCGCAGGTCTTCACCCTGGGCGCGGCAGGAGAAGGGAATCTGCTAGAGGCCTCTCGCGCTATGCCCGCGACCTTTTCCACTGCGTCTGCCACGGATGGCGACACGGCAGCAATTCTCTACAGCTCGGGAACGACGGGCAAGCCCAAAGGGGCGATGCTGAGCCAAGGCAATCTTGCCCACAACGCCCGCACGCTGGTCCAGGCCTGGGGCTTCACGCGCCATGACGTTCTCCTTCATGCCCTGCCTGTCTTCCACGTTCACGGCCTCTTCGTCGCCCTGCACTGTGCGCTGCTGAGCCGTGCCCGCATGCTTTTCTTGCCGCGCTTTGAAGCGGCACAGGCGTGTTCCTTCCTTCCGCAGGCGACTGTCTTTATGGGCGTGCCCACCTACTACACGCGCCTGCTGGCGCTGCCCCAATTCGACCGGGAAACCTGCCGAAACATCCGCCTGTTCGTCTCCGGCTCAGCCCCTCTACTGCCGGACACTTACGAGCAGGTGCGGGAGCGGACCGGTCTCTCGATTCTGGAGCGCTACGGGATGACTGAAACACTCATGAATACCAGCAATCCGCTCGAGGGAAGACGCCTGCCGGGTTCTGTGGGCTTGCCGCTTCCGGAAGTTTCCGTGCGCATCGCGGGCAGTGATGACCTACCGCTTGGCGCGGACAAGGAGGGCGAGATCCAGGTGCGCGGCCCCAACGTTTTTTCGGGATACTGGAACAGACCCCAGTTGACAATGAACTGTTTCACCGCTGATGGGTTCTTCCGGACCGGCGACGTGGGGCGCATGGATGAGGGCGGCTACATTCACATCTTGGGAAGGTCCAAGGACCTGATCATTTCCGGAGGGTTCAACGTCTATCCGAGAGAGGTCGAGGATTGCATTGACCGTTTCGATGGGGTGCAGGAGTCAGCAGTGATCGGCATGCCTCATCCCGACTTCGGCGAAGGGGTAATGGCTGTGGTGGTGGCCCGTCATGGCGCAGATGTCGACGCGGATGCCCTGAAACGCTTTCTGCGCCGGAGCCTCGCGAGCTACAAGCTGCCGAAGTGCGTTGCGATCGCAAAGGAATTGCCGCGGAATGCCATGGCCAAAGTGCAGAAGGACCGCTTGCGAGAGATTTACCTCCCGCTCTGGAGGGAGTATCTGGAAGGGTGGAAATAGCCGTGGCCGAGCGATTGATTGCCGCCTCGAGAATTCCGGGCCGGACGCCTCTGACCCGGCAACAAATCCTGGGCTTCTGGGCCGCCTGGGCGGGATGGACCCTGGACGGCATGGGCTCGTTCATTTATGCCCTGGTGCTCAGCCCTGCCCTTACGGAACTCCTGCCCAGGTCGGGCATCGAAAGTTCGCCCCACAATGTCGGTTTCGCGGGGTCCGTCTTGTTTGCCCTCTTCCTGGTTGGGTGGGGCCTCGCGTTTCTCTGGGGACCCCTGGCGGACCGCTTCGGCCGCACTCGAGTGATGGCCGCAACGATCGTCGTGTATTCCGTCTTCACGGGTGTCGCTGCCCTGTCACAGAACGTGTGGCAACTCGCCACATTCAGGCTGCTGGCCGGCATCGGGATCGGGGGCGAGTGGGCACTGGCAGGCACCTACGTGGCGGAGGCATGGCCGGAGGACCGCCGGAAAATGGGCGCGGGCTATCTTCAGACGGGGTATTACGCCGGGTTCTTCCTCGCTTCCGCGCTCGACTACACCGTGGGAGCACGCTACGGCTGGCGCGCCATGTTCCTGTGCGGGCTCGCGCCGGTGGTTCTGGCCTTCCTCATCTTGAGGCACGTCAAGGAGCCGGAGCGCTGGCAGCGTGCTGCACCTGGCTCTTCGGTCAGAAGGAGCGGAAAAGATCGACCGCCTGTCATCCTGAGCGGAGCGAATGATCTCCGCGGTTTCGTGCGCTACAACGGCATACGAGCAACTGCAGAGATCCTTCGCTCCGCTCAGGATGACATATTCCGAATTTCTTCAGAGCTTTTCGGCGGGGAGTCTCGCCTACGTCGCATCTTTTCCCGAAACTATCGGCGGCGCACCTTGGTGAACAGCGCTTTGCTGAGCGTGGCCATTGTCGGCCTCTGGGCAGGCGCCGTATACGAGCCCACCGCCGTCCTTCTGCTTGCAGCCAAGGCGGGGATTACAGGAGCCCACGCTACGCGGACGGTTTCCGTTGCCAGCGCCGTTCTCGCCCTCGGCACTATCCTCGGCTGCCTCCTTGTCCCCCCTCTTGCGGAGCGCTTCGGACGAAAGCCAACCCTGGGCTTCTATTTTCTGGGTATGGGCGCGACCATACTTCTCGGCTTTGGGTGGGCATTCTATCTGCCTCACGGGCTGTACCCGTTCATCTCGGTACTGTTCTTCCTGGGATTCTTCGGCGGGAACTTCGCGCTTTTCAGCCTCTGGCTGCCGGAGCAGTACGGCACTTCCGTCCGTGCCACGGCGTTCGCCTTTGCGACTTCCTTCGGGCGCTTCATCGGGGCCGGAATGAATTTCCTGCTGGGGGCGATGGTCCGCAGACTCGGAACGCTCGGAACTCCTGTGGCCTTCACCTCCGTCGCGTTTGCTCTGGGCCTGCTGCTGCTCCCCTTCGCCGAGGAAACGCGGGGCAGGGCCCTGCCGGACGGATGACATCACGCCGGAGATTAAGGCTTGGGCCGTTTGCGATATTGTTCGTACAGCCTCAGATGTTTGTTATCCGTTGAGGTCAACTGGCCATTGATGAAAAGATAGCGAACTTGCGTCGGGATAGCCAACGGGTCGCCATCCGTGACGATGAGGTCCGCTATTTTGCCGGCCTCGATTGTGCCCAACTGGTCCGCGAGGCCCAGGATTTGAGCCGGGTAAAGCGTGACAGCTTTTAAGCCCTCCTCGTAGGGAAGTCCGTAAGCGACCGCATTGGCGGCCTGGTAGGGCAGGCGGCGCGAAAACGAGGAGTCTGCAAAAGTTGCGAAGGCGATCTTGATGCCGGCAGCGTGCAGTTGGCCGGGCGTGGCGTAGGACTGGTCGTACGGTGCGTCTTCGTCTTCGGGCAGAGATTGCGTGGGCCCCAGAATCACCGGCACGTGTTTGGAGGCCAGCAGATCCTTGACCTTGTACGATTCCGACCCGCCGCCCAGAATCATCTTGAGCTTCTGTTTGTCGCAGAACTCGACCGCATCGCGAATGGCGCGCTTCTGTTCGGCCACCACGAGCACCGGCAGCCTGCCCTGCACGACGGGCACGAGGGCTTCGAGCTTCAGGTCGCGATCGAAGTTCTGGCTCGAGCCTTTCTCCATGGCTTGGGCGTAATGGCGTGCTCGTTCCAACAAGTCGGTCAGTTCGAAGATTCGCTTGTCATATTCCTGCTTCACCTCCGTGAAGGGGCGCTCGCGGACGCTGAAAGTGCTGAAGTCAAACGACCGGGTCTGGAGAGTTGGCCAATCCACTACCATAGCGACGGAGCGGCGAATGAGCATCTCCTCAACTGTCCAGCCGGCAAGGTTGATGGCTGAAGCCTGGCCGGTTATCACCGAACCGCCGCCGCCGCGAAACCCGCCCCCTCCCAGGGGCGCGGCCAGAGCGTGCGTGATGCCGTTGGCGCGTGCCACCGGGATCAGTTCGCTGGCTGGATGAACAGCCGTCATGGCTACTAGTTGCGGATTGTAGCTCCCCACGTCGGAAGTGTCCACCGTGGCAGGTACGGCTTCGATCTCCTGCAGGCCAAGCGTGGTGGCGGAGTCGAAGATGCCGGGATAAACTTCCAACCCCTTGGCGTCAATCACCTCCGCATCGCCGGGAACGTCCACGCTGCGGCCGACGGCAGCAATCTTGCCGTCGCGAATCACCACGGTGGCGTTCTCGAGCGGCGGTCCGGCCAGCGTGTACACCTTGGCGTTACGCACGGCATAGACGTGCGGGACCGCAGCGGGCCCAGGCATGGCGCTAGTGCAAAGCCACGATGTGACAAGAAGCACGGTCACCAGGGCGGCCGTCAAGGCCAGCAGCATCCGTCGATGACTCATCTGCGTCGCTCTCCTTCTTGTTACTATTTGCGCCGGCCTTTGGATCAACATGCGCGGTGCTGGCCTAACGCTTGTAGCGCGGACCCCCGGTTTTGGGGTCCGCGGTCTGTCCATGATGCCGAGAGAAAGCCGCGGACCCCAAAACCGGG
>JBELAJ010000597.1:0-5115 GCA_049508935.1 Terriglobia bacterium | reverse complement strand
ACCTCTCGGGGAGAAAAGGGTGGGGGAGAAAAGGGTGTCAGGGGAAAAGGGTGTCAGGTACCCTTTCCTTCTGTCTCACCGAATCAGGTCTTCGTCTTCCGGTCTGACGTCAGGAGCGTGGCTAAGGAACTTCGCAAGCCCTGCGCCGGAGGCTTTTCCGGCCCGCCTCTTGAAGAACTCGGCGGCTGTTTCCACCACTCCGATCTTTTCGGCTACTGCCGCGGCGATCCACTGATTGAGGGAGACGCCGTCTTCTGCGGCAAGGCGTTGCGCAGCTTTCTTGACCGAAAGCGGAAGTTTCAACGGGTACGTCGCCCTACTCATCGTCTCATCCTTTCCAGGAGATCAACCGGGCGCAGAACTGAAATTCCGAAACGATCGGCGGCCTCCGCAAAATGTTTGATGTTGCCCGTTACGAGCGCGTCCGCTCGGCCAATGATGGCAGCTTCCAGCACCATCTCGTCGCTTGGATCGCGCACCTGGGGCCGCCACTGAAAATGAATGTCGACCGGCTCCGCCAGCGCAGCGAGTTCCCCCAGGAACTCCTCCATGGCTTCTGGTGTGAGCCCATGAACCAACCTATGCTCCGGACGCCCCAGCACGTCTTCGTATTCCAGGAAGAGCGGTGGGGTGGCCAGGAGAACCAAGCGCCCGTGTTCGAACAGTGGAAGAACCGCAGACTCACAAAACCAGAGAGTCTGCGCTACCAGCTCGCCGATCCTTTGCCGCCTCGATTGTCATGCTTGGCAAGGACAAAAACTCATCTGGAAAGCCCCGTGACCCTGGCGCTGTGGCGCCTCCATGCTCGCGCAGAACGGCTGGCAGCGCGTTTGCTGCCATGACGTAATGAGGTATAAGGACATCCTGAAGGAAGGCGCGGGGCGGGTTGGATTAAAGGTAGAAAAGATAATCGGTTGCAGTCCAGTTCCCAAACTGCACAGTGTTCACGCGCTGACCAACCACATTAGCAAAGTATTGAAGAACCGAAGCCAGCCTCAAGGTCACCGGCTCCTCGCCAAGCTTTAATAAATGCCGTGCTGCCAGCGAAAGGAACTGCCAACGGCAGTACAGGATCAAGAGCCGTTCTTCATTTGAGTAGCGTTGGTTCACATTCACGGAATTCTTGACGAGGTACGTCAGGGCGAGGAAGTCGCATTTGAGCATCATGCGCAGCCGGGAATAATCGGACGGCATGCCGAATACCTCCAGCGACTTTCGCAAGGAGGGAAACTCCAAATGGTTCGCGGCGACGATGGATTGAAAGTATTCCCGGTCAAACTGCCGGCGCAGAATCTTCTGGCAAGCGACCTGAATATAGAAGAAGAACAAGGCAGCGGAAAGGATCAAGACAAACGTCGCTGTGATCATTGGCGTCTCCCAACTCAAAGCTTTGACAACTCCGGGGGAACTGCCGGCAAAGGCACGTTCCGCGGCCCGAACCCGCCTGCGGACTTTGGTACATATACGATCACGTACGCCCACAACAGGAGCATACCGAAGGTGCACAGCGGGATTGTTTGGTAAGCCAACCACTTAGCGAAGCGCCCGCCATTGGTGAGGTGAACCAGCGCCAAAGCTGCAGTCGGACCGGCGAACTGGATTCCCACTCCACAAACCAGAAGTTCCAGTTGATCGTCAGCAGAATTCATGTAGTGCAGCATGAGGTAGAGCAGAGTATTCAGCACCAGGCAACCAAAATACAGTTTCTGATTGAACACGACAAGGAAATAGGTGAAGAAATCGTGGCGATTGAGAGATAGAAATACACCTGAAATGGCGGCGACCAGTACTAAAAGCCACACGAGGAATAATCGGATGAGGCGCCACATCTTCTCTTCGCGCCAGCAGGCGCGCCGGAAGAAGAGGCACACTATCCCGAAAGCGCTCATGACCAGCAGGAAATCTGTGCTCCAGTAGGCGTAATAATATCGCAGAGACTTCCAGCCATACTCATGCAAGAAACACGCCCGCGTCACTTGGCCGACCACCAGGGAGGAGAGGTAAAAAGCGACTGCACCCTGCCCCTTCCATCGGCCTGTCCACGCCAAGTAAAAGACCAAGGAAGCTTCAATTAAGATTCCCAAGTCCTGCAATGCGTAGCCGACTAGGTTGCTTTCCATGAGTGATCCGAGAACGCGCCACCAAACAACCATCCTCCGGATCGCTCAGGCGATTCGGCGGCATTTATTTGGTCGGCTTCGGCGGTGGCGGCGGGAACGGCGGAACAGGATCGGTACCGATCGCCACCAGCGGCCTCACTCCGTCGATCGTCGCAGTTCCAGCGAACGTCCGCCAAAGCGAGCTAGCTGTTGCGATTACAAGCAATGCAAGCAGGAACATCAGCACTAGGTTTTTCATTTCGGCTCTCCTCGAAACCAGGAAGTTAGCCGGCTCGTTTAGAACCAGCTTACCGGAGAGCCTAATGTATTATTCCCTAAGCGTCAATAACTGTCTGTGCACCTCTACAGCTACAGATTCTGCCAGAAGGCCCCGTAATGTCAAGCTCTTTTTAATCCGTTAGTTCTCTCCTTTCACAAGCCACGGACCAGAACTGTCCGGTCATTGATTTCTGATTTCACTGTAAGTTGCTATATCTTATGAGCTTATCCGTCAAATTGAGCGTTTTCAATTTGAATTTTCCTAGCATTTATGTCCATTCTTCTCGGACCTTACGCGGGTGGCGCATACGTGCCGACGGAAGTTGTCGGCATGTATGCGCCCTTTCGGGCTGTCGGGGTAGCCAGGCCACGATTTGCATGTCTTGGCCTTGAGGGCAACCCTGCGGCACGTCCCGGGCCCGGCGATGGGCGCATACATCGCGACAAGAGGCGTCGCGACGTATGCGCCACCCGCGATTAGGGGAAGAACCGCGGACTCTCAAAACCAGAGAGTCTGCGCTACCCGCTTTTCTTCGGCGAGGGGTCGCGGCGCGGAGTGAAGCCTTTCCAGCAGACCCTGCCCTGGGAGCGTTTATCGATGAGCTTGCGCAGCCAGAATTCCACTTTTGACTGGAGCTTGGTCAGTTCGCGAAAGAAGGCGTCAAACTCCATAAGCGCCAGGGACAGTTCATGGGCGCGGGCTACGGAGTCATGCACGTCCTTTGGGTCTGCCGGCGGCGCTTCGGCAAATATCCTCTCGAGGCGCTCCTTCTCCGAGCGCGCCTGGGCGTGAAAAAACCGCAGCCGCCGCCACACGGTTTCCGCAAGCGCCCTCACCATCCGCTTCTCTTCTTCATCCGAGGGAGCAAAGAAGCGCTCGAAAAAGAGCAGGTGCCGGGCGAATTCGTCCTTGTCTTCTCCCAGCCGATCCACGCTCTCGGCGAGTGTTCCGCTCGCGAAGAGGCCGTGCTTCAGGGCATTGAGCCGCGCCGAAGCATTACCTTCCGGGGCCCGCCGGGCCGCAATGGCTCTCGCGAGATTGGCGCGGCTGGCGTCAAGACGCTTCTCGGTGCGGCGGTAGCTTCGGTTCGCGACCGTGCGGGCCTTCTCGAGGTTCGAGCGGCGCGCGGCCAGCTCGCGGGGCGTCAAGGGTTGTCCGGGCTTCCGCCCTCTTCGCCGGCTTGGCGCTTTGTCCGGAACTTGCGGGGTGGAAGAGAGCACATCCATTCGGCAGCTCCGCTCAAGAACCGGCAGGCAGAGTCCGGGACATTCAAACTCTGCGATTCTCTAGAGGGCCTACCCTAGGCTATATCACTTCGGAGAGGTTGTCAATTCGGGGAGATCGGAGGCGGTGGGCGGCGCGGGCGACTGCTGCTTCGCCGGGCAGACGACAACTTCGTTGGGTATACGTTGCTTGGCCGCGAAAGTCTTAAGCTTGAGAAGCAGGGGGGCGGTGATTTCCTGCCCTTTGGCGGCGACGAGAAGGCCCGTACCCGTTCTGACCTCTGCATCCAGGATGACTCCCGCAGTGAGCTCGGCAACGGGCACGCTGAAGGCGCCGTCGCCGGCTGTTTCCGGCTCGAGTTCCACCAGAGCGTCGACAATTCGCAGATCGAGGTCTTCAAATCTGCGTTTCAGCGCGAGGGCGGCTTCCACGCTGGAGCGGTGCTTGCGCAGGTACAGGTCAAATGCCAGGGCGGCGCGCAGGATCTGCGCGCCCAGGCGCATCTCCCGCATCTCGGTATCTCCCACATCCCAGTCGACGGGCAACTGGCGGTTTTGATGCGCGATCATCCAGGCAATGGATTCCATACGGGGAATGCTCTTCAACAGCTCCTGGGCCATCAGGGGATGGTCGATGTACTGAGCCCGTTCTTCCGGCGAGAGGTCGCGCCCCGCGTAGACAGCCTCAATGGTGTCAGGGTCAAGCGTGACACAGCCCAGTTGCGACATCATAGCGGCGATCTCGAACCGCCAGGGGTTTTTCAGAAAGAGTTTGGAGGCGACGTGCCGAACGTACCGGCGCACTCGCGCGGCGCGGCTGAACGCCGCGGGGCTGACCAGGCTCAGGACCTCCGTCAGTACATAGACAGTTCCGCGTAGTGTGTTCTCCAGGATCTCTTTTTCCGCCGAGGCCAACCGGTATTGCGCCAGGCTGTCCTTCAGAGTTTTCACCAGGGTTTCCTTGTTGCAGGGCTTGCTGAGGAAACGAAAGATCTTTCCTTGATTCACCGCGTCGATGGCAGTCTGGAGATCAGAATCCCCGGTAAGCATCACGCGAACGGCGTCCGGGGAGGCCTGCTGGACCTTGAGCAGGAATTCGATGCCGTTCATCTCCGGCATCCGCATATCGGAGACAACTACCGCAAAGGGCCCCTGGTGTTTCAGCAACACCAGCCCGGCGGCGCCGCCGATCACCGTAGTCACCTGCAATTCCTTGCGCAGCAGCCGCTCATACCCCATGAGCACGGCCGGTTCATCATCGACAAGGAGGATCTTTTCAGTCATCGCTTCTTGCCTTCGAAATGGCCACGGCGCGGTGCCTTCGAGGTGCAGTTCGCCACTCAGATGCGCACCCGGCTCCGCCCTGTAGTTAATCGACGGTTTTTCATGACTTCTTTAACTGACCTGTCAAGGCAAAGTAGAAATGTCCTAATCCCAGCAAAGTAGAAATGTCCTGTTCTTAGCAAAGTAGAAAGTTCCGTTTTTCGTTCTTTGGCGGCTAACCGGAGGAGCC
>JBELAJ010000596.1:0-6797 GCA_049508935.1 Terriglobia bacterium | reverse complement strand
TTCAATTCGAGAACTGTCGAAAGCTCTTCCCGGGGTGGATGTGCGTCCCATTCGCCAGATTGTTTACTCCGAAGGGAGAGTCCTGGGCGTCATTCGATGGTTTCTTCTGGCCTTAACGGGTTTGATTCTAGTTATCATCGTGATATGTCTTACAGCGACGATGACGGCTATAGCGCTCGAACGGCGTAAAGACATCGGCGTGATGAAGGCCCTCGGGGCAAGCGATTTCGGGGTGATGAGGCTGTTTCTGGCGGAAGGCGCCGCGCTTGGCGCAACAGGAGGATGCGCTGGCTTCGTCATCGGCAGTCTCGGGGCGTTGGGGCTTGCGGACCGCCTTTTCGGGGTTACGCTCAACGTGATTTGGTGGACTCTGCCCCTCGTTTGTGGCCTCACCACGCTGCTGGCACTTGCAGCCGCAGTGTTTCTGGTGGGCGTGGTGCGGGCAACTCAACCCGCGGTGGTCCTGAAGGGAGAGTAGCGGTTGTCGTTTATCGATGTCAAAAACCTGAGCAAGAAATACGGCGATTCCGTAGAAGCGCTGGGGGGCGTAACTTTCAGTGTGGACAAGGGAGAGTGGATCGCCGTCATGGGCCCCTCCGGCTCCGGCAAGAGCACGCTCCTGAATATCCTCGGCTGCCTCGACTCTCCCACCAGCGGTCGCGTATCGATTGAAGGCTGCGAATTGTCGGGCCTCCGCTCGAGCGAACTGGCCCGCTTTCGCGCGGAGAAAGTCGGGTTCATTTTTCAGCAATTCCATCTGGTTCCGTACCTCACCGCGGTCGAAAACGTGATGTTGGCCCAGTATTTTCACAGCCTCGCCGACGAGCAGGAAGCTGCGGAAGCCTTACGCCACGTCGGCCTGGCGGATCGGCTGCGGCATCTTCCCTCCCAACTTTCGGGCGGCGAACAGCAGCGCGTCTGCGTGGCGCGAGCACTGATCAACCAACCCAACCTGATCCTGGCCGATGAGCCGACCGGCAACCTGGACGAGGTTAACGAGACCTTGGTTCTGGGATTACTCACGGAGTTGCATCGCGACGGTCACACCATTGTCATGGTCACGCACGACGCGGAGGTTGGTCGCAGGGCGGAGCGTCACATCGAGCTACATCATGGCCGCCTGGCCGCGGCTTCGGTTCTGCCCGCCGTCGAAGCTGAGCTGGTTGACAACCTTCTCAAGGCCATCTGGCACGCCCAGGAAGACACCGGGAAGCGTGTCGTGAGCGCCGAGGAGGTGCCGGAATTCATGCCCAACCGCGCCACCTTTCTTCGCATGGCGCACGAGGGACTGATCCGCGTCGAGAACGGCGAAATCGCTTTTACTAACTTCGGAGAGCCGCGCGCGAGGCAAGCTCTCCGCCGCCACCGCCTCGCCGAGCGCTTGCTTCATGATACCTTCGACATCGATAATGACGCGGTGGACGAGCATGCTCTGCGGATTGAGCACACGCTGAGTCCACAGGTCACCGAAAAGATCTGTATCTTCCTCGCGCATCCTCGTACCTGCCCGCATGGGTCTCCGATCCCCCCTGGCGCGTGTTGTCGGCAGGAGTAGTCCGATGCCTGTTGACCGCCGAGTGGAGTGCGGCGGCGAAGCTGCCGCACCAAAAGTCCACTCGAGCCGCGGCCATGGTTGTGAATAGAAATATGGCTGCCAGTGTCCTCATCTTGTCCTCCGTGCAGATATGACAGTCATAATATATCTACTATTATAATATCTCAAGAAGTAGTAGTGATTAACAGCCCTCTCCCTTGGGGAGAGGGTGTCGCGTTCCGGCGCTTTCATCAGCCGGAAGGCGACGGGTGAGGGGGCTCTCGGCGGGATTCGATATCTTCTCTTCCCCCCCGCATGCGCCTCAGCCGCGATAACCAAAAGGTTCATGCTCAGCGATGCCGAGACTGTAGAAACCCCTCACCCTACCCGCGACGGCTGATGAATGCGCCGTCGCGGGCCACCCTCTCCCCAAGGGAGAGGGCGTTCTCCATCGGTATCGCTTCCGGCCCATCTGCCCACCTGCCGATCTGCCTACCTGCCCACCTGCCTAAGCCATTCCCTCCAGCACCGAGTTAGCCCAGATGTAGAACGCCACATGCGGGCTCCAATACTCGCAGGTGCGCCAATCCAGGGTGTACTCGAGGTCGAGAACGGATTCGTCATTCACGTTACCTGCGATCCCGTTCATGATTCCGCCCGGAATCAGCCCCACAAAGCGCGAATGGGGAAAAGGATTGCGCATTCCTTCACCCGTCATCATGCAGGAGGCGAAAGGATTCGCCCCCATGATCCATTCGAGTTGGCGATAAGCGAGCGACACGTACGCCTTCCCCGCATCGCCGCGCAAGCGGGCGAGCCAACCGAGCGCCAGCGCGTTCGAGGCGTAATGACAGTTGGCCCCCAGCCACCAGAAGCCTTTCCGGCTTTGCTGGAAGTTGCGGTAAGTGAGATTGCCCGCGAGCGGCCGATATTTCTCCGGCGTGGGCGAGCCGTTGTACACGCCCAGCGGGATGATTCGGTAGGCGTTCCGGTTCGACATGGGCATGAGATACTCGTCCGCGTGCAGCCTCACTGCGTCAAGCCACTTCGACCGGTCCGGCGCATCCGGAAACGTGTCGTACAACTTCAGCAGCGCCAGCGGCGGAACGGCCGAATTCACCACGTCAACGTAAGGCGCGTCACCTTGCATCCAGAATCCACGCACCTGCTTTTGGCCGGCGAGGTGCTCCGTGTTCTGCCGCTTCAACAAGTCACGGCCAAGCAGTTGGGCGTGGCTCTTGTACATGCCGGCGCCAGTGGCGAGGAACAACTCTGCGGTCGCCAGGGCCCACCAGCCCAGGTCATCGGTCAAAGTCGGCGCCCCGAAAGCCTGCCAGGCGCGCGTGGCGGCATCGAGACATTGATGGGCGTAAGCCGGGTCGCTCGCCGCGTAGCATTGCGCGGCCAGGGCTTCGAGGGTGGTAAAAACAGCCGCCGTGCCGGAGCGCTTTTCGGGGTTCAGGTAGCGGTCATCGGGCGTGCCGATGATGTTGTCGGTCCAGTGATTGTCGCTGTTGTCGCCGTTCACTCCGCCCGCCACATCGGCCCAGATTTTGCCGTCCGTATCCTGCATCTTCAGGAAATAGCGGTTGCCGAAGCAAACTTCCTCGAGGATTTGTTCGTGCGTGGGGTCGCCGGGCCGGGGCAGGGGATTATTCTTGTACAGGTTCAGCAGGGCGACGCCGTTCAGCATGGTGACGTCCATCCACTTGCGCAAGTCGCCCGCGTCGTGCCAGCCGCCCACGGTGTCGACGTGTTCGCCGGTGTCGCGCCGGCGCGCGTCGTCCAGATGACAGGCCGGGTGCACCCCGGGCACCTCCACCCCGCAACGCTGGTAGCGGTAGTATCCCACGGCCTTGGGAATAGTGCGGCGCCAGACCTCATCGTGAATCGCAAACTGCACCGAGCGCTCGCTAGCGACCGTGATCTGATAGAGACCCGGGCGCTCGAGGTCGGTGAAGTCCGCCGTCAAGCAGGGGCCGAAATCCGATCCGCTTTCCTTCTTGAGCGGCCTCGTGAACGCGAAGTTCGACTCCGACACGTCGCGAAGTTGGTACTCGGTTGGCAGCGGTGAAGCAAGCGCGCGCACTACCAGGCTCTTGCTTCCGACACGGGGCCGAAAACCAAGGTGATTGCAATTGATGGTTGGGCGATTCGGTGCAGTCATTTTTTCAACCCGCTCCCCGAGAGGAGCCGGCCCCTCTTGAGCATGCAGCAAGTTTGGAACTAAGGGAAGCGTTGTTACCGTTCCGATGAATTGGCGGCGTTTCATGGAGGACTCCAGTTCTCAATTTTCAGTCATCAGTCAGCTTGTTATTCTGAGCGCAGCGAAAAATCTCCGCAGTCGTAGGGGCGGTTCGCGAACCGCCCCTACCTGGGTTCTCATAGACATTCCCGGTTCGCTCACTTCTGTAACAAAAACCCCGTTTCACGCCAAAGCGCAAAGCACTCGAAGGCCGCCAAGTCGCACCACCCCCATCCCCTCCTCACCTGAGGAGGGGAGTACGTAATTCCCCTCCTTGGATAAGGAGGGGTTAGGGGTGGTCGATTTTGGTGCCGGCCGGTTGTTTTTATACACATGCTCGGTTCGCTCGTGAGAATGAGTCTCGTTGCCTTGACAACGGATCGCGCAATGGCGCTCTTGTGTAGCCGACAGTTTGTCGTTTATCGGGCTCCGTCCTGCGGCGGATTAGGCTTTGCTTCATTTTGAGCGAAACGCAGTGTTTTTGCTCTGTCGGAGGCGTAATTCGTGTTGTTTTGCGCGCAAAACGCACGCAATTTTCACACATAAAAAAAGTGATATCCTTTGTTTTCAACCACTTCTTAGCTTCGTTTCCACTATTTTTCATTTTTTGTAGAGCCCTGGGTTTCCCTCTCGCCAGGGTGATTCCAGTTTCCGGTGGGCTTCGGTGCCTTCCGCGGCTGGCCTACGACAAAATGTCTCCAAAAAGACCATGATCATAGGCTATCACAGGCCAGCGGCCTTGTCAAGGGGAAAGTGAAGGAGAGCGGACGGATTGTCCCTCTTCCCGATGAGGTGCCTCGGGCCAGAGAGCTGGGTCGATTGAAAATCGTGGAGCGGGCGTCTCGCCCGCTGTTGCGGGGCGCCTCGCCCCCGCAAAAGATCGCGGGCAGGATGCCAGCGTGACCGCGGGCGAGACGCCCGCACCACGTCGGTGCACGATCGACTCCCGACTGAGACTATATTAACTCTGTCGGCCAAAAGCTATAGCATCCAGCTTGCTGGCCGGCAGGGCTGTTTGCTCTATTTCCTTCCTGGGTGATTTTAAATGGTGAAACGGCTGGTGGCGGTATAAGCTGCATTGCGCTCATTCGAGCCGGCGGCGCGATACGCTGCCAGCGCCGCTTGCCCCAGACTGATTCCTCCGTCGTTGGGCGGCACCATATGATTGGCCAGCACCTCAATGCCGGTGCCGTCGAGCAGCGCGGAGAGATCGCCTAACAAGAGCGCATTTTGAAAGACGCCGCCGGAAAGAACGACGGCACCGACCCGCCTGGCATGGCTGAGGCTTATTGCCAAGAGCGCATTTTGAAAGACGCCGCCGGAAAGAACGACGGCACCGACCCGCCTGGCATGGCTGAGGCTTATTGCGGCGCCGGCAACACCCTGCGCGACTCCCAATTGAAAAGCGCGCGCGATTTCGCGCTCATCGCGTCCGCGCAGCCGGTCGGCGGCCACGGCGAACAGTAAGGGACGAAAATCCAGTTCGCCGTCCGTAAACGGAAAAGGATATGGCTCAACCGTTGGGGCAGAGCGCGCAAGGTGCTCGAGCCACATCGCCGCCTGTCCCTCGAAGGTCACCTCGCGAGTGAATCCGAGGAGCGCGGCAGCCGCGTCAAACAAGCGCCCGACGGATGTTGTTGTGAAGGTGCGCACGTTTTTCCGGACCAGTTCCGAGGCATGGCGAAATCGCACGGGGAATCCGAAAGGCGGCGCGGCGAGATCGGGCAAACCGTAAGCGTCGCTGACTTGGGCGAGGAAGCCGGCGGCCGCTTGCACGGGGTGGCGCGCCGCGGCATCGCCGCCGGCAAGCGCCGCGGAACGCAGGTGCGCCACTCGCTCGAAGCCTCTTGCCACGCTGCCCAGAAAGATTTCGCCGCCCCAGATGGCGCCGTCGTCGCCGTAGCCCGTGCCGTCGAAACTTACACCGAGGACTTCCTTCTCAAACTGGCCAATCTCCGCCAGCACCGACGCCACGTGAGCGCGGTGATGCTGAATCGCGAGCTTTTCCGCCGCGGGCAGACCGAGCGCATATTGGCTGGAGGCGTATTCCGGGTGCGCATCATATGCCACGAGGAGGTCATCCCAGCGAACGCTGTACATGGTGACGAAGTCCTGGATGGTTTCCTTGAAGGCAGCGAAAGCTTCGTAATGATCGAGGTCGCCGACGTGTTGACTGACGAACGCCTGGCCGTCGACGACGAGAGTGATGGAGTTCTTCAAATCGGCGCCCACAGCCAGAACCGGTCGGCGCGCCGGCAGAGTTGCGACTGCCCCGGGAGCATAACCGCGCGCGCGGCGCAGGATTACGGGTCCCGCAGGCAAAGCCCGAACTACGGAATCATCCACGCGCCGCGCGATTGGACGTTCGCCGACGAGGAAGGCATCGGCCAGACCCGCCAGGCGATCGAGAGCGTCCTCGTCTTCATAACAAATGGGCTCGCTCGAGCGGTTGGCGCTGGTCATCACCAACGCGTGGGGCGCGCCGGCCGCGAAGAGCAGGTGATGAAGCGGCGTGTAAGGGAGCATCACGCCGAGTTCGTCGCAGTCGGGCGCCACCCCGGGCAATTCAACCTGCGCAGGCGCCAGCACAATCGGCCTCGCCACCGACGTGAGAACCTGCTGCGCTTCCGGCGAGAGATGTACCAATTCACGTGCTACCTCGAGGTCCTTCACCATCAACGCAAAGGGCTTTTCCTTGCGGTATTTCCGCTCCCGCAGCGCCAGCACGGCACCGGAATTTCTTGCGTCGCAAGCCAGGTGATAGCCACCCAGCCCTTTGACGGCCACGATTTTCCCCGCCACCAACAGTTCAGCAGTCATGCGCACGCTCGTTTGATCGCCCCGCACGGTTTCGGCGTCCAGGCGAAGCTCGTAGTGCGGACCGCAGGCGGGGCAAGCCACCGGCTGCGCATGAAAACGCCGGTTGGCGGGAGCGTGATATTCTGCGGCGCAGTATTCATCGAAGGGCCAGCGCTTCATGGTGGTGAACGGCCGGTCGTAGGGCAGGCCCAGAATCAC
>JBELAJ010000595.1:0-5122 GCA_049508935.1 Terriglobia bacterium | reverse complement strand
CCGGCAATTAAACCCGTTTCCGGATTGAAGAAGGTCTGGAGATAGACAGACCGCAGTTTCTCTGCGCGCGATGAGTAGAGTTGCGCATCTGTTGGCTGGTGAGCTTGGCGCGCCAAGTCAACCATTTCGATCAAGGCGTGGTAAGCCAGAGCGTTGGAATAAGCGTCCTGATGGCCAAAGCCGATATCGTCCCACCAATTAGCGGGACGCACCGGGACGCCGGGAGCCCAGGAGCCTGAATTGCCGCTCATGGGGTATTCAATCAACCCCTCTCCGTCATGGTCCATAGCAAGCATCTTCGCAGCCCAACCCTTCAGGGCGGCATAGTTGTGTTCAAGCCAGGCCTTGTCCTTGCTGCCTCGAACGTAGTCCGAAGCAGCGATCAGCAGAGAAGGATAGGAATCCAGAAAATCGTACGGGACGTCGTGTTGGACTCCCGCCATGCCATATCCCTGCATGCCGCTCAGGTAGCGATCCAATGTCAGGCGGACAAGGTCCAGTGCGGTCACGCCCGGCGCCAGCGGCGGCGTGCGCACTGCCATCGAGGAGTACTCGAACAGAGTGAAGGCGCAAGGGTCGCTCGAGGCGTGATTGGCCAGCACGCGCAAGCGGGGATTCAGTTGGAAGATATTCAGCCAGTTGCGGCGGAACCCGTCAAAACGCGGATCGCGCGCGAGCTCTCGAGGGGTGGGATGAATCTCGACAACGTCCAGCGTGTAGTCGATCTGGCGTGCCGTGGCGGAGGCCGCAGGGAACGTTACCTTAACAAAGTCATTGTCCCCCAATGGTTCATCGTGGGGACCGCGATTCCGGTAGGCATCGTAGCCTAACGCCTGACCCGTGCCAGGCGTGCATTCAATGCGCAACGTTCCGAGGTCGGGTAGGTGAAGCAGCGCAGGAAGCCGCACACTGCCGTCCGCCTGGATAAGCCCTAGTAACGTGGCGTGGTTGACGCGAGAGTCGAAGTTCAGTGTGAGTGGCGGCGGAGGGTTGCCTTCCGCGAAGCGCGAACGCAGGCGAATTTGGCGCGGTGAGAACTCGAAGGTCCACGCGGGCGGCGCGGCGGGTGATTCTCCCAAGGCACGATACTCGAACCTGTTGCCCCCACCCCATAACTGGTAAGCCCGCTCGGCTTTGCCCGGCGGCCGAAGGGGATTAACACTGAGCTTGTTCTTGCCCAGGGAATCCACTGCCAGCGCCACCAGGGCAGGTTGATCCGGAGCGACTTCCACGCGCAAGAAAGCGGACTGGTATTGGAGTTTCGTTTGCGCAGGCGTGACCACCCCGGTGATGAGCAGAAGAACCACCAACGAGAGTGCGCGGGCGAGTTCGCTATTTGCCGCACGAACAAAGTGGTAAAGCCTTTGTCGGCCAAATTGGAAGCACATGTTAGGCGTTGTACTCCAACCAGTTTCCCGGCGTCAAGACATGATGGCGCTCAATGCGGAAACCATGAGAATCGGCTCCCCTCCTTAGCTAAGGAGGGGGTGGGGGTGGTTGGCGGACCGGGCTTCGCTACCCACCACTCCCTGCCCCCTCCTCCCGCTGAGGGGGGGAGTGATTTTCGACGTAGATTCGAAGAGTGGGCCATTTGTCGCAACACCCGACTGAAGCAGTGACGCAATGCCCCCTCGCCGCGTCACGTTCTTGCTCCTGTCCTGGTTGGTCAGCCGAACCCTTTGTTTTGTCGGCGCTATTGACTCTGTTGTTGGCGGCATATTGGTTCAAAGATTGCTCGACGAAGATCAGACCAACTGCGAGAGGAAACCAATATGACCGAACAAGCGTGGCATGGGGGCTTTCTGGACAAGTTCTCACCGCAGGTGCGAGAGAAGATTCTGTCGCTTTCCGAGCCTTTTCGATTCGAGGCCGGGGAAGACATCATCGTCGAGGGTGACTTCAGTAAGTATCTATACATCATCAAGAGCGGCCGCGTGGCGGTCGAGATGAAGATGCCGCCCAAGGGCCGCAGGACGATCCGCAACGGCGAAGCTGGTGAGATGATCAGTTGGTCTGCATTGGTTGAGCCGCACCGGGCGACGGCCTCGCTGCGAGCGGTCCAGGATACCGAGGCTTTGGGCATTAAGGGCGAACCGCTCATCGTCGAATCTCATAAGGACTGTCAACTGGGATTCGAACTCTACCGCGCCCTGACGGAAGTGATTGCCAGCCGCCTGAATGCCACGCGCTTGCAATTCGTGGATCTCTACTCGGTCAGTTAGTAATCCTCTCCTGGGCTTCACTTGTTAACCCCGCCCAATGAAGGGTACAAAGCGGTTCTCTCTGTTTGCTAGGCTAGTTAGCTGAATTTCCTGTGGAAGCGGTCGCTTACGGCTCGCTTCGTTGGGCGACGGTCGTCCAAACGCTGCCTGGTGATGGGCTTTGGAACATCCGGACCGCAGAGCTTCGCTCTGCGCCAGCCGCGACCCAGCGGCCCTGAAGTTGGCCGTTCACAAAAAGGTAGGATGTAATCGCTTTGACTTACGAATCTATCGCCTGTAGGATAGCTATGGGATGGTAGCCGTATGAAAATCGAGACCGGAACTGTAACCGTCAAGGGACAGGTGGTAATTCCCGCACCGCTGCGCCGCCGCCTGGAAATTAAGAGGGGAACGGTTGTTTCGTTCCTCGAGGAAGACGGGCACATCGTGGTTCAGGCCGTCACCAAAGAATTCGTTCGCCGGCTGCGTGGCTCGCTCAAGGGCGACCCCTCGCCGCTGGATCAGTTGATCGAGGAACGCAGGAGAGAGCCTGTCCTGTGAAAACCCACGTCCTTGACTCCAGCGCTCTGATGACATTCTTCGAGGATCGCGTCGGCGCTCGAACGGTCGAGGATCTGCTCGGCAAAGCTGCGGAAGCGAAATGCCCCCTGCTGATGTCGGTCGTCAATTGGGGTGAGGTGTACTACTCGGTCCGGCGCACGCGCGGAGAAGAGGTGGCCGGCAGCAAACTCCGTGAGATCGCTCAATTGCCCATCGAGATCGTAGACGCAGATTTTGAACTTACCCGGTCGGCCGCAAGTCTCAAAGCGGTACACGGTCTTCCTTATGCAGACTGCTTCGCCGCCGCGCTCGCCGGGAGCCGCAAAGCTCCTTTGGTAACCAGTGACAAGGACTTTGAGCGGATCGAGTCTCTTCTCAAGATCGTCTGGCTCTGAGCGAGCGGGCCGCCTGATTGTACGCCCAGATGGGGCGCAAACATGCGGGCACGTCTGCGCCACCCGAGTTGCGCGAAAGGCGCAGACATGCATAGCGGCGTGTCCGCCACTCACACCCCAGGATTGCAAAAATCTGGTCTCAGTTGTCAAAGTCGGGCTAGAAGCTGCCGGTGGTTGCCCCGCAGTTCCTGCAGCGATACTCGGCGCCATTGCGCGGCATGATGGCGCCGCACTCGGAGCAACAGAGAGCGTCGTCGGACTGCTCGACACCGGCAAGGCTGGGCTGAATGGAACCATCGGGATATACCGTGGCGCGCTCCCTGGTAGCTCGCGTGAACTCGGTGGCCGGCCCCGTAGGCTTTTCCGTATTGTCGCCGTTCAGCGGAGAACCACTGGCCTCCTCATCGGGCTGGTACTCGCGCGGGAAGAACTTGATCGCCAGCCAGCGGAAAATGTAGTCCATCACCGACTTCGCCATGCGGATGTCGGGATTGGGTGTCCAGCCGCTGGGCTCGAACCGTGAATGGCTGAACTTGTCGCACAGCACTTTAAGCGGCACGCCATACTGGAGCGCCAGTGAGATGGCGGTGGCGAAGGAATCCATCAGACCGGAAACCGTCGAGCCTTCCTTGGCCATGGTGATGAAAATCTCGCCCGGAAGCCCGTCTTCGTACAATCCCACCGTGAGATAGCCTTCGTGGGCGCCGATCGCGAACTTGTGCGTGATGGCGCGCCGCTCATCGGCCAGCTTGCGGCGATAAGGACGGGGGCTGGGGGCTGGGGACTAGGGGCTAGGGACTGGCGTTCCACTTCGCTCCGAGCTTCTGACTTTTGTCCTCCTGAATCCTGCATCCTGACTCCTGACTCCTGTTTTTCTGAATCCTGCCTTTTCGTGTTAAGCGGCTGGGTGCGCTTCGACCCGTCGCGGTAGATCGCGATGGCCTTCAAACCCAGGCGCCATGCCTCGAGGTAGGCGTTGGCGACGTCCTCGACCGTCGCTTCTTCCGGCATATTAACCGTCTTCGAAATAGCTCCGGACAGGAACGGCTGCACAGCCGCCAACATGCGCACGTGGCCCATATACGGGATGGCGCGTTTTCCGTTAGCCGGCTTCAGCGAGCAATCGAAAACCGGCAGGTGTTCCGGCTTCAGGTGGGGTGCGCCTTCGATGGTGCTCTGCCGGTCGATGTAGTTGACGATCTCGGCGGCCTGCTCCTCGCTGTAGCCGAGCTTGAGCAGCGCCGTGGGCACCACATTATTGACGATCTTGATCAGCCCGCCGCCCACCAGCTTCTTGTATTTCACGAGCGCCAAGTCGGGCTCGACCCCGGTGGTGTCGCAATCCATCATGAAGCCGATCGTGCCGGTGGGCGCGAGCACGGTGACCTGGGCGTTGCGGTAGCCATGCTTCACGCCGCTGGCCAGGCAATCGTCCCAGGTTTCCTTCGCCGCGTCCCGGAGGTTGACCGGCACGTTGCGCGAGCTGATGTTATCGAGCGACTGGCGGTGCATGGAAATCACGCCCAGGAAGGGATCCCGGTTGACGGCATAGCCGGTGAAGGGACCAATCTCCTCCGCGATGCGCGAGGATTGGAGATACGCTTCGCCGTGCATGACAGCGGTAATGGCAGCGGCCACGTCGCGCCCGGCGTCAGAATCATAGGGAAGGCCGCCGGCCATCAGCACCGCGCCCAGGTTGGCATAACCCAGGCCCAGCGGGCGGAAATCGTGGGAGTTGCGCGCGATCTTCGCCGTCGGATAAGTCGCGTTGTCAACCAGGATTTCCTGCGCTGTTATCATGATGTCCACGGCGTGGCGGAACGCCTCGACGTCGAGCTTGCCATCCGGGGAAAGGAATTTCATCAGGTTCAGCGACGCCAGGTTGCAGGCCGAATCATCCAGGAACATGTACTCGCTGCAGGGGTTCGAGGCGTTGATGGGCGCGGTGGCTTTCGAGGTATGCCA
>JBELAJ010000594.1:0-5135 GCA_049508935.1 Terriglobia bacterium | reverse complement strand
CCGGACCGAAGAACAACTGCTGCAGGCAGCGAAAAAGGCCTTCCAGTCCATTTCCGCCGCAGACTGCAAAGGCTTCTTTTTTAGCGCCCGATACGCTACATAATAAATGGAAATGCTTTAACGTGTGAAACGTCGAGTTGGACACCTCATAGGTCTGAATAAGAGGATTTCCTTCTACCACTCTCGCCAGGGCCTTGAGGACCTGCGGATACGTTCGACGACTGTAGGCATCCGCATCCTCTTTCCGGTCCCACAGACTGATTTCCACCGCTTCTGTTCCGCCGGGGACGACGAACGCAATTTCGTCCTGGAAGCCTCTCAGTTTCCGCAGCACGGGAATGATTTCCTGATCAAGCGTCCGGGTAAACTCCGCAACGCTGTTGGGCTTCAGATGCATGAAAACGTGGCGAGCGAACATGTTAACCTCCCTGGATCTCATCTAAGAGGTGCGATTTCAGATAACCTGAATTAGTTCAGATGACCTGGAAGGCGAGCGTGAGAAGCCTCACTTCCTTAACTAGATTAAGTTAATTAACCTAACTTGTCAAGTAAAATCTGCAAGCTCGTCAAATAATTAATTCATCTAGTTAAGGCCGGGAGGAATCCGGTGAATCTGGCTGTGGTCGCCGTGAGGGCTCATTCACTTGAGGTTGGGTGACAGAATTGAGGCTACAATTTTGAGGCTACCAGGCTGCTCGAGGAATTACCGCCCGACGGCCCGGACGTTCATGTTCTGCTTGAAGATATGGTAGTTGTTGCTCCCCTTTCTCTTGGCCAGATACATTGCCGCGTCCGCATTCTTGATGAGAGTATCCGCATCGTGACCGTCTTGGGGGTAGATACTGATCCCGATGCTGGCGCTCAAATGGACATTAAGCTCGGAGATGGCGTGCGGCATCGCAAGCGCAGCGAGTATCTTTTCCGCGCTGATGGCCGCATCTCCCGCTTCCGCGATTTCTGACAGCTACCAGACTTTTTGGAGATTCCAATCCTTCACGGAATGCTTGACGAACTTGCCTCTGAGGCAGATTCTCAACCTACGGAGCGGAGCGCTGCGATTCTGCATGAGCTTTCGGTGCGGCTTCAGAGACGAGGGGCATAGGAGCCGTCAAAGTTGCCCACTACCCAGCGCCGTTGCGGCTCGTGAGCAGGCAGCCGGATGATGTTGCGGCGAAAGCCTCACTTGCATGGCTTCCCCTTCCCTATCGACACGTAGCAAGCAAACCAGTCGCCAGCGAGAATCTCCTGACCCCGCTTCAGCGTGACGGAAGTCGTTGCGGGCACGTATGAGTTTTTCTTGGAATTGGGGATGCCGTAGCAGATTTCGTCAAAGACGAAGCCCTCGACTATATCCAAGCCAGCCGTCTTCATCGAAGCTAAACTACCAGGCAAAGCCGAAGATGCCGTCCGCCAAGCGCTTGCATATGCCTTCCAGACCGGCGTGAAATTCATCGTCTTGACCGATGGCAGGACATGGAGCCTCTATCTGCTGGGGGAAGAAAGCAGCTACGAGAACCGGCGCGTTTACAAGCTCGACCTCTTCGAACACCCAGCGGCTCAGGCTGGGCGTCACGCGGAAGGCCGCATATTGCGGCGGGAGAGTTTATCTTCCAGTTGGAGAATGGTGCGGTCGAGCCAGGCGAGGAGGGCTTGCTCGGCAGAGTCACGGTCGCCCTTCGCTTCCAGCGTGGCAATCGTGTCGCCGCGCTCGCTGAGCGGGATGTGGTGGCAGGGGATGCCCTCTCCCAAATGCTCGTTGGGAACAAACTCCCAGAGCAGACAATCGCTGCACGGGTGGCGGCGGACTGTCTCGCCTGCGTTGAGGCAGGTGATCGAGTCGCGGAACAACTGCTCTACTTTCGCCGGAGTCTGGACAGAGGGGCCGTAGCCGCCATCGCGGAGAATGCTCCGTTCCAACTTCAACTGTGCAATGATGTCGCGAAGATCGTCACCCATAGATCGCTCCAGGCCCCGAGGCCGGATAGCCCCCCGAACAGGTTGGTGTGTTGGGTTGCCTTCTGGAAGGAGCCAGTGAAACCAGAATCGTCATCATGCAGACAGACTCCAGCCCGAGAAACATCTTGCAGGAATCCGTCACGGGCGCGACAGGACTCAAAAGAGCGGAAATCGCGACAAATCCTGCCGCCCAAAAATACTTACATTCCCGGAACCCGTGGGCAACAACCAGGAGGGCACTCAAACAAACCAGAAAGCTATGTAGTTCCATGTAGCCGCCGTTCCTCACCGGCCAATTTTGAGAGCCCACAGGCAAGTTCCAAAAGAACCCCAAGACCAACACCATGATCGAGACATACTTCATGACACTCGTTAGCATTGAAATCCTCGCTTCTTCCTGCTGAACGTGGTTTCCTCTTCTTCGCTGCAGTAAGTGCCGCAGAGAGAATAAGTTGGCGGTGCTCAGCGGGCGCATGTCCAATGCAAGATAACCGCGCTCAGTTCAGGATTGCCGAGGCAAGTCTAAGAGAGGCTCTTGTCGTTAACTACAATAAGTTAATTCACTTTACTTGTCAAGACAATTGTGGGATACTCAGAGCATAAAGAAATACTTAACCCTAATGGGTTAATGTGGGGGTTGATTTCTATGGATCTACCTTCGATCCTCAGGCAGCGACTCGAACAACTAGGACATGAGCAAAGGGATTTGGCGGCTGCTGCGCAAGTCACAGAGTCTTATATTTCGCAGTTACTTAGCAGAAAAAAGGCGCCTCCCGCCCCAGAGCGGACAGATATCTATGGCAAGATTGAAGAATTCTTGAAGCTCCGACGGGGACAGCTCACTAAGCTGGTTGACTTGCAGCGCCGGGAAGAGTTGAAGCGGAAACTGGCGGACCCACCCGCGCCTTTGTTCAAAGAGGTTCGAGAGCTAGTCCTTCGCAAGTGCAAACTGGACAAGCAGAAACAAATCAGGACGATTTTCGAAAGACAGCCATTCGGTGAAATCGAACTCCTGGTCACCCAAAAGCTTCTGGATGTGGTCAAGGGAGTTGCCAGACAAGAACTGGAGAGTGAGAACTGGCTCCGCTTGGTGGGCAGGCTCAACAATCGAAGCTACGAGCAGATGCGGGTGGCGATTCTCGAATTTCTAGATACAGACGTCTTCAATGTGTCGATTGAGAATTGCGTCTCTTTCCTAGATCCCCTGATTGAGTCCTGGGATATTGACCTTGCAACTTTCAGCCTTGAGATTGTTCTGAACCGCAGAGTAGCTCCTGGCCACTCTAAGAAGTTCGCGTTTGTTGAGAAGCAATCTGAAACTGCCTGCGAGGAAGCGCCCGGGCTGAAGGAATTCTTTCAAGATGTTTCCCTCAGCGCTGGAGCTACCGAAGAGGAGATCGCATTCCTGAAGAGTCTGAGATTTAGAGGAAGACATCCCACCCCACTCTTTTACTACCGTGAATTGCAGATCCTTCGCGATCCCTTGCATTTTCGAGGTCCGGTTTTGCAAGTACCGGGCGCGCCGGAGTCCGCAGACCTTCCGCAAAATGCTGAACGTTCCAAGACTCAGCTCGCATTGTAACAGGGCGCTGAAAAGGGTGTCGCGGCGCCGTTCAGGATGGCAGACATTATGCGTAGCGCAGAGTCCCCGCCTTTGAGACTCTGGTTCGTTTAAGGGAGGAACCTTTGTCGCCCGAACTTCAGGAACAGGATGACCGGCTTCGCGGGCTCATCAACATGGGCAAGGAACGGGGATATGTCCTGTTTGACGAGGTGAACGAAATCCTGCCCGGCGAGACGCACACCGCCGCGGAGGTTGGCAGGCTGTTCTCCGCCTTCGAGGGCCACGACATCCGCGTCTACGAAGACGCTCCGGTGGCGATGCCTGCAAGCGATTTACCGGGGGTTGCCGAACACCTGGAAAGCGAGAAGGGAGAAGATTCCGTTCACGTTGAAGAGCCTGAACTCAACGACGCCACATCCTTTCCGGACAAGACCAGCGATCCAGTCCTGCTCTATCTTCGCGAGATGGGAAGTGTGCGACTGCTTAAGCGGGAGGAGGAGGTGGCGCTCGCCAAGCGCATGGAGCGCGGGCATGCGCTGGTGCTCAAAACCGTTTCTCGTTCTCCGCTTGTGCTCGAAGAGCTGATCGAAATGGGCAGGGAGTTGCGCAACGGTACACGTTCGATTCGAGAGGTTGTCCATTTCGATGAGGAGCAGGTGACTGCAGAAGAAATCGCCAAGAAGACCCTCCAGACGCTCCGGATTATCCATAAGATCAAGCGACTTTATGCTGCGGGACTTCAGCAGGCAGCTCGGCTCAGCAACCTTCCGGGTTCAAAGCAACGCCCTCGTCTCCGGGCGCGGCGCAAATTGTCGCGGACGCGGGTTGAGATGTCGCGACTGGCTCGCTCGATGGGCTTGCACCCACTCGAAAAGACGCGCCTGGTTGAGAAGTTGCGGCGCCAGGTCGAGCGGATTCATTCCTTGGAGAGTGCGACGGTCCGGTTTGTGCCGTGCGCGGGCGCCGCGCCCGGCCAACTCGCGGCTTTGCGCAAGGATCGGCGTGCGTGTCGCTCGCAACTGAAGGAAATAGAGGAATCGAGCCGGATCGGGCTCACGGCCGCGAAGCGTTCGCTGGCTCGGATCCTGCGCGGCGAGGCCGAAGCCGAGCGAGCCAAGAAGCAGTTGACCGAGGCCAACCTTCGCCTTGTGGTGTCCATCGCCAAGAGGTATGCCTACCGCGGTCTGGAGATTCTTGACTTGATCCAAGAGGGGAACATTGGCCTGATGAGGGGGGCCGACAAATTCGAGTGGCGGCGCGGCTACAAGTTCTCCACCTACGCCACCTGGTGGATTCGTCAGGCGGTCTCACGCGCCATCGCCGATAAGGGGCGCACGATTCGAGTGCCGGTGCACATGTCCGCCGCCATCATCAAACAGAGTCGCACCACCCAACAACTCGTCCAGGAACTAGGCCGAGAGCCTACCGCTGAGGAGATCGCCCGGCGCCTGGAGGTCAGCGTCGAGAAAGTGCGCAACACCAAGAGGGTTGCGCAGCGGACCATGTCTTTGGAGACGCCCATTGGGAAGGACGGCGAGTCGGACCTGGGCGACTTGATCGAGGACAAAGCTCTGGTTTCGCCGTCCGACGCGGCCATCAAACTCAACCTGAAGGA
>JBELAJ010000593.1:0-5166 GCA_049508935.1 Terriglobia bacterium | reverse complement strand
GCTCGGCGTCGGGCAGTGGAAACTTGGTTACAGAGAAACGGAGTGATCACCATCACTCAGAACAAAAAAGTGTTACCCATTTTCCCAGAAAAAACTGCTCATAATTAGGTTGCCCCCACAATGTATTGATCAACAGGAAAGCTAAGAAAGAATCCTCACAAGCGGCACTCTTCCCCAGCATCGAGAAAGAAATGGCGATGCCCCGCAGGGACAAATCCGCCCGGAGAAAGAGAAAAGGGAACGACTACAAATCGCTGGATTCGGCTGAGGTAAAGCGAAAATGCCAGACAAAGAGTGGATCAAAACACTTGAAGACGGCAGAATAGTGAAATTCACCAACCAGGAACTGCAAGGGGACGCGTTTATCACCGCGCAGGTTGCAGCTAGTAAGGTCGTCTATTCGACCATATTAACCAAAGTAAAGAACCCCCTGAGTTGTGAAGAAATTGAAGATCATTTTGAGGATGAGCTTCGAAGAAGTAGTACCCCGCAATTAGCACACGGACCCACGGGCGCGCCGACTCAAACTGACCCACTACCAAATGCTCAAACCAGGTCCTACTTTCGTTTGGTTGCCTCAAGGGCATTCGCGGAGACGCAGGCATTCTGGAATGTTCATAGGATTTTTGTGTCTCTAGCAGTTCCTATCAGCGGCCTCGTCTTGCGCGTGATTATAAGGGGGAGAAGTCAATTAAGCGGTTGGCAAGAAGTTATGCTTTTCTGTCTTGTCGGATTCGTTGTTTCTTGGCTAGGAAGCTACAGCATAAATCTAATCCGCGTCCCCGGCATCTTGTATCGTGAGCAGGCCCGAACAGCCGCAGAGCAAACCGCGGCGTTGATTAAACTGCGCGAGGAAAACTCCACGCAGAACTTGGCTCTATCTCAGCCGAAGATTTCACGACAAGAAGAGCGGCGGAGATAACTCGTCTCGGAGAAACTGAAGCAATTCACCGAAGAGGGAAAGGCCGTTCTGAAGTATATTTTCGATCACATAACCATCAGCAGCCTAACTTTGGACGCAGAATCAGGTTTTAGGCAAGCAGCTATAAACCAGGCCGTTGTGGAAGGCATCACAGGCGACTTAATCAAACCCATCGGAGAAGGATTGGCAGTGAATCCAGAATTTAAGTCAGCTATAGCCTTCATTCTTGACAACGAAGACATATAGGCATATTGTCTACCAAACGCCACGAGGCCAGATTCAAACTGCACCACTACCCTCCTCGGCGTTGTCCTGCACGATTAGTCAGGGGTGCCTCAGCTTTACGCCCGAGGCCCCGTTCCCGCCGCCTGCCGGCTATCCGCCAGAGTTAAGGCTTCGTGCCCCAAGGGTTCCACTGGGCGCCCTACTCGTAGAAGTGCAACGTGTGACTCCCCCGAAGTCGGCTTCGAGGAACTGACGGCCGGTTGGGGACCGCGTGGATGATTGCTCGTGGGAAGGGCTGTTCTCAACAGTTATGGCGCTGGACGTTGTGCCCGCGGTTCACTTCCTGCTGCCGTAAAGGATTCCATCTGCGACACCCCAACCCTTCGCAACTCCTCCATGAACTTGATGGGGTCCACTGCATCCATAAGGAAATGGGCGCCGGCGCTCACCCCTCCGCCCTCGGAGATCAGCCGGGCAACGGTGGCTGCGACGACCGCGTTCATCCAGTACTCGCGGCCTCTCTCGAACGCCACTTGATAGCGATGTGAGACCTCCCGGGCTTCGCTGCAACCCTGAATCTCGACGACGCTAAAGCCGCCTACCGGCAGGGACTCCGAGAGCAGCGCCGAACGTATCCTCCGAATCGCAAAGTCCCTCGGAAGCGGCAGCAGCGCGATCAACGATCCCACCACGGCCGTGCGCCGACTTGGCAGGTAGGTGTACGCGCGCCCATCGCAGCCTTTCAACCGGCCGATCAGCTCTGCCACTTCGGGAAGGCACGACATTGAGAACAGGCAACGGCCGATGGGACTTCCGATGTCTTTCTCGATGAGAACCTCAGATAATTTTGCACGAACCCATTCGCCATTGCGGATGTACCTCGGCCGCCGCCGGCCGAACTTGCGCAGATACCAGACAATGTCGCGCATCGCGCTATTCGACCAATCGCCGGAATCGCCCGAATGGATGGTAACGGAATGAATGACCTCCATCCGCGTCTTCGACACCGCCAGGGAGTATGCGGGCAGCAGCTCGGTCATGCCCGGGAGCCATCCGGCAGATACCACGCAGGCTAATCCGAGATGAGAGAGTTCTTGATCGTGCGGCGTCATGCCTTCCCGCACAAGGGTCAAGCCTGCAACATCAACGTAATGGCTCCGGGTTCTCAGCGCTGCTTGCGCGACCGCATCCTGGAGCTCGGATACCGGCCCCCCGCAGTTCACCACAATAGAACAGCGGCCACAAAATTCCTCGAGCGACCGTGGATCGCGGACATCAACTCGCACCGCCGATACTGCGGCGCCAAGGTCCGCGGCGACAGCCTCTAAGTCGGCGAGGTTGCGTCCACCGATGAGGATTGCACTTTCCGTGGACCTCCGAAGCTCCTTCGCAACGGCTTTCCCCGTGCTGCCGGAGCCGCCTATGAGACCGAAAGTGGCGGAGCGGTTCATCGATTTTTGGGCGAGCGCCTGAGCCAGTTTAGCTTTGCCATTGAGGCCACGCAACCCATAATTGTTGGGAAATCCCCTTCCCACCATCAAACGCCCCGCAAGTCCGCATCGAGGAAGTTTGTGGCGGCATAGCAATCGCCGGGATAGATTGCGAACGCCGTAGGGTAGAGCGAAGTGGCTCAACTCATATATTGCACTGGGTAATCTCAGTCGTGGAGACGAACTTCACGAGTGAACAACAAGGCCACGCGCGATGCCCCGTCGTCGCGCGCTTTGCCACCGCCAGCGATTCTCTCGGCCTGACCCGACCGGGAAGGAAGGAGCGCCAACTCCGCCGGCGAATGCCGGCCAGATTCTGGTGTCAATAGCGGTGTCAGTTGGGATCGTTCCCCGGTGCATGTCGGCGCACAGGGGCGCAGAGTAGTGACCTAGAGAATCCACAGTCTTCATGGGGGTTTCGTCACGTTCCGGCATGTTGGTGCGCAAGAGTGCATAACCGACCATGGGGGTCTCATAATCCCTAGGTCGGGAGTTCGATCCTCCCCCCCGCTACCAATCATTTCAGCACATGTCAAACGTCTTCATGTCGAAAGTGATCGAGCTGTCACTGGAAAACGCTCGAGATAGAAAAGGCGGGCCATTTGCCGCTCTGGTTGTGAGGGACGGACATATTGTTGGAATGGGAACCAACCGGGTCGCCTCCGCCAACGATCCCACCGCACATGCAGAGATTATAGCCGTCAGAGAGGCTTGCGCTCTGCTCAAGACCTTCCAGCTTACCGGGTGTGACGTATATTCGAACTGCGAGCCTTGCCCGATGTGTATGGGCGCCCTCTACTGGGCTAGACCGTCGCGGATCTTTTACGCCGCCACTCGCCAGGACGCTGCCGACATCGGATTCAATGATGCACTTATCTACGATCAATTGCAGCTTCCCGTGAGCGATCGTTCCCTGCCCATGTCTCAGATGATGCGCCAAGAGGCGCTCGAGGCGTTCCGGTACTGGAAACAAAAGCCGGATAAGATCACTTATTGACTACCACGTCACCCGAGTGTCATCCCGGGTGGTCATTCAAAGACAGGGGATACTTTCCATATTCTCTTGTCGCTTGAATCATCGTCCGGTAGTTCTCCGGTTTCACGGAGGAGTGGATGGCGTTGGATGAGCTGATGATGTGGCCTCCGCCGGGGGAAGCTCTGAGTATGCATTCCTTTACTGCCGCCTCGACCTCTGAGGTGGAAGCTTCCGAGAGGATATACGCGCAATCGATGTTGCCTATTAAGCATAACCTCTCACCATAACGCTGTTTTATTTTGCCGATATCCATCCCGGCAATTGGCTCCATGGGGTTCAGTCCATCCACACCGGTATCGACGATCATGTCAAGGATGGGCCAGAGATTTCCGTCCGAGTGTTTTACTACCTTGGCGCCTTCTTCATGGACAGTGTCCACCATCCGCTTCAGCCGGGGAAGGACGAATGCTTTGAACACCGCCGGAGAAAAGAAGGGGCTGTCGTTTCCCGCGTAATCATCGGCAATAACAATCACGTCGGCTCCCGCCCGAACCGCGTTTCTGGCGACCCGGAGCGTCACCTCGAGCACGGTATCCATCAATCGGTGCGCGAATTCGGGTTCGACAAGGAAATTCGTCAACAGATTCTCGAATCCGTGAAGGAAGACCGACCACATGAAGGCGGCGCGGTGCCGAAAAAAGATGGCTTTCTTCCCTTTGAATCGCGCCACCAACTCCGGAAGTTTTCCCAAGCGCTGCGGCGCATCGGGATCAGGAGGAACGTACGTCTTCAGATCGTCCAACGTCCGCACAGGGCCCCGGATGGGATGGTCGATCTCTTCAGGCGTCGGCTTATACGTTACGCCCCATTCGTCGACATAGCTGCCGTCCGCATATTCAAAGACTTTATCGTATTGGGCTACGGCGGATACTCCGTCCAGGCCCAGCATCTCCTCAATATCCGTCTGGTCTTTTGCAGCGGGGCTCAGTGCCATGATGACCTTGCGGCTGATCGCCCATTCCACGATGGGAACCCGGTCGGGCTCTCGGCGTTCCATGGCAGTCATTACACGCTGATATGAATTCATGGGTTACCTCGCAGGAAGTCGAGAAGTCTAGAGCCGAGGGGTCGAGAAGTCAAGGAGTGGTGGTGCCGTTGTGTGAAAGTAGCGCCGACCTTCAGGTCGGCACATGCTGGCCTAAAGGCCAGCGCTACCAGCCAAACTACGACGCCACTGCTCCTTGACTCCTCGACTCCTGAACTCCTAGACTGTAGGGTACCAAGTCTCAAAAAAAGGCGGTGAACATAGCATGCCAAAAGCCCATCAGCTTGTTTGCTCAAAAACCAAGTGGCAGGGCAGGGAAGCGTACACGCTCAGTAATGGTCTTATTCAAATGGTGAATTTGACGGGCGGCGGCCACATTGCCGAACTTCGTTTTGCGGAGGCCAGTGGTCTTCCGACTCTGAATCCGCTCTGGGCTCCTCCATGGAAGAGCATGGAGCCATTTCAATACAGCGCTCGATCCCACGCCAAACGTTACGGGCCGTTGACA
>JBELAJ010000592.1:0-5172 GCA_049508935.1 Terriglobia bacterium | reverse complement strand
GGCCGGTGGGCCCAAGGAATCGCGGCTCTGACGGTGCTGATTTCGCCGTTGTATCTGTATTGCGGCAACGTGTTGACGACGGGCTTCGAGCCGTTCTGGACGGTGTGCGCATTCATCCTGGTGCTGATGTTAGACGGCCGCACGCCGAAGCTGTGGCTGCTCTTCGGCGCGGCGGCAGGGCTGGGCCTGCTGAACAAGCATTCGATGCTGTTCTGGGGATTCGGCCTGGCCTTGGGCCTGCTGCTGACGGCGCGGCCGCTGCTGAAGAGCAAGTGGATGTGGATCGGTGGCGCGCTCACCGGGCTGATCTTTCTGCCGAATTTCATCTGGGAGCAGCAGCATCACTGGGTGACGCTGACCGCACTGGACCAGATGCGGCAATTCAACCGCGAGCCGTTCTCGGCCGTAGCATTCTGGATGACCAACGTCGTCATCAACCATCCCCTCACCGTCCCGATCTGGCTCGCCGGGCTGTGGTTTTTCCTCTTCGACAGGCGGGGCCGTTCGTACAAAACTTTGGGGATCGCGTTCGTCGTTGTGGTGGTGCTGCTCGCCGTGATGAACGGGAAGGCCTACTACCTGGGCGGAGCATACCCGGCGGCGCTGGCGGGCGGCGCCGTGATGGCCGGCATCTGGGCGGAGCGGTGGCACTGGACGTGGCAAAAAGCAGCGGTGACGGCGGTACTGGCCCTGGGAGGCGCGGCATGGATGCCACTCTACCTCCCCATTCTGCCGCTGCCCGAGTTCGCGCGCTTCCACAGGCTGATGGATTTCTACGAGCCGCGGATGGAGAAAAGCGATGTCGGGCAAGAGATCCCAACGGTCTTCGGCAACATGCTGGGACACGAGGAACTGGCCAAGGCCGTGGCTCGGGTTTACTTCTCCATCCAGGAGTCTGAGCGGAGGAACACGGCGATCTACGGCAACACTTACGCTCAAGCCGCGGCGATCGACTACTACGGGCCCGGGTTGGGACTGCCGAAGGCGATCAGCGGGCACCAGACCTACGGGCTGTGGGGGCCGCGCGATTACACGGGTGAGACCATGATCCTGATCGGGATCTCTAAGCAGGGCGCGCAAAACGGATTCGCGTCAGTGGAGGTTGGAGCGGAAGTCAAGGTGCCGTACGCGCCGCCGTGGCTGAACGGGCAGATCCTGCTCTGTCGACACCCCATCATGAGTCTACAGCAGGCGTGGCCGCGGCTGGTGCGGTTCCACTAGCGGTCATTGTGAACTGCCGGACTGCTTCGGATCCCAAATGATGCGGGCCCGGTCAGTGATCACGTGTCATACGGCTACGGACCGCTAAGAACCTGTTGGCATTCGACCGATTGTACGAATGGCCGATAAAGACCCTCGAGGGCCGTCCGATATCGGCCGGCCGCCGGTTTCCAGCTAGGCGACTCTTCTTCTGCAGGGAGTTCAATTCTGTAATATAAGGATCATGATGGAACCGCTGGATATCAACACCGGAAATCGTCTCAGTTGGTCTCAGCCGAAAGCGCTGCAACGCACTTTTGAATTGCGTGACGGCAATCGGCTATTTGGCAGTCTCACCTTTGTGAAGTCATTCGGTTCGCTGGCCGAGGCTTCTCTGGAGACCGGAGACTGGACGTTCAAGCGAGTCGGTTACTTCCGTCCCCGAGTTACGGTGCGCAGGCGGGGACAGGAGACGGATCTCGCCGTTTATGAGCCCAAGGGCTGGGGATCAGAAGGCGAACTGCAGTTTGCGGGCGGCCGCATATACGCATGGAAGCCCGCAAATTTCTGGGCGACCAGGTTCAACTTTGTGGACAGTGCGGGGAAGGCATTGGTCGCTTTCAAACCGGGGGCAGAAGAGAGCACGTGGTCGGACCTATTCAAGTTTCAGGCGCTCGTTGAGGTCGATCCATCGGCCAGTCGGCTTGAAGAACTGCCCTTGCTCGTCTCGGTCGGCTGGTACCTCATGATCTTACACCATGAGGATGCTTCGTCGGCTGGCGCAGTCGTGGCCACAATGGGGTAGTCCTTACAATTCGGTTCCGCCTTGTCGACTAATTAATAATTGCAAAGGACAGGGCGACGACCGCCGCCTGATGTGACTGCAATTTACTCATCGCTCCCCGTGCTGAGTTGGAAGACTCAGAGCCAGGTCCTTGAGGCCAGTCTGGCCGCCTTCCACAGAGCTGCTGTCATTCTCCCGGTGTCGTCCGGAAGCTGAGAAAGCCCCTTCAGTGGAGCTAGGTCAAGCACTGCGACTGAGTCGGCGTGTCAAGCTCGAATCTTCTGAATTGTAAAATGGGGTGAAGTCTAACCCCTTCGCCCCCTGGGAATTTCCGGTGGCTCAGCTCCCTTCATTGAAGCAAGCCAGGCAGGCAAAGCATAAATAAGCAACCAGGCTCGCCACGCGAGGCCGGTTAGGCAATGGCTCCAAACAATGCGGTCCCCAAGGAGAAAGAACATGACAAGCATCACCAGGATCCCATGGTTCAGGACTCGATAAGCACGGTAGCTGGCGTCGATCACTTTGCTTTCCTCCCTGCCTTGGGCGACCGCCATGACCCCGAGAGCCAGCCCTGCGAGAAGAAACGCTAGCCCTACGTCCAACGAACCCCACCAGCTTGGAAAGGACGCTGTGTTCCTGGAGAGTCCTGCTACCACTGGGAAAGCGGACGATACGCAGAAGCCGACCACCGCGGCAATGGCAAGTCGACGACCCCAGAGGACACGCGGATTGGCGGAAAGACTTCCCGGAACGTCGGCACTCTGGTTGAAATTCCCCGAATCCATAGGGAACCCCCTTGCTGAGGCGCTACGAAAAACCGCTCGTCATTGAGCCCTGAGCATCAATGCGCTCTTGTCGTCTCGCTGTCACAAGACAGTGCGTGCCGTTGATGCGGCCGACAATCCGCCCGTTCGCATCCTCAAAGTAGAGCCTCTCCAGCTCGCCTGCATCTTTGTGGTCATTCAGCGCAAAGCCATAGGTTGAAAGGAAAGACCCGATCTTGTCAGGCTCTAGCGCAAAGTGCCACTTCTCATTCACTTCACTGACAGCCCGCGTCACCCCTGACTCCCCATACACCGAGTTCTCTCCTCGAAGCACTGATGCGCGTATGTAGTCGAAGACCACCCGGCTGCCCTCCACGGCAAGGGCGTGGAGTGCTCGAAAGGTCGCCTCTACCGAAACGGGCTGAAGATACATCAAGACTCCTTCGAGAATGAACAGGCTGCGTTCCCTGTCATGAAACCCGAATTGCTTTAGCTTTTCGGCAGGCGATTCCTTATCGAAATCAATCGCAATGAACCTGAGGTTCCCTGGAACGACGAGATTTTGCTGGCGATACCGATCGATTTTCGCCTTTTGGGTGAACGGAACGTCAAGCTCGAATACTCGCGCACTCCCCAGTTGGGCGCGGAAGCGTAAGCCCCTGGTGTCGAAACCCGCGCCGAAGAGAACGATCTGGTCAAAGCGATCACCCAGGGCCTTTTGGAACGCCGCATCGATGTACTTGGTCCGGGCAATCACATATTCGTAGATTCCTTTGGCTGCAATGACCCGGCGGAAAACAGCCCTTCCAAGCCGTGGCCGCAGCAGCAGTCTAATGAATCCGGGAACGAGTATCGCGGCTAGAACGTCGTCGCTTCGGTAGTGGGGGTCAGTCTCGAAAGACGAGGCTGCGCGGCACATGCAAGTCCATTCAGCGGTTCGTGACGTCGTGGTGTCGATACGCTTGCCAGACATCTCGCGTACCATTTACCCTTCTGGCGCCTCGGCGCGCGCCAAAATACCGCCGTCCAACTCACCCAAGGGCGCGCCCGCCGAGGGCCATGTCGGCGGGCCGATCGCGCGGATGATCTCGCCGTCGCGTTTCCCGCCGGCGTTGACGAATCCGAGCATGATCCGCTCGCGGCCCAAGGCCTGGATGATCTCCCCGGGACCGAGCAGGTTGTTGTTCATGAAGACGACGTTGGGCGAGACGTTCGCTGCGAGCACGGGCAGGAGGGCCGAAACCTGGTTGCGGCGGACGACGGAGAGGATGTAGTCGTAGCGGTCGCCCGGCGTGAGCTCGCCGATGAAGGCGAACTTGGCGACGGTGCGGCGCTGGTTCCTGTGATTCTCAATGACGATGCCGTCGCGCTCGAGTCCCGCCCGGCGCTGGGCCCGAGCGAGAACAGTGACGTCGACTCCGGCGGCGTGAAGGTGAGCGGCGCAGACAGAGCCGTTCACGCCCGCGCCGATGACGAGGATTCTGGGGCTATCGTATTTCATGGAGGAATCTGTCTCCATAGCCTGAAAGGGCCGACGGCACGGACGCGCTGTTCGCTTGGAAGCCGTTTCTAAGGATTGCCAAGCTAGGGGATTCGGCCAGCTTGAAGTAGAGCGGGATTTCCACTACGGGGCTCTCCTACGGCGCTTATTTTACACCCATCGGGCGGTTTCCATTTCCCATTTGTGGAGCTGTTGCTCTGAGACTCGCGTTCGGCTTGCTGCGGTTGCGGCCATCACCCGCCACTGCGTCATTGGCGGTGTCTCTAACCATGCTTAGGTTATGTTGCTCAAGCGGGAGTGCGGCGAGCGGATTTTGATCTTGGAGAATTCTGCCCGGTTCACGCAACCCGGAAGTTGCACGCATCAGCTCTAGCGCTGGCGCATGGTACGGACCGGAAAACGATAGCTGGAGAAAACAGTTAGCCCAAGTATCAAATGAAGACTTGCGAGTCACTTAAGGATACGACGACGGGTGTCCTTAGCTCCTCTCACCGTGGCCAACTTCCGTGTTAAGCCGACCACTCGCGCAGAATCGCCAGATCGGCTCCGCACGGATGCGAGTTGCCTATTGGGAATCGTCAGAATAAGATGTGACGTGAGCAGAGTAATCGCAGGCGAACGCGGGATACAGAATGGTGGGGATCCGCTGAAAATCAGGCTAACGATGAGGGCCGACTCCAAATCGCTGACGACCTTCTTCCGCAACCAGGGCGTCTACTTGTTCATCGCTTTCGTGATTGGCGCCATTTTCTGGGCCATGGGCGAGCCCGTGCATCTTTTCACCGTCATCTTGTACTCGCTGTGCATCGGCAATTTCCTTTCGTTTCCCATGCAATGGCTGCACGCGCTGTACGAAAGGCCGGCTCCTTATGACTGGCTGATCTTCCTGGTCTTGCTGTGCGTCGTGATGCTGCCTGTTTACG